>CACWZZ010000001.1 GCA_902765485.1 uncultured Bacteroidales bacterium
AAAAACATGGGAAACAAGAGCGGATGCATATCTATTCGCAAAACAATACGATTCGGCTATATATTGTGCTACTATATCCATGCAATCTTACGGAATAACCATGCCTACATGTGCAATTATTAAAGCACAATCTTTCTATAAATTATTAGAGATGGATTCGGCTTTATGGTATGCGAACATATTATTGACCCAGCCCGATGCTAATTATCAAGACAGATTTAATGCATTATATATCGTCCAGCACTGCGATTCTTCTGTTTGCACAGAAAGTATTTTGGAATTATCCTCCCAGCGCGAGGATATACGTTATTATGAATATGAGCCGCAAAAAGAGAAATTATCCCAAGCCGTGCAACTATTAGAACAAGACTTGAATCGCAAGCTGGATTTGCGGTGGTTATTTGCTCTTGTCGGTATAGTATTGTTTGCCGGTTCGTGTACTATATTGTATTATATATGGCACAAACGCAATGTACATAGTAGGCTAATACATGATATAGGCACAAAACAAAAACAGAAAACACAATTAGAAGATAGTATCATTGCAATGCATACGGAAATATCTCAATTATCCGAACAGCAACACAAGACCCATCAACAGTTATTGTCAAATATAGAAGCCACATGCAGCACATTACGAAACTCAAAAGATGTATTGTCAGAATTGGGTTGGAAGGATTACACGCAAATGTGTACTATTATCAATAGACTTTTTAATAACTTAGCGAATACTTTACAAAAACAGAATCTTTCCGATCGGGAAATTAGATTATGCATATTAGTATTAATAGGAGGGTATTCTGACAAACAGATGGCTGATATACTATATTATTCATACAAGACAATACGCAGTACCAAAAGACATATAGCCTTAAAATTAAGAACGACAAGTGCTGATCTGCGTACTTTTTTGATTGAAAAGGTAATAGGATAATTCATAAAAACATGTCTTTTAGTAGAAAAAACTACATTCGATTTTATAAGTAGTTTATAATGAGCATATTACGTTGAAATAAAAACTACATTCTTTTCTTGTGGGAATGATAAAAAAGCAGTACCTTTGTGCCGTCAAATCAAACTGGTTTGGCGGCGCATTGATTTATGCGCCCAATGTTAAACTAATACTCTATGTACAATGAGAAAAATTTTACTTACCTCGGCGCTGATGTTGCTCATCTTGCTGCCGTGCGCATTACGCGCAGAAGAAATGGAAATTCCTTTAATGGAAGTGGTAGAAATGGGAGTTCTCCCAGGTGACAATCCTTTGGATGATGCAGACCACATGGGGCATGTACCCACCCGTCCCACAAATTTCCGTGCAACGATCAATGGCAACTCTTTAACCGTCCTCAAACAAGAAGAGGCTATCCCATTCGCGCAAGCGATTGTGGTCAGTGCTTCTACCGGAAGCGTAGTGATTAACCGGGGATTCACCTCCTCGCTGAATGAGCAAATCGCCAACGCAGGCGTGTATGTACTCCGTATCGAAACCGCCGGAGGTGCGCTCATAGGACAATTTAGAGTACAATAAATTTAAATATTTGAAATTATGAAAAGAATATATAGTATCATTTTGGTGGCTTTCATCGCAGGACAACTATGTAAAGCCCAGACACCGATTAATGACCCTACCGTCTATGTAACTGTGAATGGTAGCACTACAGGAGATGGAATAGGTGGTTATTTTGCTAATCCGATAACCGCGGACTGCTTTATTCACAATGTTTATAATGGAGTATATAGTGGAAATATTGAAGTAAGATTTGAGGGAGGTGATTATTATACCGATTTTGTGTTTGAAGCCATACCAGCCATAGTACAAAGTATTAGAATGTATGGCGGTTGGAATTCTCATGCATATTTTAATCAAAGAAACTATGATGATAGAGATTTTTATCACTATGAAACACGCTTTCATGCCACGGGTAACGACGACTTGGTGCGATTCAATGGTGTTGGGTACTACTATGTTAATGGGGCAAACACTTGTATTATAGACGGTATTACATTTACAGGAGAGGGTAATAATTATTCTGCATTGTCATTATTGTATGGAGATCATGTTATATCACAATGTAAATTTGAGAAATTCGTTTCTACAAATAGATTGATTTGGATGGAGACTGCCAATCATACAGTAACTTATACGAGTTGTTTGTTTGCAAGAAACACTGTGGCAAATCTAATGGCACTATGTACAAACGTCAATTTAATCAATGTTACGATAGCAGACAACTATTTCTCGGGTGATATGTTCATCCCGTTTAACCAACACTATACGTATAATTTGCAAAATAGCATTATTTACTACAATAATAATATGCATATGGCATCTGACTATTTTAATGTATCACATTCTATACTTGAGCATTATGAAAGTTGGGTGAATAATATAAGCGGTAATTATTTTTCGACCAACCCGCAATTTACGGGAAACGCTATTGCACCATATAGTTGTGATTTCTTCTTATCTCCTGCTATTAATTCAGGATATGCTTCTTTTATTACCTCCTGCCCATTTTACGATTCCAATATTATGGATTATGATGTAATGAATATGTATAGATACTATGATTATATAGCTGTGCATACAGACATTGGTGCTTATCAGAACGGTTATGAAGATGGGTCTCATCTCTATAGTACAGTAGGACCAGTTATGTATAGTCCAGACAAAAAGAACAGTAATTTGCAGAATAGTATATGGTCGGATTCACGAATGATTTATGTAGATAATACGATAGAGGGTGCTGTAATTGCTATTTACAATGTATCCGGACAAATTGTGTACAAAACATCTCTTCAGATCGGATTGAATGCAATTGAAGAATCTTTGGGTATGGGCATATATATAGCAAGGACTATTTCTTCAGATGGTCAAGAACTTGCATCAAAAAGCATTATTTTGCAATAAAACGCTAATAAAATCTGTATTTTTGTCGCTTTGTATTTGTTTATATAAAAAAAAAGTAGTACTTTTGCGGCGGAAAATAAAAACTCACCTGTTATGAAAAGGAATCTTTTACTATTGCTCATTATTAACTGCGGTCTGCTGGCGCAAGCCGCAGTTAATGACACATTCAACCATAATGGTATCCGCTACCAAATCACCAAAGAGGACTTTTCTTCGCAGGCGTTCGAGGTCAGTGCAGTGTATTTTGACAGCGCATACATCTTTCTGCCGGACAGCGTAACCGAAGGCGAATATGCTTATGCGGTGACCAATACTATCCAGTGGTACAATCCGCAAAACTGTGCCTTGCGGCATTATTCCAAGATTGACATGAGTCGGGCAGAGCATATTACAACCTTGCACTCTCAACGGAGCGGTTTGATTGCCATTGATACGCTGATTCTTCCTCCCAATTTATCGAGATTCCCATCTTGGTTCCACACTACCGATTCACTCAATGCGTTAATTCAATTGATGGATACAGAGAATCTTCTGCCCGGCATTCACCGCATCTGGTCAACGGGGACGCGGGCATTGGAAGACTTAAGGCTGCAATCATGCACTTCGCTTTTGGAAGCGGACTTGAGTTCATATACAACCACTTTCACAAATTCAGGCACGCAGCAGTTTTGCTGTAATCCTTTTCTGGAAAGGTTGGTTATTCCTAACACAATTGCTAAATTTGTCGGTGATACGTTCTATGGGGATATCCGGCTGACAGAGTTAAACATCCCGGATAGTCTTATAGAAATAGATAATCCGTTCGCTCAGGAATTGGCAATGGACACACTGCGTCTTGGGAGCAAAGTCTCCTATATCGCGTGCGGATTTGCAAACGGTTGGTACCACCTGCGGCATATTGAGGTGGATAGTGCCAATGCATCTTTCATGGGCGACAACGGAGTGTTATATACCAAAGATCAGCAGAAACTTGTATGCTATCCGTTTACGCGAGCGGGATATTCGTATCAGATGTCGCCGAGTACCGAGAGTGTATGCAATTGGGCGTTTGCCAATGGATGGGATAATGGAGAAGTAGCAGATGCTACCACTTTTAATTGGGACACAAAGACGAGTTCGGATGCTGCTCCTTTAAAGGAATTGGTGTGCAGTACCAAATTGAAAGACCTCGGCGTGGGCACCTTTTACGGCTCCAGTATTCGAAAAATTCGCGGATTTGCAGAGAACAACGTAAGAGAGATTCCAAGTATATGCTTCAAAATATCTGCTATTGATTCTATCCCTCTTCCTTTCGGCTTGACAGACATAGGCGTTCAGGCATTCGCTTTTACCTATAACCTCCGTACTATCAGCAATCTGTCGCGCCTTAGAAATCTCCGTTTCATAGGGGAGGGCGCTTTCCGAGATGCATGGAAACTGGAAAGTGTGGATTTGCTGCCATGCAATAAACTATTGGATATTCCCAAATCCATGTGTCTAAATGATTCGGCGCTTAAGTTTGTCTCTTTGCCCCGTAACGTGCAAACTATCGGAGACGAGGCTTTTAAAAACTGTGTTTCTTTGCAGCAGTTTGTCTGTCCGGCAATAGAGCCTATTGAGATAGATGAATCAGTCTTTGAGGGTGTGGACAAGCAGGCATGTGTTCTTAAAGTGCCGGCACGCTCGATCAATTTGTACAGGAATGCGCCGGTATGGAAAGAGTTTTTCCATATCGACACGACAGGTTTCTACTATATAGAAGCAACGTCATCAGATACCTTGGCTGGTACGGTAACCGGCAGCGGCACTTATTTTACGGGTGAATCTGCTATTCTGGAAGCTAAAGCGAATGGCGGCTACCGTTTTGCAACATGGAGCGACGGCTATCCATACAATCCCCGTTTGGTAGAAGTTACTAAGGACGAAAGTTATACGGCAATCTTTGAGAAAGCCCCCTTTTATACGCTCACCGTTCTATCCAACGATAGCGCGATGGGAACAGTTACAGGCAGCGGTTACTACGAAGAAGGAGCAAAAGTAGCAGTCACTGCCGTGCCCAATGACGGGTATTACCTTCATTCCTGGGATTTCACCGATGAAGTAAGCACGGATATTATTTTCACCATGCCTTCTTCGGACATTACGCTTACTGCTTACTTTGCGCCTAAAGAGGAGTCAGTAGAAACCATAGAAAATACAGCTATGCCCCATAAGTTTTTGAAAGAAGGCACTTTCTACATATTGAGAAATAACAAGACCTATTCGCTCCAGGGACAGGAAGTAAAGTAAAAAAGTACTTTATTTTTGACATATAATTTTTTGTTCTGACCGTTTTGACCTTTTTGACCGTTTCACCCCCAAAACGGTCAATCCGGTCAATTCGGTCATGTCATTTTTTTGCCATTTTTGCCATTTCTGCCATGTCATTTTTTTCTTCTTTTTACCCTGAATCGGATTCAGGACCGAACGCGACGTTGGTTGTTCTTGTATATTTTTGGTTATCCGTTACCCATTGCCGATAATGCCACCTGACTGCACCCTTCCTACGCCCTATCTCCCTGCACATGGGTTCAACTCGTGCTCGCGGGAAGGAGTAATCTTTGATTATGCATCCGGCATTTAAATTTAATTGATACAGAGTTTGTATCATCTAGCTATGGTCTAACTATCGTCTAGCATTAAGTAGCACTTGAATAGCAAAAAAAACGTATTTCTCTTGCATATATGCAAAAAAAATCGTACCTTTGCAGCAAATTTTAATTCAGCTATGGCAAAAAACGAAGTTAATCGTGCCCTTGCGGCAAAGAAATATATCGTAATGGCGGAGGACGGCGAGCTGGTATTGCTGGACAAAGCGCGTGAACAATTAGGGCTCGATCTGAAGGATGCAGAGCTTATCTACACGGGCGTGGGGGCAATCAATATCATTCAAACCCTGCAAGACCTCGACCGCGAAGCGGAGATTTATAATATCGGCTATGCCGGTAGTGCGAATTTCGATCTGGGCACCTGGGTCGAAGTGACGGAAGTGCGTCTGAACCATCCTAATGTGACTTATCCGGAACCGGAGTTGAAACTGATCGATGAGTCTTTGGGAGCAGAGTTGCCGCTCGACCATGACACCGTCCGTGCTATATGCTACACCAACACGGATTTTGTGCTGGCGTCGGATTACAAGGACTGTGTCTTCGATATGGAGTTGGCGTTCATAGCGGCGCTCGGTTTCAAACATCTCCACGCACTCAAATACGTGAGTGACAACTTGTCCCTCCATGCGTACCACGATTTGACCCACGGCGTAGAATGACAACAATCTATCTTAAATCGCATAAGGAAGAGTCGCTCAAACGCTTTCACCCGTGGGTGTTCAGCGGTGCGATTGCCCGTGTCGTCCTGGACGCCGCGCATAAAGGTGAAGCGCCCGAAGAAGGCGAGTTGGTTGCTGTCCGCTCGGCGGCGAATGAGATTCTGGGAGTCGGACATTGGCAAATAGGCTCGATCGCCGTGCGTATCTTGGCGTTCGGCGTAGAGACCTTGCCTGCCGGTTTCTGGCGGGAACGTATTCGCGCAGCATACCAAATGCGAGAAGCATTGGGCTTAATCACCGATCCTCAATTCTCAATTAACAACACCTTCCGTCTCATTCACGGCGAAGGCGATTTTTTGCCGGGGCTGATTGTAGATGTCTATGCAGAGACGGCGGTCATTCAGGCGCACTCGGTGGGCATGCATGTCTGCCGGAACGAGATTGCCGAAGCGATCCTTGCCGAAGTGCCGCAAGTGCGGAATATCTACTATAAGTCCGATGACACCCTGCCGTTCAAGGCGCCGGTAGAGGGTGAAAGAGTGGGGTGGCTTAAAGAACCAAGTGACCCATACCGCGAAGCAGATCGTTCGACCGCAGGGAGATTAGAAGTACCAAGTACCGGAGAGGAGTTCTGGTCGGTGGAAAATGGCTTGCAGTTCCGTATCGACTGGCTGCGGGGGCAGAAAACAGGTTTCTTTATCGACCAGCGTGAGAACCGCGCACTCGTGGAGCGCTATGCCAAAGAAAAAGATGTGCTCAATATGTTCTGCTACACCGGCGGTTTCTCGCTCTACGCCCTGCGCGGAGGAGCCAAGGCGGTTGATTCGGTCGATGTGAGCCAGAAAGCGATTGACTTGGTGAACGTCAATGTGGCGAAGAATTTCCCGTCCGCAACGAACCATACCGCGGTGGCTGCCGATGCCTTTGAGTACCTCACGGCGCAGAAAGCGCAGGGGCGCACGTACGATTTGATTATATTGGATCCGCCGGCATTCGCCAAGCATCGCGACGCGGTGAAAAATGCCCTGCGCGGCTACCAGCGTATCAACGCCAAAGCGATTGAGATGATCCGTCCGGGCGGTATCCTGTTCACCTTCTCTTGCTCGCAAGCGGTGGACAAAGAGGCGTTCCGTCTGGCGGTCTTCTCTGCGGCGGCGCAAGTGGGACGTAAAGTGCGGATCTTGCACCAGCTCCATCAGCCACAAGACCATCCCATCAATATCTACCACCCCGAAGGCGAGTACCTCAAAGGGCTTGTCCTCTATGTGGAATAAAATCTTCAAATTATCAAATTATCAAATCTTCAAATAGCAAATGAACCTCGTTTGTTTTGATACAGAGACCACCGGTCTGGACGTGCAGAAGGATCATATCATCCAGCTCTCGCTCGTCAAAGTGGACACCGCGGATTGGCATGTGATAGACACCCGCGACTGGTATATCCTGCCGGAAGGGGAGTTCACTATTCCCGCGGAGGCGGAAGCGGTACATCATATCTCCAAGACTTTCTTGCAGGAGAATGGCATTTCTCTTCGCAGCGTCTATGATGAGCTGATGGCGTTCACCGAAGGGTGCGATATCTTGTCCTATAACGGCAACGGCTTTGACGCACCTATATTGCATTATAACCTGAAGCGTATCGGCAAAGATTTTGTCTTTGACGGTCGCACATGGTATGACGCTCTGGCGCTGGAACGCATTCACATGGCAGGTCAGATAGACCCTGAGACAGGTGAGAAATACCATTGCAATCTGACTGCGGCTTATACGCGTTATTACGGGCACCCCTTCGAGGGTGCGCATAACTCGCTGGACGATGTGATGGCTACCATTGAGGTCTTCAAAGCCCAAGTGGCGGCGCACAGCTGGGAATGGACGCAACGCGAAGAGTTCCACTTCATCTCCTTTGACCGCTGGCTCATTAAACGGGGCGAATATTACTACCTCAGCCAAGGCGGGCACAAGGGTGAGTCCATTGAGTCCATGATGCGGATCGACAAGAGTTACTTGGAGTGGATAGTAGATAAATGCAAATGGACGGACGACCAGACCCGGCAGATCATCCTTGCGGTCATGGAACCTGGTAAATCTAGAAAAACTAGTTCTTCTAGTTCAACTAGTTCGTCTAGTCCTTCTAAGACTCCCTCGCGCGGCAAAAAACGTCCCAAAGGAACGATCACAGATGCCGATTTGAGCCTTTTTTAGCAAAAAAAGTGTGCTTAAGTTCACTTTTTTACCAAAAAATTTGGCTATGTCAAAAAAAAGCACTACCTTTGCACCCGCTTTCTGGAAACAGAGGATTCGCGTCTTCTTTTCGAACGCGACTGGCCGGTTGGATGAGCGACTTAGTCAGCGGTCTGCAAAACCGTACAGAGCGGTTTGACTCCGCTACCGGCCTCCAAGCCGCCACACGATGGCGGCTTTGTTTTTATGGATGACTTAATCAAAGATATTACCTCCCAGGAGTACAAATACGGCTTCACGACCGACGTGGAGACGGATATTGTGCCCGCTGGGCTGAATGAAGACATCATTCGGTTGATCTCTGCGAAAAAGGGTGAACCCGAATGGCTGCTGGAGTTCCGCCTCAAGGCTTTCCGCAAATGGCAGACCATGAAAGTGCCGACTTGGGCACATCTGGACATCCCGGAGATTGATTTTCAGGCAATCTCCTATTATGCCGCTCCGCGGACGAAATCTTCAAATTCTCAAATCTCCAAATCTTCAAATTCTCAACCGTCCGACGAGATTGATGCGGAGATCATGAAGACCTTCGATAAACTCGGAATCCCTTTGGAGGAGCGCGCTGCGCTGGCGGGTAACATGGCGGTCGATGCAGTCATGGACTCCGTTTCGGTCAAGACCACTTTCCGCGAGACCTTGGCGGAGAAGGGTATTATCTTCTGTTCGATCTCCGAAGCCGTGCGCGAGCACCCCGATCTGGTGAAGGAATATCTTGGTTCGGTTGTGCCGCCGACTGACAATTTCTATGCGGCGCTCAATAGTGCGGTCTTCTCCGATGGTAGTTTTGTCTATGTGCCGAAAGGTGTCCGTTGCCCGATGGAACTGAGCACCTATTTCCGTATCAATGCTGGCAAAACGGGTCAGTTCGAGCGCACACTCTTGATTGCCGACGAAGGCGCGTATCTCTCTTATTTAGAGGGCTGTACGGCGCCGATGAGGGACGAGAACCAGCTGCATGCCGCGATCGTGGAGATTGTTGTGCGCAAGGATGCGGAGGTCAAGTACTCCACCGTCCAGAACTGGTATCCCGGCGACAAGGAAGGCAAGGGTGGTATCTATAATTTCGTTACCAAACGCGGTATCACGTACGAGAACGCGCGCCTGTCGTGGACTCAGGTCGAGACCGGGTCTGCGATCACATGGAAATATCCGTCCTGTATCCTCCGCGGCGATAATTCCACGGCGGAGTTCTACTCCGTCGCGGTGACCAACAACTACCAGCAGGCGGATACGGGCACCAAGATGATTCATATTGGCAAAAACACCCGTTCGCGCATTGTGTCCAAAGGTATCTCTGCCGGGCATAGCCAGAATGCGTACCGCGGACTGGTGAAGATGGGGTTGAAGGCAACAAATGCCCGCAATTTCAGCCAGTGCGACAGCCTGCTTTTGGGTGATCAATGCGGCGCGCACACCTTCCCGGATATGATTATTTCGAATCCGACGGCTACGGTGGAGCACGAAGCAACGACCTCCAAGATCAACGAGGACCAGCTCTTCTACTGCCGCCAGCGGGGAATCAGTACGGAGGACGCCGTGGGACTGATCGTCAACGGTTATGCCAAGGAAGTGATGGACAAACTGCCGATGGAGTTCGCCGTCGAAGCCCAGAAACTCCTCCAAGTCACCCTCGAAGGCTCTGTCGGATAAATGTTCTCTCGATTTATCGAAAAATCTCAAAAAAATGGCATACCTCTTGCGTATGTCATTTTTTTGTTGTACCTTTGCAGTCGCAAAGGTTTAGAAAACAATATGACCACTTTAACACATAGCGAAAAAGAAGCCATTATGAAGGATATGAAGTCCTTCGATGAGCCCATGCCGGCGGTAGGAATCTTCTGGTACGACCCCGAGGAGCACGATTTCTTCGGCGTATATAAAAAAGAACTGACACCAAAGATGGTAGAGGATGCCGCAGACAAAGGACTTCCGTATATCAACTACCGGACTTTGCACAGGCAGGTTTGGCAAAAACAGTATTTTAAGGCTTTGGCAAAGCACGAGCCTACGAAGTTTAGTGGCGATTACACCCAAGTCCCGCGTGGGCGTGTAGCTTGGGCTGTGGATCACTTTGTGGTTTTTGTCGGTCAGTGGGCAAAAGACATAGAGGAGGAGTTGACCGCATTGTTGGAAAAATACTTCGCCCTGCCGTACTTCGAGTTTAAATACGACGAACACTGGGATTTAGGTCACGGCTGGTCCGGAGATTTATAAACTGACCCAAGTCTGACCGCTGGCACCGACAGCGTAAAAAAGCGGATAAAATATAGAAATATAAAAGCGCAAGTGTGCGCCGATTAGCGTAATAAGCCAAAGCTTGATTTGTTGAAACTTCGACACTTTTAACAAAATCAAAATCACTCAAGTACGGTTTATGCACGCTCACGTAGTAGCGTGAGTTTTCCGTGCATTTATTTGAGTGATAAAGGTAGTCGAAGACCTCAACAAATCAAATGAAGCGAACGAAAGCGCACGCTTTTTGTGTATTTATGGTAAAAAATGTTATAAACTATTGCATATTTCAAGAAAAAGCTGTAATTTTGCAGCGAATTGTTAATAAAACGTTCAAATTTATGAAAAAAAGATTTCTTCTTGTGCTGGCAGCCTTCTTTGCCAGCGTTGCGCTACACGCGCAGTTTGCTCAACTGACTTTGCTCACACCTCATTATTACCCCGGGGAGGTGTATTTCGTGGACGGACATTCCGAAGAATACGCGGAGGTGGAGTTACCGCGAGTCGGCAAAGGCAAGCTGGGGGTCAAAAAGAATGCGGGTGACAAAGGTCACACGGATATCGATGCCGCAAATATCGTCGGTATCAAGATCTGGCATAAGAATTTTCCGGACAAGAAGCACGTATTGTATTATGTCCACGCGCGAAAATCCATGATGCAGAGCGAGCATCAATGGGGTAATCCTGTCATGGGAAGTGCATGGGGTGTGATTTTCCAATGCGAGATGTACTACCAGATAGACAAGAAGACAGGCGACCTGTATTTCGTGAAGTTTAGAGGTGGAAACGGACCGGACACGCCTACGCTCTATTATCTGGTTCGCCCGGAGTTGGAACTGGCTGAACTGGCGATGGCGAACGGCAGTTTTATGGCGATGAAGAAGGCGGCAGCGAAACTGTTTGCTGAGAATGAAGAGATCGCTACGGCTATCAAGAAAGGCAAACTCAAAGGCTCCGATATGCAGTATATATTGGACGAAATGGCGGGGGACAAGAAAGCGGAAATGCCGCTAAAAGTGATTCCTGAAGACAACACCATGCCGGAAGAAAAAGCTGTTCCGGAGACGAAGACGGACTCAGTTTCGAATGGTGTAGTGGGTGACGACGAATAATTTTTTCTGATATGAAACGTATTTTCTATTTGGCAGCTATGCTGCTGTGTGTGCTGCTGCCGGCTTCTGCGCAAGGCTTGCGGCATAGTGTTTGTGTCGTTGAACCGGAGTATTCCGATGCGGACAAATCGCTCATGGGCGACTACGCCCTTTATACGGCGAGAGCCGGAATGAGAAGTGCTTCGCGGGCGTTAACCGCCTATAAAAGCGAAGGCACTTTCGGTTCGGGTGTCGTCGTGGAGCAGGGCGGCAAGAAATATATTCTCACCAACCTGCATGTGGTCGGCTATGCCGGGAAAGCAACGATTATCTTCCAACTCCACGAAAAGACCGTCCGCTACGAGCATTGCGATGTGGTTCATGTCGGTCTGACGGATCTGGCGGCAGTTGCTCTTCCTGCCGAATGTGACATGATTGCCCTTCCTGTCTATGCCGGCGAGATAGAGGAAGACATCTCCATCGTGGCAGCGGGTTTTCCGGAGTTGGCGGACAAACCCTCTTGGCAGCTCACGCGCGGAAGCATTTCCAATGCGCGTGTGGACGTGGACAGCCATGAGCACGCCTCGCGTATCATCCAGCATACGGCTTCTATCGATCCCGGTAGCAGCGGCGGACCGCTGTTGCTCAAGAATAAAGACGGCAAGTACGAGATCTTGGGTGTCAATACATGGAAGGCTTTCTACCGCGAAGGAGTGGGCTTGGCGATCGGAAAAGAAGACGTGCAAGCGTTTATCGCTACATTAGGAACCTCCAAAACCGATGCCGGCAAGGAGATCGAGCCGCTGCGGTCGCTTTCCGGCGAAGACTGGCTCTATGTCTTCCGCCAACTGCCGGATTCGGTTCAGAAAGATATACGGGACATGGACTGGCATCTGCCGCTCGATCCTGCTTTGCGCACGCTGGCTGTGCGCGATAGTCTGGTGAAGAGCAAAGGAAAAGGCGCTAAAAAGTTCGAGCGCTCCGCAACACATATCGTGACCGATATGGACAATATGAACCATTTCCATTTGATTTATGACAATTATTTCGGTATGAACCAAATAGTTGGAATCCAGTTCGGGCACGACTGGCTTGGCTTCATTACGACGGGTCTTCAGGTTACGGCTTTGATTAGCGAGACCCAGAAATCAAGCACGCCGGTAATTAGTGCGGGACCTTTGTTCGGCGTTTATCTGGGAGCGCAGCTGCCGATTCAGGTGGGTAAGTTTATTCTTGCTCCGCGTATCAACCAGAGTGCGGCTGCCGGACCGCTCTTTAACGGCGACGCGTATAATACCAAAATGGCGATCACGACCGATACGCGTGTGGGTTTGGACTGGCGTATTCCTACCGGATCTAGTGAATTTGTCATAGGACTTCATTATGACATGAACTGGCTTTGGAGTAGTGCAACGATGACCATCGAACCCCTCAAAACGAATATCGGTGCCTTTGGTCTCAACCAATACCTCCAGCACGGTGTCGGTCTCACCCTCGGCGTCGCGTGGTAAAACCGATGTACGAGTGGGTGATTAGTGGGTGATTAGTGGGTGATTAGTGGGTTGTTAAGCCGACATCAACGGCACGATAAAGGCAGAAAATTACTCTAAATCGATGTGCTCCGCCTGAACGGGAGCGGAAAGGAAGAGGGATGCGGATTGCGAGAAGCGGTCCGCATTTTCTGTGGTCAAATAGCGGCAGGAGCCGCCTTGCGAGAGTTGGGATTCGTACTCGGGATGGCGGCGGAGATAATCCGCGAGGCTCTTTGCTTCCAGATAACCCTGCGAAATAACCTGAATATCGCCGGCGGCAAAGCGCTTGCCGTTATTCTTGATCCATTGGGCGATTTTCGGCAGCAACAAAGGATAGTGGGTGCAACCGAGGACAAGGGTGTCAATCTGCGGATCTTTCTCCAAGATCTGCCGCAGATAGAGGTCCACAAAATAGTCTGCGCCGGGGTTTAAGTGCTCGCCGTTCTCAATGAGCGGAACCCAAAGAGGGCAGGCTTGTTGGGATATTTCGAGATTTTGGAAGATCTTTTGCAGTTCAAGGACGTAACTTTCGGAACTTACAGTCGCGGGCGTGGCAAGGATGCCCACATGTCCGGTCTTGGTAATCGCCGGAACGGCTTCAACGGTCGGACGGATCACGCCCAAGACATTTACCATTTTATCATTTATCAGCGGCAAGTCCTTTTGCTGGATCGTGCGAAGGGCTTTGGCTGAGGCGGTGTTGCAAGCAAGGATGACCAGCGCGCAATCATGGTCAAAGAGATACTTAACCGCCTGCAAAGTGTATCGGTAAATCACATCGAACGAGTGGGTGCCATAGGGCGCACGGGCATTGTCCCCCAAGTACAAGTAGTCGTACTGAGGCAGTTCCCGACGGATGGCATCCAAGATGGTCAAGCCTCCGTATCCGCTGTCAAAAATACCGATGCGCATAATTTTATTGGTGATTTAGGGCGCAAAATTACAAAAAAATTTGGACATGTGCAAAAAAAGTTGTAATTTTGCAGTCCGAAATGCGAATTTTATTGTTTAACATTAAAAATAAACAAGTATGAAATTATGTAACAAGTTCGCTGCAGAGTTCTTCGGAACGGCAGTATTGGTATTGGGTGGTTGTGGAACAGCCCTGTTCGGACATGTTGGTTTTCTGGGCGTAGCGTTGGCATTCGGTCTGACGATCGTAGCTGCGGCTTACGGCATTGGTCACATTAGTGGCGCGCATCTGAATCCGGCAGTCAGTCTGGGTGTTTTTGTGAACGGCAGAATGAGTGCGAAAGAGATGTTGTGCTACTGGTGTGCACAGATCTTAGGCGCTATTGCGGCAGCAGCCATCCTGTTCGGAATTGCCAAGTCGGCAAACATGGAGATCGGCACATTCGCCGCAAACGGTTATGGCGATTTCTTCGGTGCAGAAGATGTAGCAGCAGGCTATCTGCAGACCAATGTATGGGGTGCATTTGCAACGGAGTGCGTGCTCACGTTTGTATTCCTGATGGTTATTCTGGGTGTGACGGACAGCAAGCATGCCAACGGCGCTTTCGGCGGTCTGGCAATCGGTCTGACGCTGACGCTGATTCACTTGATCTCTATTCCGTTGACGAACACTTCGGTTAACCCGGCTCGTTCGATCTCGCAGGCTATCTTCTCGGAGAACGCTCTGGCGCTGCCGCAATTGTGGCTCTTCATCGTCGCTCCGCTCGTGGGTGCTGCACTCGCAGGATTGTGCTATAAGTACATCAGTTGCGAGGGAAACTGCAAGAAATAAGCGAAAAATAACACGATTTTCGTAAAAAAGAATGGCATGTGCTTGCATATGTCATTTTTTTTTTGTACCTTTGCAGCCGATTTTGTGCGCGCTTGTGAAACGCGCGCATATACGAGGAAAATAAACATCAAAAATATACGAGTATGAAATTCAATGTATCGAGTTCAAAACTCTTTTCGCAATTGCAGGCAGTAAGCCGCGTGATCAACAGTAAGAATGCGTTGCCGATCCTGGACGACGTGTTGTTTGACCTGTCAGGTAATGAGTTGAAATTGACCGCTTCGGACGGCGAAACGACGATCCGCACTTCGGTGGAAGTGGACGGCGTAGAGGGCGCTGGCAAAGTGGCTTCGGCTGCGAAATTGCTGCTGGAGACGCTGAAGGAGTTCAGCGAACAGCCGCTGGCATTTACTATCGACGAGAATAATTTTGCAGTCAGCATGGTTAGCCAGAATGGTACTTATTCGTTCGTGGGCGTGAACGGCAACGAGTATCCGGAGATGCCGGAGACGGAGGCTGAGGCGCAGACGCTGAGCCTGCCGGCAAACGTGCTGCAGAGCGCTATCGAGAAGACCATTTTCTGTACTGCCGACGACGATCTCCGTCCGGTGATGAACGGTATCTTCTTTGACATCGCTGCGGACAAAGTGACGATGGTAGCCACCGACGCACACCGTCTGGTTCGTTATACCAACACGGGCGTGGCAGCCGGAGTGACCGCAAGCTTCATTCTGCCGAAGAAACCGGCAGGTCTGCTCAAGAACCTGCTGGCAAAAGAGGAGAGCGATGTGAAGGTGACTTTCGGCGCCAAGAACGCGCGTTTCGAATTTGCTAACACCATCATCGTTTGCCGCCAGATAGAGGGTCGTTTCCCGAACTACAATGCCGTTATTCCGCAGGCAAACCAGAATATCGTGACGATCGACCGTCAGACGATGATCAACGCTTGCAAGCGCGTGGCTGTGTTTGCGAACAACGGAACGGCTCAGTTGCGTCTGGCATTGAGCGAGAACCAGATCAAGATCTCCGCGCAGGATATCGATTTCTCGACAAGCGCAGAGGAGACGATCAGTTGCGACTACAACGGCATGCCGATGGCAATCGGTTTCAAGGCTCCGTTCTTGATTGACCTGTTGAGCTCTATCGCAAGTGCCGATGTACAGCTGAAGCTGGCTGACCCGGCCCGCGCAGGTCTGATCCTGCCGGCGGAGAACGAGGAGAACGAGGATGTCCTCATGTTGTTGATGCCAATGCTGCTGAACGACTAAGATGTACCGGCAATTAACAAGCGCAGAGATCGCTCAATTGGAGGCACAGGGTTGTAGTGCGGAGAATTGGGCAGAGGTGGAAGTGGCGCAGGAGTTCGATCCGCGCTACGTCCGCAATACGCGTTTCTCCGGCCATAACCGGCTGGGTGTGTTCCGTCGAGAGATAGAGATGCCCGGCGGGCTGAAAGTGCATTCGGGTATCTACAATGCTACGCTGCATAACTGCGAAGTGGGTGACGATGCACACCTGTATAACATCCACAATTATATCGCGAATTATCGCATCGGACGCGAGACCTGTATTGAGAATGTGAATGCGATCCTGGTGGATGGCAAGACGACGTTCGGCAACGGTGTGCGCGTGCCGGTGATGAACGAAGGCGGCGGTCGTGAGATACCTATTTTCAATGAGTTAAGCGCCAGTTTGGCATATATCCTGACGCTCTATCGCCACCGTCCGAAGATGATTCGCGAGGTGGAGCGGCTGATCGATGCGTACGCGGAGACCCAGGCTTCCGAAGTGGGCTATATAGGCGACCACGTGCGGATCCTGAACTGCGGTTCGATCAAGAATGTGAAAGTGGGTGATTATGCCGAACTGACGGGCGTGAGCCGACTGAAAAACGGTACGATCAATTCCAATGAGTATGCTCCTGTTCGTTTGGGCAGCGGTGTAAAATGTGTGGATTTTATCATCGCTTCGGGTGTCGAGATCGGCGACAGTACGCTGGTGGACAAATGTTTCGTGGGGCAGGGTTGTGTCTTTGATAAACACTATTCCGCAGGTGAGAGTTTGTTCTTTAGCAACTGCCAGGGAATGCACGGCGAAGCGTGTGCCATCTTCGCGGGTCCTTATACCGTGACCCACCATAAGAGTACGCTGCTGATTGCAGGTATGTTCTCGTTCCTGAACGCGGGATCGGGATCGAACCAGAGCAATCACATGTACAAACTGGGTCCGATTCATCAAGGTATCGCGGAGCGCGGCGCGAAGACGACCAGCGACAGTTACCTGCTGTGGCCCAGCAAGATCGGCGCGTTCAGTCTGGTGATGGGTCGTCATACCCATCATGCGGACACGTCCGAACTGCCGTTCTCGTATCTGATTGAGAATAACTCGGAGAGTTACCTGGTACCGGGAGCGAACCTGCGTACAGTGGGCACGATCCGCGATGCGCAGAAATGGCCGAAGCGCGACAATCGCAAAGACCCGCATCGCTTGGACCAGATCAATTTCAACCTGCTGAGTCCCTATACGGTGCAGAAGATGTGGCGGGGACGCGAAGTGCTGAACGAACTGCAGGCGCTGAGCGGTGAGAACACGGAAGTGTACGGTTATCGGAACTGCAAGATCCGCAACTCATCGCTGCGTCACGGGCGCGAACTCTATACAATCGGTATTCAGAAATTCTTGGGCAACAGCCTGATCAGCCGTCTGGAGAAGACAGAGTGGCATACCCTCGCAGAGATGCGTGCGGCGCTTCGTCCTGACAGCACAACGGGTTCCGGCGACTGGGTCGATCTGGCGGGTCTGATTGCGCCGAAGAGCGAAGTGAGCCGACTCCTGAACGACATAGAGAAAGGTGGTCTGACGTTGGAAGATATTCAGGCGCGTCTGGTGCAACTGCACGCCAACTACTATTCGTACGAATGGACTTGGGCGCTGGAGAAACTGGAGCAAGTATGGGGTTGCAGCGTAGAAGAAGTGTCTCTGGAGCAAATCTGTATGACCGTCAACCAATGGTTGGAGGCTGTGGTGAACCTCGACCACATGGTGTATGACGACGCACGGAAAGAGTTCGACCTGAACAGCCAGACGGGCTTTGGCGTGGACGGCGACCGCGAACAAGCGGAAGCCGACTTCGAAGAAGTGCGCGGTAGTTTTGAGTCCAATTCGTTCGTCAAAGCCGTACTGGAGCACATCGAGCGCAAGACGGCATTGGGAAAGAAGATGTTGGAGAGACTGTCTGCTGTGAATTGTAAATAGTAAATTGTAGTGAGCGAAGCGAAACTGACCATATTAGGTTGCGGTAGCGCCAAACCGACCAAGACCACTTCCCCTTCGGGGCAGTGGCTGGAGATGTGCGACAAGTCGTTCTTGATCGACTGCGGCGAAGGTGTGCTGCTGACGATGCAGAGACTGGGGCTGCGGACGGGACGGTTGTATAATATCTTCATCTCCCATCTGCACGGCGACCATTGTTTCGGCTTGATAGGTTTGTTGACGACGCTCGGAATGCTCAAACGAACCCAGCCGATGCACATCTACGCGCACCCGGATCTGGAGAAACTGCTGACGCCGCTGCTGGATTACCACGCCAACGATCGGCAGTATGAGATTGTATTTCATCCGATTAACCCGCGTAAGAACGAAGTGATCTACGAGGATCGCACGATCTCCGTGGAGACCATTCCGCTCAAGCACAGCGTGCCGACCTGCGGCTTCCTTTTTAAAGAGACGCGGCGCAAACAGAATGAGGACGGTTCGTTCTACTACGTGACGCGCAAACGCTATGCGTACTGCTCGGACACCATGTACAGCGAGAAGATCGTGCCGATCATCGAAGGCGTGGAGACGCTTTACCACGAATCGACATTCCTCAATGAGATGGTGGCGCGCAGCAAGGAAGTGATGCACTCCACGGCAGAACAAGCGGCAAAGATCGCTTCGCTGGCGAAAGCGGGCAAGTTGATTTTGGGACATTATTCAGCTCGTGTGGAGGACCACAGTTTGTTCCTTCAGGAAGCCAAACCGGTATTCGAAAACACGATCCTGGCAGAGGAGAATGATGTAATTGAATTATAAATCATCAATCACTAATGGCAAAAGCAACGATCCAATATGTATGTTCGTCCTGCGGCGCAAAAGCTCCGCAGATGCTGGGTCGTTGCCCGGTCTGCGGCGAATGGGGCACCTACGAAGAGGAGATGGTGCAAAGCCGTCAGTCATCAGCTGTCAGCCGTCAGTTATCGGCATCGAGTGCCAAACCGCAGCGGCTGCAGGAAGTGAAGGCGTCCGAAGAGATGCGGATCGACATGCATAACGGCGAACTGAACCGTGTCTTGGGAGGAGGACTGGTGCCGGGTAGTCTGGTGCTGCTGGGTGGCGAACCGGGTATCGGCAAATCGACGCTGGCGCTGCAAGTACTGATGCAGCAAGGGGAGCGGAAGACTTTCTATGCTTCTGGCGAAGAGAGCGTGCGCCAATTGAAACTGCGCGCAGAGCGGCTGGCAGGCAATGCGGAGAACCTCTATATATCCTCCGAGACTTCGCTGGAGCGGATATTGGACCAAGTGAAAGAACTGGAGCCGGAGGTCGTAGTGATTGATTCGATTCAGACCATCGGAACAGAGGCAATAGAAGCGTCTATCGGTTCGTTGAGCCAGGTGCGCGAATGTGCCGCGCGGATCATGGAGTTCGCCAAGACGCGCAATATACCGTTCTTCATCATCGGACATATTAATAAGGAAGGTTCGCTCGCGGGACCGAAAGTGCTGGAACATATAGTGGACACCGTGCTGCAGTTCGAGGGTGACCAACACTATATGTACCGCATCCTGCGTGCGCAGAAGAACCGTTTCGGCTCGACCTCCGAACTGGGCATCTATGAGATGCGTGCGGACGGTCTGCGCGAGGTGAGCAACCCTTCCGAACTGCTGCTCTCTACGGCGCGCGAAGGACTGTCGGGCATCGCGATTGCCGCGGCTGTCGAAGGAGTAAGACCATTCCTGATCGAAGTGCAAGCACTCGTCTCGTCTGCCGCTTACGGCACGCCGCAACGCTCTTCCACGGGCTTCGACGGACGGAGACTGAATATGTTGCTGGCGGTATTGGAGAAACGGGTGGGATTCAAACTGCTGCAAAAAGATGTGTTCCTCAATATAGCCGGCGGACTGCGTGTCCAAGACCCGGCCATCGATCTGGCGATCATGGCGGCTGTGTTGAGCAGTAACATGGACATCGCTTTGGATGCAGGCACTTGCCTCTGCGGCGAAGTGGGTTTGGCGGGCGAGATTCGGCCTGTGACCAGACTGGAGCAGCGAATCACCGAGGCGCAGAAACTGGGATTCAAACGGATCCTCATTCCCGCGGAGCAGAAAGTGGACGCAAAGCGGTTTACGATTGAACTTGTGCCGGTGAAGAAAGTAGCAGATGCTTTCCGGACATTAATTAAGAGTTGAGAATTGAAAAATCATATCAAACATATAGGAATAGTAGTGGCATTGTTTTTGTGCATGGGGCTTAGTGCTTTTGCGCAAGGCGAGCCATATCTATGCGAAATCGGTCTGCAGGGCGGAGCGGGGTACTATGTGGGGGACGCAACACCGCATATATTCATGAACCCGCGCGAGGCGTACGGTGTACATTTCCGGTATAAGTTCACCAAACGCTGGGCGTTGCAGGCGAAGGTCTCCGGCCAGCGTATAACCGGGCATGACTACACCATCCGCGGCGAGCGGCTGGATACCAAATGGCAGAACCAACTGATCAATGTGGATCTGATGGCGGAGTTTAATTTCTTCCGTTTCGGTTCCGCGAACCGGTATGACAAGCGCATAAAGCCTTATACGCCGTATATTTTCCTCGGAGTGGGAGCCGGCATCTATGGCGCGAACGGAGAGAACAAACCGATCTTCAACCATGTGGCGGCTTATATCCCGCTGGGTATCGGTTTTAAATGGAAATTTCATGACTGCGTGGGGCTGAACATAGCCTGGCAGCATAATATATACATGGCGGACAATTTGGAGAGCCGCGATGCGCTGGATAATAAACACCAGATGAACGGTTGGAACTGGATGAACTGCGACCTGACGGGTATGTTCACCGCAGGCATCGTCTTTGAGTTCGCCAGAGCGAAGAAACCGTGTAGAATATGTAATTTTTAGTTGAGAAGATGGACTACAAATCGCAAATAGACAAAGAGCGTTTGCCGCGGCATATAGCGATCATAATGGATGGCAACGGCAGATGGGCAAAGAAACAAGGGCTGGCGCGAATGTTCGGGCATAGACAGGGGGTCGAAACCGTGCATAATATCACCGTCGCAGCTACCCAATTAGGGATTGAGTATCTCACGCTTTATACCTTCTCTACCGAGAACTGGAACCGTCCGAAAGAGGAGGTGGATGCGCTGATGACCCTGCTGGTGGATACGATCGCCAAAGAGACTCCGACGCTGATGGAGAACAACGTGCGGCTGGAGACAATCGGCGATATCGACCGTCTGCCGGAAGGCACGAAGCAGAAATTCCTCGGTTGCATCGAGCAAACGAGTCATAATACAGGGCTGACCATGGTGCTGGCGCTCAGTTATTCGGCGCGATGGGAGATCACCGAAGCAATGCGCGAAGCGGTGCGCCGGGCGCAGAACGGCGAACTGCGGGCGGAGGAAGTGAACGAACAGTTGGTCAGTTCGCTCATGACGACCGCTGCGATCCCTGATCCGGATCTGTTGATCCGAACCAGCGGAGAATATCGTATCAGCAATTTCCTGCTCTGGCAACTGGCGTACAGCGAGTTGTATTTCTCCGACTGCCTCTGGCCTGAGTTTACCGAGGAAGAACTATACAAAGCGATCGTGGATTACCAGAAACGCGAAAGACGATTTGGCAAGACCAGTGAGCAAGTGAAGAATTAAAATTTGAAGAGCATTGCGTAGATTAATCTATATATTGTTTGCGGTCTTGCTATCTGTGCCGATCTTTGCCCAGAGCGACAGCGTCGCTGTGCAGGAGATCG
This sequence comes from uncultured Bacteroidales bacterium, assembly GCA_902765485.1. Classification (GTDB taxonomy): domain Bacteria; phylum Bacteroidota; class Bacteroidia; order Bacteroidales; family Paludibacteraceae; genus Colicola. Next base: position 22,055 of record CACWZZ010000001.1, read on the forward strand.
AATATGGCATGTCGCGTAAGACGTACGAGATAGCCGGAATCGCCGTGGAAGGAGCGGATAGCTATGAGGACTTCGTTCTCATCGGCTTCTCCGGTTTGGCGGTGGGCGATAAAATTGAAGTGCCGGGAGACCAGATTACCAAAGCCATCAAACGCTTCTGGAAGCAAGGTCTGTTCTCCAATGTCAAGATCAAAGCCAGCAAAATCGAGGGCAACAAGATCTGGCTGGTGATCGAACTCGAGCAGCGTCCGCGTATCAGCGAAGTGCGGTACGAAGGTATGAAGAAAAGCGAACGCGAGGATGTCGAGGTGAAGACCGGTATCCGTCAGGGTTCGCAGATGACACCGAACTTGGAGGATCATGCCAAGACGGTGATTAAGAAATATTTCGCTGAGAAAGGTTTCCACAATACCGAGGTGCATGTCATCCAACGCAACGACCCCGACCATCCGGGGTATGTCCGCGTGCTCGTGGCGGTGGATAAGAAGACAAAGACCAAAGTGGGGAAAATCTATATCACCGGCAACCACGCTTTGACCCACCGCCAGATCAACAAGGCGATGAAAAAGACCAACGACAACGACATCATCAACCTTTTCCGAACTAAGAAATTCGTTACCGAAGAGTACGAAAAAGACAAGTTGGCGGTGATCGAGAAATACAACGAATACGGTTATCGCGATGCCTATATCGTGGCGGATTCCGTAGTGCCGAACCCCGAAGATCCCTCGCGCGTGGACGTCTATATGACCATCAGCGAAGGAGACAAATACTATATCCGTTCGGTCAAATGGGTGGGAAATACCGTCTATCCGTACGAACTGCTGGATGCCACGCTGGGCGTCAAACCGGGCGATGTCTATAACCTCAAGACCCTCAACGACCGTCTGACCAACGACGACGATGCGGTCAGCAAGTTATATACCGACCGCGGATACCTGTTCTTCAACGTTGAGCCGGTCGAGGTGAACGTGGAGAACGACTCAATCGACTTCGAGATGCGAATGTACGAAGGCAAACCGGCGACCATCAATAATATTAAAATAGTAGGAAACACGCGCGTGTACGAGCACGTCGTGCGCCGCGAGTTATATACCAAGCCGGGTCAGCTATACAGCCAGTCGGATATTATGCGTTCGCTACGTGAGTTGGCGCAGATGGGACATTTCGACCAAGAGAAACTCGTGCCCGACATCCAGCCGAATCCGGAGGAAGGAACGGTGGATATTACCTACCAACTAGAGACCAAATCGTCTGACCAGATCGAGTTCTCGCTCGGTTGGGGTGCTACCGGTCTTGTGGGCTCGTTGGGACTCAAGTTTACCAACTTTGCGATCCAGAACCTCTTCAACAAGAAAGCCTACCGCATTGTGCCGCAGGGCGAGGGACAAACCTTCTCTATTAACGCGCGCACGAACGGTATATATTATACGTCCGCGTCCATCTCCTTCTTGGAGCCGTGGCTCGGCGGTAAGCGACCGAACAGCCTCTCCGCAAGTATCTATTTCGCGAACCAAACGGGGTATTCGAGCCGGTACCAGAAGGCCTACCAAAACCTCTATAACACCTATTCGAACTATTACTACTACTCCGGCAACAGCAATTATTACCAGCAGCTGGCGGAGAGCGAGGCGGATAAAGATAAATACCTCCGTACGCTCGGTGTCTCCATCGGTTATGGTAAACGTCTGCGCTGGCCCGACGACTACTTCACTTTCTATGGCGAGTTGAGTTACCAGATGTATATGATGAAAGACTGGCCCTATTTGCTGATTTCGGATGGCACGAGCCATAACTTGGCGCTGAACCTCCAAATCTCGCGCTCGTCTATCGATAACCCGATCTATACACGCCGCGGAAGCCAGTTCACCATCGGTCTGAAGATCACACCGCCGTGGTCGCTCTTCAGCGGTAAAGACTACAGCCAGTTATCTACTTCGGAGAAATACCATATGATCGAGTATCATAAATGGAAATTCTCCGGCAAGGTCTTCACGCCGCTGACCAGGGACGGCAAACTGGTCCTCATGACCCGCGCCGAGTTCGGTTATCTGGGACATTATAACATCAATGCCAAATCGCCGTTTGAGTCCTTCTATATGGGTGGCGACGGTATGTCGGCGTACACCAGTTATTCCACCGAATATGTCTCTATGCGTGGTTACTCATCCGGTTCGTTGACCCCGTACGATGTGACCACCGGACGTAACATGGGTTACCTCTATAATAAATTCACAATGGAGCTCCGATACCCGATTTCGCTGGAGCAGAACGCCACGATTTGGGCGCACGCCTTTGTGGAGGCGGGTAACTGCTTCTCGAATATTCAGGAGTACAATCCCTTTAACCTCAAGCGTTCAGCCGGTGTCGGAGTGCGTATCTTCCTCCCGATGTTCGGTCTGCTCGGTATCGACTGGGGTTGGGGATTCGACGAAATCAACGGCTCCAAGCAGTACGGCGGTAGCCAGTTCCACTTCGTCCTCGGACAAGAATTATAAAACTAGTAAAACTAGATAAACTAGTTCGACTAGTTAAACTATAAAACACCAGACAACAATGAAAAAATTATCAATTCTCAATTATCAATTCTCAATTATAATTGCCGCTCTGCTCCTCTCTGGCACGGCTTTTGCTAAGGATCAATCGATCGCGTATATTGACATGGCATATATCCTCAAAAACCTGCCGCAGTACGAGCAGGCGAACGAGCAACTGACGATGCTCTCCAAACGCTGGCAGAAAGAGGTGGATGCTGCTGCGCAGGAGGCACGCGTCATGACGACCAACTACCAGACGGAGCAGATCTTCCTCTCCGAAGCCATGAGACGCGAACGCGAACAGGAGATAGTGAAGAAAGAGCAGGAGGTTCTGGAACTCAAGCGCAAGTATTTCGGACAGGAGGGCGAACTTTACAAGAAGCGCGAAGCGCTCATCAAACCCATACAGGACGAGATATACAATGCCATCCAAGACCTGGCGAACGAGAAACGAATTGACATCGTCAAAGACCGCTCCGCCGACCCGGCACTCATCTACATGTCCTCCAAACTGGACATCTCCGACCAAGTCCTCCAAAAATTAGGGGCAAAATAGGGTCAACCCCGACGGTCACCCGACGGTCAGCCGACGGTCGAACGGGAAACAACCGAGAAAATAACAACAAATAACTATAAAAAATGAAGAAAATTATTATCACAATCCTGCTGGCTCTGCCGATGCTCGCCAGCGCACAGAAATTCGGTCACATCAACACACAGGAGCTCTTCGCTCAGATGCCCGAAGTAGCACAAGTGAAACTGAAAATGGACACTATCAACTCGCAGTACGAGACCCAGTTGGCTTCCATGAACGAGGAGATCCAAAAGAAGTATCAGGACTACCAGGCACAAGAAGCAACCATGGCGGACGCAATCAAACAAATCCGTCAGCAGGAACTGCAGGAGATGCAGCAGCGCATTCAGCTCTTCTATCAGACAGCAGAGCAGGATATCCAGAAAAAACAACAGGAGTTGCTGGCTCCGGTGCACGAGAAAATGACCAAGGCTATCAAGGCTGTCGGGGAGCGCGAGGGATACACCTATATCTTCGACTCCGCCGCAATGGTACATATCGGCGCAGATGCAACCGACCTCATGCCAGCAGTTAAAAAAGAACTCGGAATTAAGTAATTCTCAATTCTCAATTCTCAATTCTCAATTAACATGGCCGATGGCTACTTAGAATCCCACTATGCCGAATACGAAAAGAAAAAGGCAGAGTGGCTCAAGAAAAAGAAAAAATGGTCGTACCAAAAACCGACCAAGGATAACTGATTAGAATCTTCAAATTATCAAATCTTCAAATGGTAAATCAATTAAAACAGACCCTGCGCGATAGTGCTGCGGCGCGCTGGACGGTATTGATCCTGGTGGCGTCGATGATGTTCTTCGCATATATGTTCGTGGACATCCTCTCGCCGCTGGCTTCCTTGCTCAACGATACACTCGGTTGGGATCAGGGCGTGTTCGGTACCTATGCCGCAGGAGAATACCTCCTCAATGTGTTCGGGTTCCTGATCTTGGCGGGTATCATCCTCGATAAGATGGGTGTCCGTTTCACGGGCTTGCTCTCTGCTTCGCTGATGGTGATCGGAGCGGCAATCAAGTATTTTGGTATCTCGTGGGCAGATGCCAATACCGTTGAATGGCTCAATTCCTGGTGGCCCGCAATGCCCGGATCTGCCAAACTGGCTATGTTCGGATTCATGATCTTCGGCTGCGGCGCAGAGATGGCAGGCACAACGGTTAGTAAGATCCTTGCCAAATGGTTCAAAGGCAAAGAGATGGCGTTGGCGATGGGCTTGGAGATGGCGATTGCCCGTCTGGGTGTGTTTGCCGCTATGTGGCTCTCGCCGATGATCAGCGAGAAATTCGCAGTCGATGGTGTCAACTCGGTCGTTGCTCCGCTGCTCTTCTCGGCTGCGCTATTAGTAATAGGTCTGCTCAACTTCTTTATCTTCACCATCATGGATAAGACCTTCGACAACCAACTGGTGGCGATCGGAGAAGCAACGGCGGAGAAAGATCCGGAGGACGAGTTCCATGTCTCCGACTTGGCGCAGATCTTCCGCTCGAAGATGTTCTGGATCGTAGCGCTCCTTTGCGTGCTCTATTATTCGGCTATCTTCCCCTTCCAGCGTTTTGCTACGAACTTCTTGGAGGAGACGCTCGCTATCTCCAATGCGGAGGCAGCAGGTCTGTTCAAATGGTTCCCGATCCTCGCAATGGTATTGACTCCGTTCCTCGGCGCGTTCATCGACTACAAAGGCAAAGGCGCTTCGATGATGTTGCTCGGAGCGGTTATTATGACCGCTTGCCATCTGGTCTTCGCCTTCGTCCTGCCGGCATATCCGTCCAAGACACTTGCGCTCGTCACGATCTTGATTCTCGGTGTCAGCTTCTCGCTCGTACCGGCTTCTATGTGGCCCTCTGTGCCGAAGATTATTGACGAAAAAGTATTAGGATCGGCGTACTGCCTTATTTTCTGGGTTCAGAATGTGGGACTTTGTCTCGTGCCGCTGCTCATCGGCAAACTGCGTGTGGCTACCAACGGCTACCTCGTACCGATGATCGTCTTCGCCTCTTTCGGCGTCCTGGCATTCTTGCTGAGTCTCGCTCTTAAAGTGGAGGATAAAAAGAAAAACTATGGATTGGAGCTTCCTAATAAGAAATAAGGAATCCATCAATGTGACTACAGACAGCCGGAAAGTAGTGCCCGGCTGTGTCTTTGTGGCATTGAAGGGTGAGCATTTCGACGGAAATGATTTTGTGGAGCAGGCGCGGCGCGACGGAGCGGAATATATCATCTCCGGCGAGAACGCTTTGGCGGAACTGCAAGACCTTGCGCGGGCTTGGAGACGCGAACTGGGATTGCCTATTTTGGGTATTACCGGAACGAACGGTAAGACGACCACCAAGGAACTATGCGCCGCCGTCCTCTCAACGAAATACAAACTCTATTATACCCAAGGCAATCTGAATAATCAACTCGGTGTGCCGCTTACCTTATTAAATATAACGCGCGCGCACGAGATGGCGATCGTGGAGATGGGTGCTTCCCATCCGGGCGATATCAAGGAACTGGTGGAGATCGCAGAACCGAACTACGGTCTGATCACCAACGTCGGCAAGGCGCATTTGCAGGGCTTCGGCTCGTTCGAAGGCGTCATGCGCACCAAAGCGGAGTTGTATGACTTCCTTCGTGCACACAATGGTTTCTGTTTCCGAAACACGGACAATCCGTACTTGGCGCAAATGGCAGGAGACTTGAAAACCGTGGAATACCATACCGGTACGATGCCTTCCGACACGCACCTGGTCGGCGGTTATAACGCAGAGAACGTGTCGGCAGCAATATGTGTCGGACGCTATTTTGGCGTGAGCAAAGAAGATGCGTTGGCGGCTATCCGCGCATATATCCCTTCCAACAACCGCTCCCAGTTGATGCAGACGGAGAAAAATACCGTCGTGGTGGACGCTTATAACGCCAACCCGACCTCCATGCAGGCGGCAATCAATGCCTTCAAGGGCGATTGTTATATACTGGGTGCGATGCGCGAATTAGGCGAATACAGCCATCTGGAGCACCAGAATATCGTCAATATGCTGCTGGAGCGCAAGGCGGAGAAAGTGCTGCTGGTGGGAGAAGAGTACAAAGAGACGACTGCGCCGTATCCGGTCTTTGAGAATGTGGAGGCATTGTGCCAATACTTGCAGCGCGAGCCGTTGAGCGGATATACGATCTTGCTCAAAGGCAGTCGCAGTAACCAATTAGAGAAAGTAATTCCATTATTATGAAAAAATCCGTAATATATACTATTTTTGCTGCCCTGCTTGTTTTGGTAGCCGTGCTGGCGTACCTCTTTTTGAGCCAGCGCAAAGAGATGAACGAGATGGTGGAACAAATGACCATTGAGAAAGAAGAGTTGGAGGACGAATACGAAGATCTGGCAATCCAGTTCGACGGCTATCAGCAGATGGATATCCGCAACGACAGCCTGCAGGACCTTCTGGCGCGTGAGCAACAGCGTGTGCAGGACCTGTTGGAGGAATTGCGTACCACCAAGGCTTCCAATGCCCGCCGTATAGCGGAGCTGAAGAAAGAGTTGGCTACCGTTCGCGCGGTCATGAAAGATTATGTGCGCCAGATAGACAGTCTCAATGCCACCAACGCCCGCCTCACCGTGGAGAACCAGCAGGTGCGTCAGGAGAACCAGCAATACCGTTCGCGCAATGAGGAACTGACCCAGGCGAACACGGAACTGACAGAGACAGTGACCCGTGCAGCCATGCTGGAGATCACTTCCAACACCGTGACCATGCTCAATAAGAGCGACAAGAGAACGCGTATGTCAAGCCATGCACGCAAACTGCAGTTCGATTTCGTGATTGCGAAAAACATCACCTGCACACCGGGAATGAAGGATCTCTATGTCCGTGTGATCACTCCCGCCGGCGAACTGATGGACGAGAGCGAAAGCAAGCTGTTCGCCTTCGAGAGCGGAGAGATCCCTTATTCGCTGACCCAGCAGATCGAATACAGCGGCGAGGCATATAGCGGCACGTGCTACTGCCCGCTGGGAGAGGGTGAAAAAGTGCAACCTGGATTCTATACGGTGGACTTCTTCTGCGAAGGAAACCTCATCGGCTCTTTCCCGTTCCAATTAAAGAAGTAAAAAGAATAAATCAATAACCCGAAACAACCACGACAAAACCCCGATTAAACCCCGATCGAGTGACAGAAAAGTGGTCTGTAGAGGCAAAGAATGTAATTTTTTTTCACAAAAACTTGCACAATCTAAAAAAAAGCAGTACCTTTGCACCCGCTTTAATGAAAAAGCGAAGGAAAGATGGCAGAGTGGTCTAATGCACCGGTCTTGAAAACCGACGTACTGAAAGGTACCGGGGGTTCGAATCCCTCTCTTTCCGCATGAAAAACTTTTCTATGCTTGCCAAGACATTCAAGGGCTTGGAGGAAGTATTAGCGCAAGAACTGATAGAACTCGGCGCAAACGACGTGCTCATCGAAAGACGAGCCGTTTCTTTTAGAGGGGATAAGGCGCTGCTTTATCGCGCGAATCTATGTCTGCGCACCGCCTCGCGTGTGCTGGTCCCAATTGCTACAGGCAAACTAAAAACCAAGAATGAGAAATCTAAAGTCAAGCCCGAGGATTGGCTGTACGAATTGGTGAACGAAATCGACTGGGCGCAATACATGACGGTCGATACCTCTTTTGCCATCGATGCAACGGTCTATAGCGAGACCTTCCGCAACAGCCGTTTTGTGACCTACCGCGTCAAAGATGCTATAGCCGATTACTGGACCCGGAAGGAAGGAAAGCGTCCGAACGTGAGCACCCAAGAGCCGGAACTGCTGATCAATGTGCATATAGCGAATGAGCAGGTGACGGTTTCGCTGGACAGCAGCGGAGAGAGTTTGCATAAGCGCGGCTACCGCGTAGCGAACACCGAAGCGCCAATCAACGAAGCGCTGGCGGCAGGGATGTTACTGATGGCGGGATGGAAAGGACAATCGGATTTCTATGACCCGATGTGCGGATCAGGTACGCTGCTGATCGAAGCGGCGCTCATTGCACGTAACATAGCACCGGGTGTCTTCCGTCAGTCGTTTGCTTTTGAGAAATGGCGGGACTTCGATGCGGAGCTATGGAGCGATATCTACAACGACGACTCCGCCGAGCGGGAGTTTACGCACAAGATATACGGCTCCGATGCTTCGTTCTATGCCATCCAGCAAGCGGCGAAGAATATCAAGTCCGCCGGCGTGCAAAAGGACATCGAACTCCGCCAGATCCGCTTGGAGGAAATCAAAAATCCTTTTTCCCTCTCTTGTGAGGAAGGCGAGGGTGGGGTTTCACCTCTGGTGATGTTGAACCCGCCTTACGGAGAACGCCTCGCGTCCAACAAAGACATGGAGGAACTCTATGCCAAAATAGGCACGGCGCTGAAACACCAATTCACCGGAGCAACGGCATGGATCATTTCTTCCAATGCAGCGGCGATGAAATGTATCGGACTCAAACCGACCAAGAAATACCGCTTGCTGAATGGAGAACTGGATTGCCAATTCAATCAATACGAACTATTTGCCGGAAAAAGAAATGACTCCCATTTACATAGCTGATTATAATTACCCTTTGCCGGACGAGCGGATTGCCAAATACCCGCTGCCGGAGCGCGACCACAGTAAACTGCTGGTCTATCGCGACGGGCAGGTGAGTGAGGACCGGTTTTACAATGTGGGCGACTACATCGCGCCGCATTCACTCCTTATATATAATAATACGCGCGTGATACAGGCGCGTCTGGAGTTTCATAAACCCACCGGTGCACGGATTGAGGTCTTTTGTCTGGAGCCGTTGGAGCCGCATGACTACCAGCTCTCGCTCTCTTCGACTACCGGCTGCATTTGGAAATGTATGGTGGGTAACGCCAAGAAATGGCATGACGAAGCGATCGAACTGAAAGCGGGCGAGTGGACGCTCCGTGCGTATAAGCAAGAGACGCTGGGCAATACGTTTGCCGTGCGTTTCGAATGGGACGAAGCGAATGTCTCGTTCGCGGAGATCTTGGACGCGATGGGCGAACTGCCTATTCCTCCGTACTTGAACCGCAAGACGGAAGAGAGCGACAAGACCACTTACCAGACCGTCTATTCGCGCATCAAAGGTTCTGTGGCGGCTCCGACTGCCGGACTCCATTTCACGGAGAGCGTGTTGACGGATCTTCGGAACCGAGGTATCGAGACTGACGAAGTGACGCTACATGTGGGAGCCGGAACATTCCTGCCGGTCAAGACTGCGGACGCCAATGAGCATACCATGCATACCGAGATTATTGCGGTGCCCAAATCGACGATCGAACATATCATTGCCAAAATAGGTCATATCGTGGCGGTAGGTACGACCTCTATGCGCACGCTGGAGAGTCTCTATTTCATCGGTTGCCGGTTTCTCAATACAGAGGCGTCGGAGTACTGGAATATAGAGAATATCCACGTGGGACAATTTGAACCCTATGAACAGAAATCCTTCCCTTCGACCGAAGAGGCGCTCCGAGCGATCGTGGCATATCTGGACGCAACCGGTCAGCAGACGCTGCATGCCGAGACCCAGATCATGATCAAACCCGGCTATGTGTTCCATGTGGTGGACCAACTGATCACCAATTTCCACCAGCCGCAATCAACGCTTCTGCTGTTGGTCAGTGCGTTTGTGGGAGGTGACTGGCGCACGATATATGACTACGCCTTGAGTCATGACTTCCGATTCTTGAGTTATGGCGACAGCTCTATCCTCAATTGTAAATTGTAAATTCTCAATTATGATTGATACCCATATCCATATTGATGAGGAAGCATACGCGCCCGATCGCGAGGAAGTGATCGCTCTCCAGCGCGAGAGTGGAGTAGAAGCCATGATCGTGCCGGGCGTCAATGTGGCGTCTATAGCGACCGTGATGGAGGTATGCCACGCTCATCCGAACTATTGCTATCCGGCGCTCGGGCTGCATCCCGAAGATGTCAAAGAGGATTGGGAGAAACAATTGGAGCTGGTTGAAAAAGCAATCCGGGAGCACCGCCATGAACTGGTGGCAATCGGAGAGATCGGACTGGATTATTATTGGGACAAGACGTATAAGGAGGAGCAGAAAGAGGTGCTCCGTCGGCAACTGCGGCTGGCGCAAGAACTGGATCTGCCGGTGATCCTGCATAACCGTGACGCGACAGAAGATATCCTTAAAATTTTACAATTGACAATTTACAATTCACAATCGGGACATCCTCTGCGCGGGGTATTCCATTGCTTCAACGGTAGCCGCGAGACGGCGCAGCAGGTGTTGGATATGGGATTGTACCTTGGTATAGGAGGGGTGATCACGTTCAAAAACTGCAAATTGGCAGACTGTCTGGCAGGGGACGAACGGTTTGCTCCTGTTCCTCTGGACCGCTTGCTGTTGGAGACGGACGGACCTTATATGGCGCCTGTTCCGCATCGCGGTCAACGCAACGAGAGCCGATTTATGATCCATGTGGCGGAACGTCTGGCGCAGGTCTATAATGAGCCGATAGAACAGATAATTGCGCAAACAAACGCGAACTCAAGACTACTTTTTTCGATAAAATGAGTAATTTTTTGCAAAAAAATGTCTAAACTCTTGCGTATGTCGCAAAAAAGCAGTAATTTTGTACCCGATTAGCGAAAAGTCGCAAAGGAGAGATGCTCGAGTGGTTGAAGAGGCACGCCTGGAAAGCGTGTAAACTCCAAAAGGGTTTCCGGGGTTCGAATCCCCGTCTCTCCGCAAAACATTGACAAGGTTTGTCTGTCCAAGCTTGCTTGAGCAAGCAAACATTGGCAATGGATTGAACAAGATGCCCGTGGCAGACTGTGGGGATTACGAAGAAATCCCCGTCTCTCCGCAAAAAGATTAACCGAAAAATACAAACAAACACAAATAATTTAATTAACAATTTATTCTCATGAAAAAAGTTTTTGCAACCCTTACAGTGCTGGCAATGCTGACCTTTGGTAGCGCAGCAGTAATGGCACAAGAGGCAGCTGCTCCTGCTGAGGAAGCTGCTGTTGAACAAGTAGATGAAGCTGCTCCGGTAGCTGAAGAAGTAGTAGAGGCTCCTGCTGAGGAGGCTGGTGGTCTTGTAGCTCTTCACAAAACGCTGAAGACGAAATTTATCGAAGGTGGCGCCGGCTTTATGGCGTTGACTCTTGTTACTCTCGTGTTCGGTCTGGCTCTTTGCATCGAGCGTATCATTTATCTCTCGCTCAGCAAGACGAACACAAAGAAACTGCTCGAAGACGTAGAAGCTGCGCTCAAGCAAGGCGGTATCGAGAAAGCTCTGGAGGTTTGCCGCAATACACGCGGACCGGTCGCTTCGATTTTCTATCAGGGTCTGAGCCGCTATGACGAGGGTATCGACGTTGTTGAGAAGACCGTTGCTTCCTATGGTGGCGTTCAACTCGGTCTCTTGGAGAAGAACCTCTCTTGGATCACGCTCTTCATCGCTATCGCTCCGTCTCTCGGTTTCTTGGGTACCATCATCGGTATGATCGAGGCATTCGATAAGATCCAGCAAGTAGGTGATATCTCTGCAACGGTTGTTGCCGGCGGTATCAAGGTCGCTCTGTTGACTACCCTTCTCGGTTTGATCATCGCAGTTGTTCTGCAGTTGTTCTACAACTATATCCTTTCGCTCGTTGAGGGTCTGGTAAACGAAATGGAGGATAGCTCCATCAGCCTGCTCGACATCGTAGTAGAGTACGACAAGGCTCAGAAAAAGTAATTGTACCAGCCGCGATTGGCTGATTGTAAACGAACAATTAATTTAAATTTTTGAGCATTATGAAAAACTATAAAATGATTCCTAAGATTACTCTATGGTCGCTTCTGGCGCTGGGCATCGTGTTCATCGCGTTGTTCTTCCTGGGAGGCTCCAACGGTAGTCTGGAGGTAGCCGGTGATTTCCTGGATATTCCTCGCTTCACCGATGCATTCCTCATCTGGAACTACATCCTCTTCGGGCTCGTAGTTCTGATCACTCTGGCTGTGGTATGCGTAGATTTTGCCAATAACTGGAAGACCGACCGTCGCAAAGCGTATATGACGCTTGGTGTGGTATGCGGTTTCATCGTTTTGGCATGCGTGTGCTGGTTCCTTGGTAGCCCGGAGAAAATCAACATCATCGGTTACGAAGGCACGGATAACGAAGGCTTCTGGGCTCAGATGGCTGACGCTGTTATCTATGCTTGCTATTTCCTTATCGTCGCTACTATCGGTACGATGATCTGGGGATATGCCTATACTAAAAAACTGTCGAAGTAAAACACATTTATCATGGCAAAGAAAGTCCCACAGATCAATGCCAGCTCTATGGCAGACATCTCGTTCCTGTTGCTGATTTTCTTCCTGGTGACCACCTCTATGGATGTGAACCAGGGACTGGCTCGCCGTCTGCCTGCTCCTATACCTCCCGACCAGAAAGTGGAGGACAAGGATATCAACAAGCGTAACCTGTTGGTAGTGAAGATCAACTCTGCTAACCAACTGATGGTGCAAGGCCAGTTGATGGATGTGAAGCAACTTCGAGAGAGAGCTAAGGAGTTCATTAAAAACGAGCAGAATGCCGATTACTATCCTAAATTGGTGGAGGAAGATTTCGGAGCTCCGTTCGGTGTACTGAAGTACACCAAGGATCACGTGATCTCTGTCCAAAACGATGTGGATACCCAATATCAGGCGTATCTGGACGTTCAGAACGAACTCGTAGCGGCGTATAATGAATTGCGTGAAGAATGCGCGCAGAAGTATTTCCACAAGAGCTATAACGAACTCGACGAGGATCAACAGAAGCAGATCCAAAAGATCTATCCTCAGAAGATTTCCGAGGCTGAACCTAAAAATTACGGTAATTGATATGGCTAAGATACGTAGAAATGAGAAACGAGAGATGCCGGCGCTGAATACCTCCTCTCTCCCTGATATTATCTTCATGCTGCTGTTCTTCTTCATGTCTGTTACGTCAATGAAGGAGGTGACCTATAAGGTTCAATTCAAGAACCCGCAGGCAACCGAGCTGACCAAGCTGGAGAAGAAATCCCTGGTGCGTTATATCTACGTCGGTACACCGACCGCAGAGTTCCGCAAGCAATATGGTGCGGAGACACGTATTCAGTTGGATGACCAGTTCGCAGAGGCGAAAGAGATTGGCGAGTACATCGTTAATGAGCGTTCGTCTATGAAAGAGAGCGAGCAAGGTTTGATGACTGTTTCGATCAAAGCGGACAAGGAGACCAAGATGGGTGTCATTGCGGACATCAAACAGGAGCTCCGCCGCGCATACGCACTGAAGATCAGTTACGCTGCAACCCAGCGCACAAGCTACTAAGAGTAGAAAGTCGAAAGACCGCTTTGCTCAGAGTAGAAAGAGCAAATTAAAGCCACCTTTTCGGGTGGCTTTAATTGTATTACCGGAAATGAATTACTGCAGACGTTTGCCGGTGAGTTTCAGGTTGCCGAGTTGGAGGTATTTCTTGCCTTGCGGTTTGCCGTTGGAGTCATACCACGGCAGGATACGGAGGTGGAGCGTTTGTCCGGCAGACACAAGGATCGGTTGATCCAAATGGATCGTGATCTTCTTGTTCTTCGGCAGCGCGGTATTCTCATAGATGGTTGTCACGCCGCTGAACTCCTCTCCGAAACCATAGTTGATATGAATATTCATGCCGGCGCCTCCTTTGGCTTTGAGAGGCAGGGTAATGGTCTCAATAACAAGTCCTTTTTTCTTCTCTGCCGCAATCGTATATTCGATATACCGGTTCGCTACCTCGTCAATCTCGCCCGCGGGCCAAAGACCTCCTGCCGCTATGTAGCCCTTCTTGGTGAGCTCTATGTTCTGAAGGTTGGTGACCGCCAGCTGCTCGCTGAAGGGTGTTCCTTTGGCATCGAGAGCCGCTTTCTTTCCTGCCTCTTCGATGTTCTGCGCGTAAGCAGTATAAGCCTCTTTAGAAGGGAAGACCATCCATGATTTCAGTTCCTCCAGCTCCGGAGAATTAGTGATCAGTTCGTACGCCAGACTTGCAATCGCCATGCCTCCGGCAGCGGAGGTGTGGGTCTTGTCACCGCAGTTGAAATAGTGGGTCATGCAGTAGTTCTGTCCGGCTTGCTCGTAGAACTCTTGCGAGCGCGCGGTCATATCGAGGAAGGGTACCGCCATCGCCCCTGCAACATCCCGCATACACCGCACATAATCTTTGTCCCGAGTGCCTGCCGGAGCCAAGACTTTCGCAGCTTCCGTGCGGGTGAGTTCTTTTGTTCCCGCCAACTTATGCCGTCCCTCATCGTTGATCTTTCCGTCTTTGAAATATGCACGGCAAATGGGACTCATTAGGATTGGTGTCACGCCCATTTCGCGTGCCTCGTTGATAAAGCGGAAGAGGTACTCTTTGTAGGTGGTGTTGGGTTCTGTGCCGCGCATGTCGGTCAGCGTGTCCTTGCCCTCTGCGCGCAGGCGTGCATTCTCCACATAGACATCTTCGCCTTTGCATTTCTCGTCGTTGTGGGCAAACTGAATAATGAGGTAGTCGCCCGGTTTCATCTGCTTCTTGACGGACGGCCAGAGATTGTCGGTCTCGTAGAACGTGCGGGTCGAAGCGCCCGACTTACCGCGGTTGTTCACGCTCACCGAGTCGGCATTGAAGAACGCCTGCAGATACATTCCCCAGCCGCGTTTAGGCGTTGCGGCGGGTTTGTAATCGCTCATCGTGCTATCGCCGATGGTGTGTACTCGCCGCTTGGCAGCGAAGAGCCTACCCCCATCCCCTCCCTGAAGGGAAGGGAGTAATAGCATAGCTGATAGCATTGCTAAAGAAAAAATCTTTCTCATGGTTAATATGTTTTAGTGTTGTTAATCTCTTTCAGGCTTCTAAAAGGTACTGTAGTTCCTGTACAAAATAGCGCACATCTTCGTGATACCGGCTCAGTTCGTTCCAAGCTCGGCGGAACTGGTCGCGGTTGTTCTTGGTTGTATAGTCTTTGGACAGTTCTTCGCTCATCCACCGTGTGATATCCGGCACGGAGCACGCGCGGCGCACGTATCCCATCTGCCGCATGGCATAGATGGCGGCGGAGAGGCATTTATAGTAATCCCACTCTTTTTCTTGAAGGCGCAGGTATTGGGTCAGTTGGCGTTGCTGTAACTCCGGTGTCTCTTCGGTCCAGAAACGCACCGGTTTCTGCGGCTTGAGGTGCTTGGTGACGAACCGCTGCCAATCGAGCATCCATTGCGCAAAGAGGCGTTGCGAGTCCTCGCTGAGAGCGTTCACTTCGTCCATGACGAATCCCCAATCAGTCTCTTGCTCTACTATGAAATTGCGGTGCTTGGGTGCCCGAGGTTGCGAACCCGGCACCTCGCGCAGTTGCGCCTGATAACTCGTCCAAACCCATTTCAGGTAGCGGAACATGATATCCTCTGCCGCCTCGCCTTCGAACACCAAGGTCGGGGATGATTTGTCATCGGTCATTGGTGATTGATTATTGGTCTCATCGGCTAGTGCGGTCACTAAGGCGGGATCTGTCCAGTCCATTTGGATGAAGCGTTGGCGGCGTGTCTCTACCCGCGCTGCGGCGAGCAGCCAACTCGCAAAAGGAGCCTGCCACGGGCAGCACTCCCATATATGTGCGCAGAAAGTCTCGGTGACCAGATAGCGCATATAGCGGTCGGTGAGGCGTAAAGCCAAGTCCAGAAGCAGGCGGTTCGGACAGATGTCCGCAAAGCTCATTTTTTCAGTCGCGACGGATATATACGCCTCGCTCAGCAGCCGTGTCTCCACGGTGAGCAGACCCCATTCCTCGCGGCGCACCTCGCGCTCGTATTTCTTGATCCACGCTATCTGCTCCGCTTCGCTGTCGATGGCGATGCCGCGGCGGTTGCCTTCGTCCGTGTCCACCAGTAACGCAGATACCAACGCCGCGCCCAGCACGCCGCCGATCTCGATGTCCTTCCCCCGAACCATTAGCCGGTGGGAGGTATAGGACATATCTTCGCTAAAACGGTAGTCTTCTAACATCCTATTCGCTGTAATTGCTTTTTTGCCGTTTCCCCATTAAGAATGAATTAAGGGTCTGTAATTACACTTTTTAAAACGAATAATGCAGGTGCTATTACACTTTTTGGAATGAAAATCGCTGCAAAGGTACTAAAAAAATTGCACATATGCAAGAGATTGCATGGTTTTTTGCTCCAAACTGCATGAAAATGCATGGTTTTCGGCAGGCCGTCGGTAAGTATAAAAGAAAACTGCAGGCGGGGGAATGGTCTGCGGTCATAAGATTACCTAATTTTAGAATAGATTGAGAAATAAAGGAGTTGTCATTTTTCAGACTTTAAAATAGAAATACCATATTCATCCATGAACTTTTTACATTCTAAAGCAACTGCTTCAATAAAGTCATTACTCCTCATCGCAAAATGATTTGTATGTAGCAATAGATGTGGCTTGCCATCCTCGGAAATATGGCGGTGAGCATGAATGAACTCATGAAGCCTTTCATGCTTCCATGCCAAACCGACATAAGTTTGATTAAAACATGTGGGGATGTCTATCTTATAAATATCTTTATAATGATAACAACCCAGTATGATTATAGGAAACTCCTGAAAGAAATCTGCTCTTAAAATTCCGAAATCCGACTTTAAACGTGCTTCAATTGATTTGGCTGTTTCTTCATCCCATTTTCGGGGACTATGTTTTTGATTGTTTGTACTCAATTCCGTAATGAATGAGTATTGCCAAAAGTTGTAATGTTGTCCACTTTTTGCGACCATATCGGCAGGCAATAAATGATTGATGAATTTTTGATAGCCATCCCAAGTCTTGCTCCAACCAACACGATGTGAATTATAAGGGAATAAAGGATTGTATTTCTCATGGAAATGCAAGGGAGATGTTTCCCAATCCGGAACATCATCAAAGTCTATATTCCTATATACATTATTCCGCCAAGTCTCGAAATTCATTTTGGTCTCAATAGTATAGAAATCTTTTTCTCCAGGATACTTTTGCTCATCAGTTTTCACTGGTGTAGTACATTCTTTACCCACAATAAGTATGTTCGCGCCCGGATTTCCTTGCCCAATATAATTATTAGGTGCACTTTCTTTGAAATTATCAAGTAACTTTTTAAAACTATCAGGATAGGAGGCTTTCATAATCAATAAATGTATTTTAAGATTGACATTGCTTAAATTTCTGCTTACAAAATTACAATAAAAAATTGAATTATACAAATTTATGCTTCAAAATCTTCCTGGTGTTCTTCCTTAGAAGATGGAGGCAATATATCTTCCGGCTTTCTATCCGGGGCGAGGACGTCATAACAGGTAAAGAAGCCGTCTTCTTTTAATTGCGAAGTAATTGATTCGCGTATCTCGTCCCAGTTGCCTGTTTTGAAAAGATGTTTTGTTCGTTCGTTTTCCAAATAGAAGCGTAAGATGATATCTGAGAATCCTAATTCGCCAAGCGACCATAAAATGGAAAACATAAATGATAACCTGAATAGCGACGCTCCATACCACCCTATAAAGCCGGATACTTATCGAAATCTTCACGAAACGCGGTGCCCGGTTCTTTGGCGTGAATAAGACGTACCTCCACACCTTTCTTCACCAAGTCATTGAGCATCTGAAGCAGCGGAACTACTGCCCCGCCTTTCTTCTCAACGTACATGTCCTTCAGGTCAGCGGTTGCAATCCATAACAACCGCTTGACCTTCGGAATCCGCGAAATGACTTCGCTATAATGGTCTGTATCTGCGATATAGGTGGTCATGAGGTGATCATTTATCTCAAGATGTTATCGACAAGAGTTGATAAATATTGATTATCTATCACGTTTTGGCAATGAGCATATACATTATAATCATCAATAGCAAATCCCATTGCTTCGAATTTCTGTACTTTTTGAGGCGTAAATTGGTAGCTATCTTTTGTTGATTCAATCCATATTCTCCATTGATTATTATAATATTGGATAGAGATAAAAAAGTCCTTATCACTGATTAATCTCATATATGCCGGATCCCAACTTTGTGAGGACCAATAATTGCCTTGTACATATTTCTTAAGTTTCGGATCGGATGAGGCTTGATAGTACAAGTATAATGATCTCAATTCCTTATGCCATCCTCCCATAGTGGTAGCAGAAAGAATGTTCACATCGTTCTCATTATTACTGAAATGAAGAAGATATGCGGGGCCGAAGTTTTTCCACAAGTGTGTTTCTTTGATGAGAAGATATCTCCAATCAAACGGATCGTCCGATTGGTATGAATCGATCACGGTAATCAAGTACTCTTTGAAAGTCTGCGACTCTTCATTGAAACCATCTAGTAGTTGTTTAAAATACATTCTCCTTCCTTCGTTGTCATCTTGCAAGTATCTATGCCAGCTATAATCACGGTGGGCGTTTATGACAAGACTCCATTTAAAGCGACCTGTTTCCATCAAATAATCCCCTTTGCAAAGAAGGGCTCGTCTGAATAATTGGTCACTTTCCTTCGTTAACTCTGGGTTCACTCCATCGTCGTCAAAGACGAAGGAGTACAAATGTGTATATCTACGGACATTATTCATATATATACTATTATCCGCCTTGCTCCAATCGCACGCCTTGTGCTCGGCATAATACGCTTCTATGTCTGAGAAATTGAGAATGGATATAATCTGCCCTTTGAGGTAAGTGATGTTTTCGGCCTCATAGATATATCTCTTCCAGTCTTCGGCATCCTCGCGCGACAACAGACATGCTTTGATCTGCTCCTCACGGAATTGCTTTGGATTAAAACCGGCATTTTGAACAGGCTTATCCCCGCTCAATAGTTGCAATATGCCTTGCGTGTTGTTCTCATTCAGCCATTGGACTGTTTTCATAGAGCGGCAGAAGTCCTCCACATTTTGCCATGTATGGTTTGTGGTAAGATTCATTACGATGCGCATCCATTGGTAAAAGTCTTCTTGATTAAAATTTTCTTTATGCATAACAAGATAGGCATAATATGCATAAAGACGAATGTGTTCATCATATGCCGCATCTTTATATGATTTCTTGATAAATTTATCAAATGTATCACGGATACGGAACTTGGATTTACCTTGTAATCTGTCAATAATTCCTGCATCAGCCGAATCGGATAGCACGGCATCTTGCTCAAAAAGATCCAATATATCTATCAACTGCATGTAGAATTCATTAGGTATATTTGAATAATATGACCAATACAGTTCGTTATATCTGGTCAAATCTTCATTAGAGATGTTTGGTGTAACTTGTAATGCCTTATAATTCAGTACTATCGTATTAATAAAATTCAGGAATCCGCTATCAATATCGCAAACTGTGTATTGCTCGTTATTGTCCGTTTTGCGCACAAGAGATTTTCTATATACCCAGAATAATTCTGCCCAGTTAATGTCCATCTTAAATGCAAAATAATCCTTCACAGAAACCACTTCAGATCCTTTGGCTTCTGTTCTGACCAATTCCCGCGTATGCGGTTCTTCTTTGAGTTGCTTTAAGATATGCGCTTTGAGATTTTCAAGCGGAGTCAATCCTAGACCGCGAGAGTTCATCTTGATGTACAAGTCATCTGTCAGACCACTTTCGGACATATGGAGCACCCGGAATGTAATAGCAGGTATTTGAGGATTAATCAGTCTATTGTATAACCCTTCAGTATTTTTAAAAAAGGAATGAATGGCATCAAGCATATTCAGCATGGAAATAACAGTCGGGTCATATTTCCACGAGTCAGAGAACCAAGGGTATTTTTGCTGTATATTTTTAGATATCAGCGTTAAGTCAGAAGGAATGACAATAGGATTATTTATTAACGCATTGCAAAAATCCGTAGAACTGAGACGAGTCTGATACAGGAAACGAGAATGATTATCATCTGTGACAAATACAGAGCAGAAGTCTGCGTATTGGTTGTCGTGAATACTGAGATAGTAATGTAGCAAGAAAAGAGTAGTTAACCGTTGTTGTCCATCCAACGGAATAAACTCATTATCAGCATTCAGATTTCCGTAGACAAAATCCAGGTCATGACTTTCTTTCTGATCATCAGTCAAATATGATTTTAAACTTGTCAAGAAATTCATACGAACCTCATCTTCTTCGTACCTTCCTTGCGCGTAATCACGTTGAATAATTGGAATGACAATCGCCTGTACAGCCAAACTTTTGTCTTCTAACAACTGAGTTAAACTAACCTGTATGGATTGTATATCTTTGCTCATATGGGTATGGTATTTATAGGATTACACGTTTTATTTCCGCCAAATAATCTTCGCAATCTTGATTTTTCCATTCGGTCAATGTCCCTAAATGTTTAGAGTAGGCCTTCATGAACACATTTTGCGTGCATAGCGGGATAAATCTACCTTTCTTTGCATTATTGATAATAATCGTCCGTTTCACCGGGAAGAAGGCATTTTGATAGGAACGATTCGTCCATTTGTCCAAAAGTGTAAGATTACCTAATGAGTGCACGTATTCAAAAGATTCATCATTCTCACATATGCTACGTAAGGTTTTGTAAATGGCATCGAATTCATCATCCACTTTTTCTCCTTTCTGCAGTCGTCCCAGCAAGGAATGTAATGCCAGACAGGTTTCTTTCTCTTCTGATTCGGGTAGCGCGGTTATAGCTTGCTCATAGTTTTCTTCCTGCGATTCTCCGGAATAGTAGGTGATCATTGTTTTGATCCATTCGATTCTATCGTTACCTGACATTCTTTTATCGGTTTGCGAATGGATGTGCTCGATATCCCATATACACTTTCCGTTGTCATCTTTCTTACGATATTCATCAAATGGGAATCGCAAGAAGAGTTGCGACTTATCATCAGAACTTGTAATAGTTAATACATTGAATAACAATAATATTTTGCGAATATCCTCACGCGAAGTTTTCATATAAAAATCAGTTTTGTCCAAATCGATGGACGTTACTGTTTTCTTGCACTCCCTTAAAAATATAGATGATACCTCATTTTTAGGACGAAGCTGTTTGTCTTTATTATAACGCAAAGCTAAGATTTTTCTGAAAGGCCATCCACATGCTGTTAAATATCCCACATAATGAAAACATTTTTGATGAGCATACCAGTCCTCCATCTGTTGAAAAAGTTGTTTCACTTCTTTCCATAAGGATTCTACAGAACGGGATTTTAATAGCCGAACATATTCATTAAAGGTATATTTCTCTTCATCATCATCCGTTTTTTGGGTAATGATATCAAACAGATATTCGATGCGTGTACTATACTTTTTCTCTTCGGGGTAAACAAAACTCCAAAACAAAGGTTGCTGGAGCGTTTTTTCAATTTCATCCCACTCTGTGCCTAAGCGCATCTGTGTGAGTTGCTTATGTGCTTCACTGGTTGTTTTGTCGTCTACGAAAGTCATGAATAGTGCTTTAATCAGTTCTGCATTGGTCAATCCAATCTTTCCTATATTAAGACGATCAAAAATGTCAATAGCTAAGGAACTGTTTTTCTTCACCTCGTCTGTTACATTATACCAAATAAAGTGTGCCATAAAATGCTCTGGATGTGTCAAGAACCGCTTGAATTCTTGCTTTAAATCTTCTTCAGAATATATCGCATCACCGCATTGTATCGGTCGTTTAAACCAGTTTTCAATCACTTTTTGAGCCAAACTGCGATAATATGTATCCATACTATTCGGTTGTTCATTTCGTGTTTCGTAGATAATGTTATAGGCGGATTTGTTTAAATGACCGAGTAATAAATAGATTGTCGTTAGACGTTGCTGTCCATCTATTACTTCCCAACACCCATCCTCACGTTGCGAAACAACAATCGGCTGAAGGCAGTAGGGACTTTTTTCTGACGA
Organism: uncultured Bacteroidales bacterium; assembly: GCA_902765485.1. Classification (GTDB taxonomy): domain Bacteria; phylum Bacteroidota; class Bacteroidia; order Bacteroidales; family Paludibacteraceae; genus Colicola. The sequence goes on from CACWZZ010000001.1 coordinate 44,043, forward strand.
CAATGCAAATTGATGGGAATGTGCAAACTCCCACAAGTCATTCAACAACTGCTCTACTTGCGTAGGTTGCCATCTATATCCTCGCTGATAATCTGGGATAATAAATGTCTCTCCAGTCAATTGGTTAATAGAGGCAAATGCCAATTTCTTTTGTTTGAATTCTTCGGTCATATTAGTAAAACTTATTATATTACTTTGTTATTCATTTTCTCCAGTTGAAATCATCGTTGCGAATATTATCCATGACGATGTATTCCACTTCATCTTCAAAGAAGTTTGGTGTGAAACGAACATGACGTAAATTCTCGTCACCGGTTGGTCCTTCGCCATACCAACTATGCATTTCGCCACTTCGTTTTTCAATGAAATGTAACATGTCTATTTCTGCCAACTTGGGTAAATTGAAAAGCACTGTGCCGACACGAACAATCTTGTGACAATCACTCAAACCTAGACAATGATTATCCAACATGATTCCATAGTCATCCCAATTTTGAAGCGCTTCTACACAATAGATGTGGTTCTTATCCAATCCTAAACGGTCAGTCATCACCGCATCGCCGGTATAGATATAGTCTCCATTGACATCTTTATATGACGTGCGGACTCCGGCGAAAATGACTTCATGTGCATATCCATGCCCCTCGCATTCATCATGGAATGTTGCCCATACGACTCCGGCATTATGTTCGTCTTTATATTTCTCATCACTCTCGAATACATACAGGTTGCCTTGATAGAAGAAGAAATCTCCAAAACAGGCATATCCGAACTTGTCTGTATCTATCACATATCGAATCTCAATGGAAGGGATGAGTGTATGATAACATGCTCCTATGCGATACAAGCATTTCTCACACAACTCTTGTAGTACTTCCACTGTGATGACTTTGGGTACTTCTACTAGCAACTGCTTTTTGATCTCATCGTGAATATTCGTTCTATACACCTGCATCCATCGGTCATCAATGATGAATTTCCACTCCAAAGGAAGAGTGATGTTGGGCACAAACATGGCATCAACAAATAGTGGCGCAATCTGTTCGTCTTTGAAACCGGCAATACCACATCCGATACGCGTAACAAGAAAACGATTCATCGGATGATCTTTAGCGTATTTGATAAACTCGTCCACATAAGGTCGAATAGTGTCAATGCCTCCTTGCATGGTCGGAATGGCATAGCATTGTCCTGTTGGGCCGACTCCGACTCCCCATTCGGCTCCGAATTGCTCGTGGGCCATTCTTGCAGCTCCACCATGATGATGACCGGCAAGGTTACTTCCGAATACAAATACCTCACAAGAAGAGAGATGCGTGATATAATTCGGCGTGATTACTTTTGGACGTGTACTTACCATATCTTATGTTTATTTACAATATTTCTCTTGCAATCCACGCACAAGCTTCGGCGTCGGCGAGGGCGTGATGGTGATTCGCTAAGTCGTAGCCACAATAAGCGGCAATGATATCCAAGTTATGATGTCCTTCCGGCCAGACTTTGCGGGACTTGAGTAATGTGCATTCAAACTCATAGTCCGGATAGGCGATATCATAGGCACGGAATACTGCCTTCAGACAGTTTTCGTCAAAAGCCTTGTTATGCGCCACAAAGGGCACTTCGCCATTTTCTATATATGGGAAGTACTCGTGAATCTTCCGCTGCGCTTCTGCCCATACTTCAGGGAACTCGCGTTCTTCACAAGTATCATCATAGCACATACCGTTTACTGAACTACATTTCTCATTATAATAGTTCGGTATCGGGCGCACGAGCGAATAAAAATTATTCACCAATTCACCATCTTTGACGATGACAATCCCCATCGAGCATATACTCGATTGCTCAAAATTTGCAGTCTCAAAATCTATTGCTACGAAGTCTTTCATAAGTTGTTATTTTTATTTTGCGCTGCAAAGATAACATTTCAGAGTGCCGAATTGCGGCAGAGGGATTGATTATTTGTACAATTTGTGCATTTCTGCTATTTCTTCTTTGATTTGCTCTCGAAGTGCCTTAGGCGAAACAACCTCTACATTCGCTCCATGCGAGAGGATTTCTTGGCGCAGTTCGTAGGTGGGAACAACGAAGTACGAGAAGACAGAATAGTCCTCGGTCGTCTCCTCTTCTTTCTGCGAACGATGGAGCGGCAATGAACGAAAATACGGTACTTGTGAGACATCCACCTTGAGTTGGATTAACTCCGGTGTGCCGTTCAGACCCGTTACACCGTACGATAGTTGGAAATGCCGCGCCACGTCGAAGTCCTCAGGGATTTCGTAAGTCTCGTCCGTGCGCTCCATTGCCTCGAAGCGGTCAAGTGCATAGACGAGGAGTCTGTGATCCGGGTACTCGGACTCCGCCAAAACATACCAACGCTGCTTGAATATCTTCAGACCATAGGGTTTGATATTGAAAGTAGATGGTTCCGGCTTACCAAACCCGCGGTGGGTCACGCGCAGAACTATCTTATCGCGGATAGCTTCCAGAATAGTCGTCAGGAATCGTTGACCGGAAGGCACTTCTTCGAAACAGATATGCTGACGCAAGTGTTGACCTTCATTGATAAGGTTGTTAACTGCGAAAGTATTGATGAGCCATTTGCGCATAGAGTTGCGCTCTATGTCGCTACGGTCTTCGATATAATAGCCCTTCCATTTGTCGTACTCAATAGAAATCTGAAAGAGTTCTTCGATAGCTATGCGCCAACGGTGGAAAGTGCGGGGAGGAATACTCATCTCATTTTCACTAAGAAGCGAGCGACACCAGCGACGATCAATCTCGTCTCTTGTAATGTGACCTGCTGAATAAATGGTGTCAATTAACCAAATATACTTATTCAGCAATATGGCAGAGTTTTGCTTTGGCATATTCTTAAAACTTTTGCGCCCAAATAATTTGCGTGCAAAATTACATTTTTTTTGTGATAAAAGCAAATTTTTTTTAGCAAATTTGTTGCAAAAATAACATATTTATGTGCCAAATTGCGGCAGAGGCGGCATTTCCAATCCGCCATGCATGGCGGATGCCAAAGAGGAAATGCCGAAAGAAAAGCAACAAAGAAAAGCAACAAAGAAAAGCAATGAAAAAAGGACGAAGAAAAAAGCGACAGGATTTTTAGTGCTTTTTTTCTTCCCTTGTTTTACAAGGGAGGAGAGAGGGAAGATCTGTCGCTAGTCGGGTCGAGGGTCGAGAGGGAAGAAAGGCACATTTTGCTATGGAGCTATGCTTCAAATGACTATATATAGAGAGGATAGAACGATATATCGACAGATCGAGGTATCGACATATCGACAGACCGGGATATCGACAGACCGAGATATCGACATATCGACAGATCGAACCTTTTTTAATACATTAACATTTTAACAATTAAAACCTTAATTAGTATGATCAACAATCTATCTATTCAGGCGAAGGAGGAGCAGGATCTTCACATCGCCAAACACATTGAGCCGGAAACACTGCCGGCAATCATTCAACCGGTTATGGCACTTGCGCAGTCGGATGCGGAGAAAGACATGCTGCTGCTCTCGCTACTGACTGCGGCGGGGAGCTGTATGCCTAATCTCTATTTCCGCTACGGACTGACGGGGAAGAAGTATTTTCCCAATTTGCAATGTTTTATTGTGGGTTCTGCGGCTTGCGGAAAGGGTATCGCCAATCTGGCGTTGGAGTTAGTGAGCAAAGTGCATGAGGCGCAACCGCTGGTCATCGCCGGCGACTCGTCCTACCCAGGTTTCTACCGCCAACTGGAGAAACAGAACGGGCGCGGGTATATCCACGAGAGCGAAGGTTCGGTCATTACCGATGTATGGCGTTCGTCGGTAGCGAACTATAATACTGCGCTGCGTAAGGCGGCGGAGCACGAACCCATCACCCGCAACCGAGCGAACAACTCTTCCGTCATCGCTTGTCCGCAACTGTCCGTGCTGCTCACCGGCACTTTCAGCCAGTACAAAGCGTTGGTACCGAGTATCGAGAACGGTTATTTCTCGCGGTTGCTGACTTTGATTGTGAATGACCAGCAGGCTTTTAACCATCAGTATGTGGAGCCGGGACGCGGGAGTAACGGCGTGATGCGCGTGGCTGCGGAGCGGTTGTATGGGCTGTACGAGCAGCTGTATTTTGCCAAGCCCGTGGAGTTCAGGCTGAGCGACGAGCAACGGGCGCGCCTGGGACAACACTTGGAGAACGCATATCCCATGCTGATGCGGCTGTTGGGCTCTAATTTCCACTCCGTGGTATTGCGTATGGCAGTTCAGATCGAGCGGATGGCGATGATATTGACGGCATTAAGAATACAGAGTACAGACCGCTTCGCTGACAGAATACAGACCGGATTACATTGCTCGGATGCGGATTATCAGACGGCGGAACTTATCGGTAACAAACTGATGCTGCATATAGCGGCGGCTTACAAGATGATCAAGGGTGTGGAAGAAGAGTCGGTGCCGCAGGTGCAGGTGCTAGACCAGAGACAGATGTTGCTGAGTCTGCTGCCGGCGGAGTTTACTGTTCAAAACTTGGTCACAGAAGCGAAAAGCCAAGGCTTGTCTTATCGCACCGCTACCCGGTGGAATGAAGAATGGCAAGGGAAGGGGCTTGTACAAAAGATCCGTCATGGTGTGTATAGGAAACAGTTGGCTTCCGCATAGGTAATACCCTCGGCAATGGATAACAGATGACTAATAATATCCAAGAATCTATAACGATTAATCCGCCAAGCTTGGCGGATACAATAAAAAAATGACATGACCGTATTGACCGTATTGACCGTTTGGAGGTGAAACGGTCAAAAAGGTCAAAACGGTCATAACAAAAATTTAACATCCCAAATAATAATATTATGGCAAGATACGTTCCTACAGCCGGTTTTGAAGGTTTCACCGGTGCATTGAGCAAGAAGAAAAACCAAGTTCACCGATTCGTCACCCGCATCAAGTCAGTCAAAGACCCGATTACAGGCGAGGTGGTGGGTTATGGAGCGAAGGAGATCTACGCGCAGGAACCGCGTGATTATAAGGCGCACCCGCTAACGCAGGGCGAGCAGCACCAGCGCGCCAAATGGCGCGAAGCCTGCCGCGCGGCGAGCGCCATTCTCCGCGACAAGAGTCATCCACGGTACATGGAGCTGTATGAGAGATGGCGTGCGCAGCTGACGGACAAAGAACCGATGCAGTTTCCTAATTTCGTGCGGTCGGTATTGGCGAAAGAATTATAGTAGTGTTGCTGATTTTTTTAAGAAAATAAACATAAAAAACCCTTTTGAAGGCTTAGGGCTTCGCTCTTGCGTACTTTGCTGGTAAAAACTCCTCGCAAGCAAGCTTACGGATAGTTTTTACCATAAAACTCCGCAACTCTGCGAGTAAAAGCCTTCAAAAGCAATAAACATAAAAAAAATTTTTATTAGTCAAAAATTATAGCAATACGCGGTTGAACTCTTTGGGAACAGGGGACTCAAAGCGCACTTTCTTCTCCGTCACGGGATGGATGAACTCCAGCACTTTGGCATGCAGGCAAAGGCGGTCAATAGGGCTGGATTCATTGCCGTGACCGTACTTACGGTCTCCCACGACGGGGCAACCTTTGGAGGCGAGATGGACACGGATCTGGTTGGTTCTTCCGGTCTCCAGATGGAGTTCGACTAATTGAAAGTTGAAAGTTGAAAGTTGAGAGTTGAAAGAAGTCTCATAGTTCGAAGTCTTTAGCACCTTGTAGTTGGTGATGGCGATGTCGCCTCCGTCGTCCACCGGCGAGGAATAGACTACGGCATTGCGTTTGTCTTCCGTCAGCCAAGTGGTGATCTTTCCTTCGCGCGGTTCGAGGATTCCTTCGGCAAGCGCTATATATGTGCGGTCTGTGACGAGCTGGCGCCAGTATTCGCGCATGTAGTGCTGCAACTCCTCGGAGCGGGCGAAGACGAGCAGACCGGATGTCTCGCGGTCGAGGCGATGGACGACATAGATATTTGCGCGCGCGTTCTGTTTTTTTACATACGCGCGGAGAATGGACATGACGGTTGTCTCCGAGCTGCCCGGCGTAGAAGCGACGGTGAGAAGTCCCGGTTGCTTGTTGACCACAATGAGGTCGTCGTCCTCATAGACGATTTTGAGTTTAGGGTGGGTGAGTTGGCTGTTACCTCGACCGGATGAGACGGTTACTATATCGCCCGGTTTGAGGGCAAAATCATGCCTTGTCTGGATGCCTGCGCCCACTTTGACGCGGCGTTGACCCAATAATTGTTTTACGGACGAGCGAGCCATGCCGCCCATCTTAGCGATCAGAAAGTCCATGAGCGCCATCGGCTCTGTGACTTTTAATACGGTATCGGCTTTTCTTATTTTCATATTTTCTTATTTTCTCATTTTCACATTTAGCGTGCCACAAATCGTTTGAGCCATCCCATGTTCTCGGGTTTGGTGGCTTTGATCCATGCGATACCTGCCATGCCGTTGATTACCAGGAAGAAGGTGAACAGCACGATAGAGAAGATATTTCCCAGCAGGATGAATAGCCCGATGCCGGCGAGACTGTAAATCAGCCAGTAGATCCACGAGTCGGTCTTGCGATAGATGAGCCAGTAGTTAGCCAGGAAAGAGGATGAGATGAGAAGTCCGTTGAGGATTAACCCCACCCAGACCCTCCCCTCAAGGGAGGGAAAGAGAGAACCATGGTTGACATAGTTCATAATTATAAGATCTCCTGCGGTGATGAAAATGAGCATTGCGACGGATAAGATCAAGCGAGGTGTGTCCAGAAATTTCGGTTCGAATGAAGCACCTCCGTCGTCTTTCGAGCGGCTCCATTTATAGATCGACATCATCTGGAAGGGGATGAAGACGAAGAAATAGAGGAAAGTGCTGTCATATTGCTCTTGCAACAGGAATTGTATTCCCAGCAGAAAGGACATAACGATTCCGGCAAAAAAGCCGGTGTAGTTCTTCGGATCGCGGACGGTCAGGATATATGCCACGCCGATGATCGAGGCGGGAATACCAACCAACCAAGCAGTATCTTCCCACTTCAACAAATGCAGCGAAGGGAAGAAAAATTCTATGGTCCATAACAGACCCAATAATGCTCCGAAAAGGATGAGTGAAACGATGGTGTTGCGGCCGAGTGCGCGCCAAAGAGATGTGTTTTGCATAGCTGTTTCGTGTTATCGATATATCGATATGCCGAGATGTCGAAATATCGAGATGTTCTAAAAGTAAAAACAACAAGGGGCAGACCAATGTCCGCCCCTTGAAAACTCTCGCATTACTTGCGTGTGCGATTGCCATAGCGAGACAAGAATTTGTCCACGCGACCGGCGGTGTCCACCAGTTTCGATTTACCGGTGTAGAACGGGTGACTCGTGTTCGAGATCTCAAGCTTGATCAGCGGATACTGAACGCCGTCAATTTCGATGGTGTCCTTCGTAGCAGCAGTAGAGCGGCTGAAGAACTGAGTACCGTCAGACATATCTTTGAAAACTACTACGCGGTAGTTCTCCGGATGAATTCCTTTTTTCATAAAAATCTACGATTTTCTGCTTTCAGCTTTCAGCATTCAGCTTTCAGATTTTCTCTGACGGCTGAGGGCTGACGGCTGATGGCCAATTAATACTCTAGTTTACTCAGCTACTACGTTTAGCTTGATTTCTGCTTTTACCTCACGATGGAGACGAGCCTGTGCGGTGTGCTCACCCAGTTGTTTGATCGGCTCAGCGATGGTGATCACTTTCTTGTCGATTGTGATACCCTGTGCAGCGAGCGCGTCAGAGATGTTTTGGGTGGTAACCGTACCGAAGATCTTTCCGTCCTCGTTAGCTTTAGCCTTGAGTTCGATAACCGTCTCAGCGAGTTTAGCCTCCAGAGCCTGTGCGTCAGCCAGCAGTTTAGCTGCTTTGTGCGCCTGTTGTTTCAGGGTCTCAGCCAACTGTTTGCGGTTAGCCTCATTTGCGATGACAGCAATCTTCTGCGGCAGGAGATAGTTACGTCCGTAGCCGTCACGTACTTTAACGATGTCGTTTTTGAAACCCAGATTAGCCAGGTCTTGAATCAGAATTACTTCCATTTTCTTTCCTTTCAGTTAATCGGTTTAACAATTATTTCATCATGTCGGTTACGTAAGGCAGCAGAGCCAAGTGGCGTGCTTTCTTAACGGCCTGTGCCACTTTGCGCTGATACTTGAGCGAAGTACCGGTGATACGGCGGGGCAGGATCTTGCCTTGCTCGTTGAGGAACTTCTTGAGGAACTCAGGATCTTTGTAATCGATGTACTTGATGCCGGATTTTTTGAAGCGGCAGTACTTTTTCTTCTTCTGGTCCGTACCTTGCGGAGTCAGATAGCGAATTTCGTCATTCTGTGCCATGATTAAGCCTCCTTTTTAGAATTGTTACGACGCTTCTCAGCGTACTCAAATGCGTACTTGTCAAGACGCGTTGTCAGGAAGCGGATAACACGCTCGTCACGACGGAACTCGGTCTCGAGGGTAGCGATTACAGCGGGTTCTGCATCAAACTGAAGGATGAAATAGAAGCCCGAACTTTTACCTTGGATAGGATATGCGAGTTGACGCAGACCCCACTCCTCACGATTCAGGATGGTACCGCCATTCTGGGTGAGAAGATTCTCGAATTTTTCTACAGCCTCCTTTGTCTGCGGCTCAGACAAAACGGGAGTTAACACGAAGGCTGCTTCATAATGATTTACCATTGTAGTAAATTGTTAAATTTAATTTGTTAATAATAGTTATCCTAGTTTAACCAGTCGAACTAGTCTATCTAGGTATTTCTTTTTCAGTCGAAAAAGCGTGCAAAGGTACAACAAATTTCCGAAATGACCAAATATTTTGGCGAAAAAATGCTGAAAAAGATGTTTTTTAGCCTTGCATTGCCTGTAAACGGTTCTGCATCTCCAGCATTTCGTCTCGCAAACGGGCAGCCATGTCGAAGTCGGTTGCTTTGGCTGCAGCGAGCATCTGCTTGCGTTTGTTGTCGATCGCTTTCTCCAGCGCTTTGGCGTCCATGTGTTGCCAGTCCGCTGTTTTCCAGCTCTCGCGGATGGCTGTTTCTACGCGCTGTTTCTCCGCCTCCGGGTCTTTGTAGAGCGAGGCGAGGGCAGAGGTGTTGATCTCTTTCTTGATCGCCGTCGGGGTGATCCCATGCTCGGCGTTGTAGCGCATCTGGATCGTGCGGCGACGGTTGGTCTCGTTGATAGTGGCTTGCATCGCCGGTGTGATCTTGTCGCCATAGAGGATCGCTTTGCCGTTCACATGCCGCGCGGCACGTCCGACCGTCTGTGTCAGGGATCGCTGGTCGCGCAAGAAACCGGTCTTGTCGGCATCGAGGATTGCAACAAGGGAGACCTCCGGCAGGTCGAGTCCTTCGCGCAATAAATTTACGCCGACCAGCACGTCGTACTCGCCCCGTCGCAGGTCCTCCATGATCTTGACTCGCTCGATCGTGTCTATGTCCGAATGGATATAGGCGGACTTGATGCCGTATCGCCGCAGGTACTCGTCCAGTTCCTCCGCCATCCGTTTGGTCAGGGTGGTCACGAGCACTCGTTCGTTGCGATGGATGCGTGTCCTGATCTCGTCCATCAGGTCGTCCACCTGGTTCTCCGTCGGACGCACTTCGATCTCCGGATCTAAAAGCCCTGTAGGTCGGATCAGCTGGTCTATCACGATACCTTCCGCGCGGTTCAGTTCGTACTCGTCCGGCGTGGCGGAGACATAGATCGTCTGACCGGTCTTCGCTTCGAACTCGTCGAATTTCAGCGGTCGGTTGTCGCGTGCGGCAGGAAGCCGGAAACCGTAGTTGACCAAGTTCTCTTTGCGCGCTTTGTCGCCGCCGTACATACCGCGGATCTGGGGCACGGTGACGTGGCTCTCGTCGATCACCAGCAGCATGTCGTCCGGGAAATAATCCAGCAGGCAGTAAGGCGGTGTGCCTTCTTCGCGTCCGTCGAAATAGCGGCTGTAGTTTTCCACGCCGGAGCAATAACCCAGTTCGTCCAACATCTCCAAGTCGTATTTGACGCGCTCCTCCAGACGGTTGGCGTAGAGCTCTTCGCCCAGGTCCGTAAAATACTGAATCTGTTTCGCCAGATCGGCTTTGATCTGCTCTTTGGCAGCGGCAATCCGTTCGGCGGAAGTGAGGAAGATCGTCGCGGGAGAGAGGTTGTAGTGCTCAAACTCCTCGATCACTTGCCCGCTGATCGGATCAATCGTGAGGATAGCATCTATCTCGTTGCCGAAGAACTCGATGCGGACGATGTAGTCAGCATACGCCAGCGCGATGTCAATCGTGTCTCCCTTCACGCGGAAGCGCCCGCGCGCCAGTTCTATATCATTACGCACGTATTGCGCGCCCACGAGCTGTTTGAGCAGGTCGTCCATCTGCATCTTCTCTCCGCGATGCAGTTCCACTACGTTGGCGGTGAAATCCTGCGGACTGCCGAGACCGTAGATACACGAGACAGAGGAAACGATGATCACATCCTTGCGTCCGGAAAGGAGCGCAGCCACGGCGGAAAGACGCAAGCGGTCAATCTCTTCGTTGATGCTCAGATCCTTGTCGATATAGGTGTCGGTAGAGGGAATATAGGCTTCCGGCTGGTAGTAGTCGTAATACGAAACGAAATACTCTACCGCGTTATGCGGGAAGAACGCCTTCATTTCGGAGTACAGCTGCGCCGCGAGGGTCTTGTTATGGCTCATGATGAGGGTGGGGCGGTTGACCTCTTTGATCACATTCGCGATCGTGAAGGTCTTTCCGCTACCTGTTACGCCCAGCAAAACCTGCGCAGGCGCACCGGCATTCAGACCCGCCACCAACGACTCTATCGCCTGCGGCTGGTCTCCGGTTGGTTTATATGGAGATTCTAATTGAAACATACTTGACAAAAAAGGGATCTCAAATGAGACCCCTTTAGCATTACTTAGCCCTGCGCTCTTGGATGCGGGCTTTTTTACCCGTACGCTCGCGGAGGTAATACAGTTTAGCACGACGTACTTTACCGTACTTGTTCACCGTGATGCTCTCAATGAAGGGGCTGTCCATCGGGAAGATACGCTCAACACCGACGTTTCCGCTCATTTTGCGAACCGTGAAGCGTTTCTTGTCGCCGCTGCCGTGGATGCAGATGACATCACCGCGGAACTCCTGAACACGCTCTTTGTTACCCTCTTTGATACGGTAACCAACTGTTACCTGGTCTCCTGCCTTGAATACAGGGAATTCTTTCTTCTCGCCGGCAAATGCTTGCTCAGCTACTTTAATCAAATCCATTTCGTTTCTTTTTTATGGATTCCAACATTACACATCGGGCATATACTACTATTCGGCATTCAGCTCTGAGCTTTCAGCCTAATGCAATCGCCAGAGGCACGATATGTGCTCTTTCGACATCGTATCAAGTCACTTCCGACGTGGAAAAAGCGTGCAAAGGTACTGCTTTTTTTCGAAATGGCAAAATTTTTGTGCAAAAAAATGCAAAAAAGAATGATTTATTTGTCTGTACGAAATATTTTTCGTACCTTTGCATGCTAAATGTGCATGTGATGAATCGCGTGTTGTACATATTGGGTGTGATGATTGTCGCGGTGCTGTTGGTCAGCGGCATGTTTCTCGCTGCTTTGTCGAGCGACAGAGTGGAGACGGCTGCTGTTCAGCTGGCTACGGCGGAGCTGTCGCGCGCGCTGGGTACGAACGCACAAGTGGGTGGAGTGGAATATCGTTTTCCGGCGCGGTTGACGATCCGCGATATTTATCTGGAGGATCAGCAGGGAGACACGCTGGCTTTTGTAGGCGAAGCCTTCGCCCAGTTCTCGCCTCTCGCGCTCCGGCATGGGGAGATTCGCTTCTCGCATGTGCGGCTGAAGGACGTCGTGGCGGATGTACACCGCCTGCCGGACAGCACGTGGAATTACCAGTTCCTCGTTGATGCTTTCGCTTCCGAAGAGCAGCAGGAGAAGAGCCCCTTCAACAGCTTGATCGCCGTCAAGGACGTGCAGTTGGATAATATCCGTCTGCGGTATGAGGACTATGAGGCGCTGATCTCCCATGCGGACATGGACCTGCATCGTTTCTCGGCTCAGATGCTGGATGCGGAAATAACGGAACTCGCCGCTGTGGTCAATAAGAAATCCGACAGTCGGTCGCCTTTGGTGGTGGAGGATCTGGATGCGCATGTGATTCTCACGGACAGTATGCTGAATGTGCCGATGGTGTCGGCGCGTCTGCCCCAGTCGAAACTGGATATCAGCGAAATAGCGCTGCGTCTGTCGCCGAAGGAGGCGAAGCTCTCTGCCCCCTTCCATATAGATGCGCAGTTGGTGCCGTCAGACATCGCGTTGTTCGTCCCTGCGGTGAAGACGCTCCAGCGCCCGATTAGCCTTGCCGGAACGGTGAGCGGATCGGTGGATTCGCTCGCTTTCGGAGACATGGCGGTTCGCTATAACGGAAAAAAGATTGTAGAGGGCGATATTTCTGTTACGGGACTACCGGATTTGACAAACCCCTTCTTGCGGGCGAACCTGACGGATGTGCATACCAATGCTGCCCAGCTCCAAGATTTCCTCTCGCAGTTATACGGACGCCCTATTCGTTTGCCGAAAGAGGTGCATCGTCTGGGTGACATCCACTACCGCGGTCTAGCACAGGGTCAATTGCATGATCTGACCCTCCACGGCGCTTTCCGTACAGCCCTCGGAGCCATTTCTACGGATGGCACGTTCCGCTCCGATTCGCTTTTCGAACACATGGAGTATGACGCACGCGTGGTGGGACGGAATTTCCGGCTGGGTAAGATGCTGAATGTGCCCAAACTGGCGAAAGTGACGCTGGATATGTCCTCCAAAGGACAGATTGACAAAGGGGTGTTCTCCGGCGAGGTGAAGGCTCATGCGCGGGAGATCACGTATAATAACTACACCTATGCGGATCTGCGTATCGATGGCACGTTGCAGCCGCGGCGATACCAAGGTAAGTTCGCAATCGACGACCCGCATCTGAAAATGGCGTTTGACGGCGTGGTCAACTTGCGCGAGCGTGATCCGGAGGTGAATTTCAATCTCCGTTGCCGCCATTTCGACACGTCTCCTCTCTCGGCGGAGAACCCGTTGCGCACCTCTTTCGCGCTGGCGGTGGATATGAACGGCAAGCGGGTGGACGAAGTGTCCGGTTACATGGTGCTGGATTCGCTTTTCCTGGCTACCCAGCGCGACTCGGCGCTGATGAAGCAGATGACGCTCCTTGTCTCTGCTGACGCAACGAACAGCAAGGCGATCACTCTTCGCTCCGATTATCTGAATGTTCAGCTGGACGGCGTCTTCCGCTATGCGGACATAGTGCCGGCTTTCACGGCTATGGCGAATCATTATTTGCCTGCTGCGGTGGATGCTCCGAACCGGAAATGGCAGCCAGTCTCTTTCCGCCTGCGTGCAGACGGGTCGGAGCTGAGCCATGTGCAGCATCTGTTTAATGCGCCGTTCACGCTTTCCGACAATCCTTCTCTTCGCGCGGAAGCGGATCTCTCGCCGCGGGATATGAACCACTCGCCTTTCTCTTTATCGTTCGATGCGCCGAGCGTGGAAGCGGGCGGACGTGCCATTCGGAATATATCCGTGGCGATGAATACACCGGGTGACCAACTGGCTCTGGATATATCGGCGGAGGCGGACAGTATGCATACGGTATTGGCTTTTCAGGCTTTCCGCGACACCCTCATGACCCATATCGCTTTCTCTTCGTCGATCACCCGCCCGGAGGAGACCGATGAACCCCAGACGATCCGTGAGAAACAGCAGGCGATGCTGGCTGAGCAGCGTGCCGGTGCGTACGGAGGAGACCTGCATTTCCTGACCCGTTTTGACCGGTATAAGAAAGCTCCGCTGATAGACCTCTTCTGTCTGCCCGGCACAGTCATACTTCGCGATTCGGTCTATACGCTGGGTGAGAGTAGGCTGACCTATTGCGCGGCGGATACGACGCTCGCCATCGATCATTTCCTCTTCGAGGGCGCCGGCCAGCACCTCTATGCGCACGGTGTGGGATCGCGCAGAGCGTCCGACACGCTCTCTGTTGATCTGCAGAAGATTGACGCGTCCTATGTGGTGCCGTTTATCCTGCCGCAAAAAACGATCATGTTCAACGGCTTGCTTACCGGCAGCGCAGACATCACCTCGCTCTTCCGCCGGCCGCAGATAAACACGCAGATTCATATCGACGATATGGGGCTTAATAATTGTATTTTCGGTCCCGCAGAGGTGGATCTGCATATCACCGATTCGCTGGCTTTCCATGCCGATGTGTTCAAACCCCATATGCCCTCCGCCCGCCGTGTGGCGCTGGACGGCAAGGCGCTCTTTGACGGTTCGGGAGTATGGAATCTGGATATGACGACCGACTCGGTGCCGCTGGATTTTATTAACCATTGGACCTCTACTGTCCTTCGGGATCTGGATGGATATGGCTCCGGCCATGTGGTAGTGGGAGGTAAGAAAGAAATGGTCTATGTCTTGATCCAGGAGCAGGCGCATGACGCCCATCTGACACTCCCGTGGACCGGCGCACGATACACGATCGCTTCCGATTCGATCCTGATGGATACGACGGCGATCATCTTCCCCGATGTACACCTGACGGATGCGGAGGGGCATCCGGTGCGGGTTAACGGAGCGGTGCACCATGACCAGTTCCATGATTTTGTGCTGGCGCTGCATGTTGATTGCACGGATGCACTGGTCTTCGATTCGGACGAACCCGGAGAGATGCTCCGTGGTAAGGTCTATGCAACCGGACATGTGGATGTCACCGGGCATGAGTCGAATATCGTGGTGGCGGCAGATGCGCGGACTTCGAAGAACAGCCATTTCCGCCTCTCGCTGGATAATGCTTCCTCGGCGTATGAGTCCTCGTTCGTTCATTTCCTGTCGGCGGGTGATACGATTAAGATAGCGCCGGAAGATACGATCCACCATACGATCGAGACGGCGCGACCGGAGCGGTGTCTGGTGAAACTCAATCTGGACCTCAATCCTTTACTTCTGTTCCAACTCGTCTTGGGCGAACGGAACGGCGATATGATCCAGGCGCGGGGAACGGGTGCGCTGCAGCTGTCTTATGACACCAACTCCGGCGATGTGTCTCTCTTCGGAACGTACGATCTGGAGCAGGGCACGCTCTCTTATACCGTCGGCAATGTGATCCGTAAGGAGTTTACGGTGGGCGAAGGGTCTAAACTTATTTTCTCCGGTAATCCCTCGAACCCGCAACTGGACGTGACGGCGAAATACCGAGTTACCGCGAACCTGCGAGATCTCTTTGGCGACGATGCCTCCCAGTTAGCTACCTCGCGGTCGAATATACCGGTGCTGACCTGTCTGCACATGACGGGACAGCTGAATAACCCGATTCTCTCCTTCTCCTTGGAGTTCCCGCTTTCGGACCAGGCGATCCAGCAGCAGGTGCGCCAGATCATCAATACCGACGAGATGTTGATGAGGCAGGTGATTTACCTTCTGGTCTTCGGACGTTTCTTCACGCCGGATTATATGAATACCCAGTACGCGACGACGCTGAACTCCACCTATTCGCTGCTCTCTTCTACGGTCACGGGTCAGATCAACGCATGGCTCTCCAAACTGACCAACATGCTCACCCTCGGAGTGGCGATCCGTACGGATGGCGAAGGCGCTTCGGCGAGCCAGGAATATGAGGCGCAGTTCCAATTACAACCGGTGGATAGGCTGGTGATAAACGGCAATGTGGGCTATCGGTATAATGACATCTCGAACCAGCCGTTCTTCGGTGATCTGGATGTGGAGGTGCTTCTGACGGAAGACGGTCAGCTGCGGCTCAAGGGTTACACCCATACCGTCGATAAATATTCGCTCCGCCAGGCTTCGACAATCCAAGGCGTCGGACTGGTATGGAAGATCGATTTCTAAAAAACGCCCACCATACACATAAAAATAACGCCCTTTCGCAAAAAGGCGTTATTTTTTTCTAGTTCTACTAGTTTATCTAGTTTGACTAGTCTTATCGTTTCTCGGGTCTTGGACCGCGGCGCTCAGGACGCGGACCTCTGTCCAGACGTGCGCCGTCGCGGTCGCCACGCGGTGCGCGGGCAGGACGCTCCGGCTCCTGATAGCCTTCCGGCTTCTCTTTCAGCGCACGGGCGCTCAGACGGAACTTACCGGTCTTCGGATCGATCTCCAGCAGTTTGATGCGGATATGATCGCCTTCTTTGATTCCGGTCTCTTCCATCGTCTCATAGCGCTTCCAGTCGATCTCGCTGATATGCAGCAGACCTTCCTTGCCCGGCATGAACTCTACGAAGCAGCCGTACGGCATCAGCGATTTGACAACAGCGTCGTACACTTCGCCAACCTCCGGCAGAGCAACGATCGCTTTGATCTTAGCGATAGCGGCTGCCATTTGTTCGCCGTTGTTGGAGGCTACTTCAACTTTGCCGCCCTTCTCGTCTTCGTCGATCGAGATCATAGCACCGGTCTCAGCCTGGATACCTTGGATAATCTTACCGCCCGGGCCTATCACAGCACCGATCATATCTTTCGGGATATAGAACGAAGTGATACGCGGAGCGTGTGGCTTCAGGTCTGCACGCGGTGCCGGCATGCACTCCAGGATCTTTCCTAATATATACATGCGCGCCTCGTGCGCCTGTGCGAGCGCGTTCTCTAATATTTCATAGGAAAGCCCATCCACCTTGATATCCATCTGGCATGCGGTCAGACCGTCCACAGTACCTGTGGTCTTGAAGTCCATGTCACCCAGGTGATCCTCGTCGCCGAGAATATCGCTCAGGATGGCGTAGTTCTTACCTTGGTTCTCCGAGATCAGACCCATTGCGATACCGCTCACCGGTTTCTTCATCGGTACGCCGGCATCCATCAGTGCGAGGGTACCTGCGCATACGGTAGCCATGGAGCTGGAACCGTTGCTCTCCAGAATATCGCTTACTACGCGTACGGTATAAGGGAAGTCTTCCGGAATCATGTTCTTCAGCGCACGGCATGCGAGGTTTCCGTGACCAATCTCGCGACGACCCACACCGCGCTGTGCCTTTGCCTCACCCGTTGAGAACGGCGGGAAGTTATAGTGCAGCAGGAATTTGTCGGTGCCTTGGATCAACGCCTCATCTACGATCTTCTCGTCGCGGCTGGTGCCGAGGGTAACGGTACTCAGCGACTGGGTCTCGCCGCGGGTGAAGATACTGCTTCCGTGAGGACCCGGCAGCGGACCTACTTCGCACCAGATCGGGCGGATCTCAGTCGTCTTACGGCCGTCCAGACGCTTGCCTTCATCCAGCACTGCGCGACGCATTGCCTCTTTCTCTACATCGTGATAATAGCGATCTACCAGCGCAGCGATCTCGTCGATATCGACACCCAGAGCCTCTGCACGGGCTGCCATGTATTCGGCTTTCTCGGTCTTGAAATCTTCGCAGATCTGGCTGAACATCTCCTCGCGGTGGTGCTTGTCGGTGTCGGCAGCAGTAGCCTGTGCGTAAGCACGAGCGTAGCTGTAGTCGTGTACAGCCTGCTTCAGCTCTTCGTCGTTCACCTCGTGGCAGTACTCGCGTTTTACCTCTTTGCCGTAAGCCTTCATCATCTCGTTGATAGCGAGGCACTGCGGTTTGATAGCTTCGTGCGCAGCCTTGATAGCCTCCAGCATCACGCTCTCCGGCACCTCTTTCATCTCGCCCTCAACCATCATGATGTTGTCGTACGTAGCGGCTACCATGAGCTCGAGGTCTGCGTGCTCGCATTGCTCGAAGGTCGGGTTGATCACCATCTTACCGTCCACACGCGCTACACGTACTTCGCTCACCGGACCCTCGAAAGGAATGTCCGAACAAGCCAGCGCAGCACCTGCTGCCAGACCGGCAATGCTCTCCGGCATGTCGATCCCGTCTGCCGAATACATCGTTACATTAACGAACGTCTCTGCGTGATAGTTGGAGGGGAAAAGCGGACGGAGCGCACGGTCAATCAGTCGTGCAATCAGAATCTCGTAGTCCGATGCTTTGCCTTCGCGGCGGGTAAAGCCTCCGGGGAAACGTCCCGCGGACGCAAATTTCTCTTTGTACTCTACTGTCAGCGGCATGAAATCCGTGCCCGGTACAGCATCTTTGGCGGAGCAGACGGTGGCGAGAATCATCGTGTTGCCGAGGGTCGCCATCACAGCGCCGTCAGCTTGTTTTGCCAGCTTGCCTGTCTCCAATTTGATTACTCGTCCGTCAGGGAGAGCAATCTCTTTTGTTACAATATTCATCTGTTTTTTCGTCATTTGCGGTCGCCGTTTGCGACCAAATTATTGATATATAATTTCTTGATACTCAAAAAATCGTGCAAAGGTACAAAAAAAATCCCACATACGCAAATATATGTGAGATTTTTTTGTTTTTTGCGGAGAAATTGCGTTATTGTTGCACTTTCATTCCCGTTATTGTGTATGTTTCGCCGTTGCGGATGATCAGCACTTGTCCGTTCCGCAGCACCTTCTGATAGCTGACTTCTGAAGGCTGAATGCTCTCCATGCCGGTTGCTGGTGACGGCTCTACGTATTTGCGGTAGTACGCATATACATATACGGCGCCAGCGGTGTTGAGTTTGTAGGGTTTGATAGCCGCATTGCCGGCGTGGTATTTGAACATCGCGTTGGTATTGCCCAGATTGCGGACGAAATAACCGTTCCCGCCGTCCGCCACAAACTCCCAGAACTTGCAGTTTTGCGTGTTGGCATCTACAATATCGTTGCCGCTGCTGGTTACTGCAATCATCTTGCCGCCAACGATGGTCAGCGTGTAGCCATTTTGACCGTTCTCGGTGCCCAATACGAACCGGCATGCCTCATCTGCGTATGCCTCTGTCTCGGTCACGGTCACATCTTCGGTCAGAACGCTCAGTTTCTTCTTGCCGGCATTGTCCGTACCGCGCGGACCGGCTATGACGCCGTTGTTATCGTAGATCGTAGCCAGAATAATCGTATCTTTGGCTGCCAATACAGACGGATCGGTCACCTTGGCGAACGTAGCGGCGGCTGTGACATGGATGGTGATCTGTGCGCTTTGGTTGTCGATGGTGGCGGTGATAACTGCCTCGCCTACTGCTACGGAGGTCACTTTGCCTTCTGCATCGACGGTAGCTACTGCCTCGTTGTCCGATTCATAACTGATTGTGTATTGCGTAGCCGCTTCTGCCGGATCTACGGTCGGAGCCAGTTGCAGCGACGAACCGAGCGTCAGGTTGACAGCCCCGTTGGCGAAGGAGATACTGTTGACGGTCACGGCGACTACATGTACTGTGCAACTCTTCTCTACCTCGCCGATGGTGGCGGTAATAACGGCATCGCCGATTGCCTTGGCGGTGATCACGCCGTTCTTATTCACCGTCGCAACCTCGGTGTCGGAGGACTGGAAGGAAGCCGAAGCCGTAGCATATTCCGGCACAAAAGCAGTGATGCTCAGGGTCTTCGTGCCGCCGATATTCATTGTGGTCTCTGTCTCCGAAAGGGTGAAATCGGTGATTGTCGGTACGGTGATCGTCAGCGTATGGCTGGCGCTCACGCTCGGTACGCGAACCGATGTTGCGGTCACGGTGACCGTACCGCCTACATGCTTGGCGGTCAGCACGCCGTTGGCATCCACTACTCCCTGATAATCATGATCGGTTGTCCAACTCAGCGATTTGTCGGCTGCGTCATCCGGCGTCAGAACGATGTACTGGCTCATGTCAATCGACTGACCTTGGTCAATGGTTGTCGGAGCGTCTATGAATGCAATGTTCGTCAGTTTAACGGTCGTCGGCACAAGGCTGATGGCGATGTCGAACGAAGCCTCCGCATCGTCCAGACTCGCATTGGTGAACAGGGCATATACCTTGGCGTCCACGCTACTCTGGGTCGCTCCGCCTTTGTATTGGATGGTCAGTGTGCCGGTTTCGTTGTCGCCCTCAGCCACTACGCTGAAGAGCGCAGCGTCTGTTCCGGTGATGTCCCAGAGAATCTCGCTCTCCATGTGGGTGGCGGTGTAGTTGACCGTCACTTCTGCGGTCTCGCCCATCTCTACTTCGCCGAAGTTGATGGCTTCTACTTCGAGACTGGTCTCTACAGCCGAAGCCTCACCGGATTTCTTGTATAATTGATATGTGCTGCCTTGCGGAGTTTTATAAGGCTTGAAGCGGTCGCCGTTGAACTCTACAGGGAATGAGTCATCGGGTTTGGATACATAGGCGGTACCATTGCTGATACTGATTCCCCAACCTACCAGAATCTGGTTCGGCACCGGGGCTGCGTAGGTGAATGCTCCCTTGCCGGTGATATCCAACGCCAGTTTATTGGTGGTGCCGGTAGCGGTAAACTGCCAGTTGCCACCGTACTGACCGAGTACGAATGTCTGCGCTTCTTCCGGTATGTCTGCGGTTCCTGCGGTGGCATCGATGCTCACTCCTTCTGTGATGGCTGCCAGATAACTGCCGTTCAGCGGACCGGACACCGCGCCTGCGCTCTCGCATACAAATAGAACGGTATCGCCTGCGTGCAACTCGCTGGTGCTGTTGATTCGTTCGAATGGGGTGGTGGTCGCTACGATAGCCTCACCCGTCACGGTCAGACTCATCGTCATATAATAGGACGTGCCGGGAGTCTCATTGTACCAGTCATCTTCGCTGTCATAACTATAGAAACGGATCTTTCCTGTGTAGGTGCCGGCTTTGTCTGCCATGTAATGCAGTGTCAGACCCTGACCCTCGGCAGGATTATATTGGTCGCCGCCATAGATCCAGCCCTCCGTGTTGGTGCCCTCGATCCAGAAGGCAGCACCGTCTGCAGGCATTTCGCTCTCCACGTCCTCAAAAACGATTCCGCAGGACTGCGGCAGACCGGAATAGGTCACATCAAACGAGACGGAACCCTCTACACTGTTTTGTCCTTTGATACTCACTTCGCCGAAATCCACATGGCTCGGATTGATAGTGATGTTCACTGCGGCATACGTCGCGATACTCATCGCGCATGCTGCCAGAAATAAGAAAAATTTCTTCATGATTAGTATGTATTAGTTAAATGATTACTATTTTTTTTACTTTCCATCATGTTTCCGTCGGGTTTCCGTCGGGTTGCCGACGCGACCATCACGCGATCATCACGGGACCATCTCGGGACCAACACGCGACCACCTTAGGACGACATCGGCACGACAATAGCTTCACATCCGCTCTGCGCCCACCTGCGCTAACCATTGTTTGAAAGGCTCTGCTTTCTTGCTGGGGACAGATTGAATGATACGTAAGGTGTTTTGTAGTGTTGCGCAATTGACAGCGTGTAACTTACCATCGGATGCCTTAAATTGGTGGGGGGTACAAATTGTACCCCACACGGAATTGAGCTCTTTGTCACGCTGGCGCATACGTTTTATGTATTGTGCCGCATCTTTACTATCTGTCAATGCTTGAATAACATCAATGATACAGATATACCATTGCTCTTGTTCGTCATCGAAGAAGATACGCATCTTGATATCTTCGAAAAGTTTTATTGCTTCTTCTTGCGCCATAATCTCAATACCATTTTTCACTATTGTATGATTTGCACTTTGAAAGGTGCGTGTACTCTGGCACTGTGCACTTTTCACGGTGCAAAATTACTACAATTTATCCGAATATGCAAATTTTTGCTGCTAAAAATAGATTATACTCGCCCGATTACATAAAAACAGGGCACTTCCGTGCCCCGTTCTCATGCCATACACCATACGCTGTACACCGCACCCCATACTCCATCCGCTGTGCTTCGTCCATTGCGTCCAAATATTATTTGGACATTGCGCGCTTGCGCTTGCGCATGGCGCGCAATATAAGGTACGCACACGCCATCAGCGCCAGCGGCAATGCCGCATCGCCGATGGGGTCTTTCCACGGTTCGTCACGATCATTGTCGTTGTCATCAGAGTTAAATCCTCCCCCAGGATTGCTTTCTGTTTTTCGCGGTTTCCCTGGTGCATTGGCGGGCGAATAAGATCCCAGACTACTACCTGTTACAACGGCTCCACTGGATGCTGCAGAGGGCAGGTTGGAACCCGAACCAACCATTGCGGAAGTGGAATGCATGGTCGCTTCCGGCTGCTGAGCGAGCATCTGAGCGCTTGCGCTTAGGACGCACAACATTGCTACTACGATCAATAAATATCTCAATGCTTTCATAATCTCAAATAATTTTCAATTTTCAATTCTCAATTTTCAATTTGAAATCATTATTTATTGATTTCACGTACTTTCTTTCCCGTCGCATCATAAATAACTCCATTTGACAGAATGTACATCTTGTTTTGGTAAATGAATTTTATAGGTTTATTATCACTTCCATTTGTAATTCCATCTACACCTGTAGTTATCTCTGGTTTCTTAATGACCGCATTAATGGCAAATCGTTCTTTATATTCTCCTACAGTGCCTGAGAATGTATAATCATCTTCCAAAAGATCTGTTTGTCGAGACATTGCATAGTCAATAAGCCATAGATGTTCTAATTCACTTACATCTTGCGTTGTAGCGAAAGTATAGTCTCCAGCCTCAGGAATAATCACACCTACAGGAATTGGCAATTCCGCAGCCTCTTCCGGTAGAGAATTGAACGCTGTACGGATATCTCCCACCAATGTATAGATCTTCATGTAATCATTATTCTTAATCGTTTTTTCCTTATCATCGGCATCAAACAATTCGGAATAATCATTGCTAATATTCAATCCTGCGACATCTGTCTTTCCGTTACTATCGCGAATCATAAAATCGACCACTATCTCGTGTTGGCGAATTGCTTTACGAACGAGAGAGGGCATCTTTAGATCACGCGTCCCACCAAAAGTTAGCGTTCCGGGAGTTTCTTGTGTTCCGACATTTACTTGTACGAAGAAAGGATAGAACGCATCTAGTTTGTAGTTGTCTGCACGTACATCGTAATACTCATCCCAAGTATATTGAGGAATAGTGAAATAGCGAGTAGCATCATCATCAATCCAATCCCATGTACCATCCCATGGATTTCCATGCTTTTGGAATCCTTGTTGCACAATCTTGCTATCATACGAACTACCATTATTAAATGCCGTGAAATACGGGTTTCCTATGAAATTCCATCCCACGTTGTTAGCACTTAGATCTCCATTTGCCCATTTGTCCCATCCCCATGCAATTACATCAACTGCACAATCGGTAGTTTCATTACTCCAACCTGTTGATTGCAGCAATGGGAAACGCAATACACCATACGGACGACCTGCATGAGGTACATCTTGGTCAATGGAAATCTCATAGCCGACACCTCGTTGAACACTGCTTGCATTCAGCCATGCTTTAGTGCCATATTCTCCTGTTCGATATCCGCCATTGTACTTTTTGATCCATGCTCTGAAATTCTTTTCACCATCACCGTTGGTGACATCATTCAGGTTAACATCTTTTGGAAGAGCCATCATGTAGTACATATCTTTGGTAGCATACAACTCATAGTATATGCCATGCCCTGCAGCACCGATACCCGATAAACGTTTGTTTGCATCGGAGCCTCTATCTGCTACTTTCATTTGCGGGTGCCCATATGCACCGCCTAACCAACTGAAACCGCCGCGCAAATAGACATTGGTCACTGCAATGTCATTACTAATATCGGCTTTACCCTCAGGATAGATATACAAGTCCGCAAAGTTCCCCGATGCTGTGCCTGTCGTTAACAATCCGCCGCGACGAATTACAACATCTGTATTCTTGGCAATCGCATCGCCTCCGGCATCGCTACGTAATCCCGCTTCTGTTTTGCTGGTAGTTACAATCAAAGGGATAGTGAAGATAGCACGTTTGGGAGTACCGCTCTCTGTCGCTGTTAATACTAATTGTTTTGCCGGGTTGGCTTTCAAATCACCTAATCCGCTTAGTTTATATACATCACCACCAAGCGGAGTTAAAGTAACTGTACTTGATTCTCCTGTCCCGATGCGGGCATTCATGGCACTCGCATTTGCTCCATTGGGATAACTAACAGCTACTGTTGTCGTATCCCATTCCAGTACAGAAATATCCGCTTTCTGTACCACCTCTAGAGGAAGTATATACAGGTTTTCAACTCCGTTACCATCTCCGTAAGTTCCCCACTTATGTCCCCAAATACGTAACTTGTTTGTATTCGGAGATTGGTCTGTTTGAAGAGTATAGACAAATTCTCCTGCCTCCTCACGCGTTGTTACTTTCCATTCATATGCTGCATCTGCATCGAAGTACTTGTCAAGCGCGTTTATTGCGCCGCTGTTACTGATCGTGTTAGCCGTTGCACTATTGTTTGCCCATAGACCCGCATTTGCTGTGGTCGTATTATTCGTCGCAGAGAAACGCAAACGATCGCCATATAATGCGCTTGGGGTATAAGATGTGGCATTACCAAAACGGTCACGTGTGCCATTAGTAGTAGCTACAGACCACAGACGATACTGGATGGTATTTGGACCTTGCGCTTTCAGTATGCCATCATCTACGATGGTTGTAATGTTTTCAGGAGTAGGATTGCCAGCACTGCTTAAATTTGCTGGTAAAGCTTGCCATGTATTACCTACTTTAGCAACGATGGCTATAGCATCCGGTAGATTACGTACTTTTACTACATCGCTGAATATCTGCTGCCATCCATCGCATGCGACAGTGATATCACGTGTTTCAACAGCACCGGTACCGGCAGTTGACGGAGTATAGGACACATATACATCTTGTGCTGTACCATCACCGCTTGCCGTCAGATAGTTTGTACTAATATCTTTGTATTTGCCATCCTCTAGTTTGTAGAACTTCAGATCATCGCCGGTAAGCGAGATTCGGTGACCTGCCAACGCACCGGCTGCACTAACTTGCAGTTTCTTGGCTGCTAAAATCTCTACGCCATTGCGGGAGGTGATATATACCGGTATCGGGTCATCCTCCGATGTGACAGACAGGGTTACACAGGAGAACTTGAAGTAATGATATACTTCCTCATGAGCCGTAGTGAAATTATCGCTGCTCTTTTCGGAAGTAGAGTTTCCGCATATATTGCTTGCTATTACATGCACATAGTATTTAGTATCATTCTTTAACCCTGTGAATGTCTTGCCGGCCTCGCCGCTGGCATTGGCAGATATAGTTTCTCGTCCGATCTTATCACTCTCGCCATCTTCAACTAACCAGACATCAAACTCTGTCGCGTTGGTCAAAGAGAAATTCACAACGGCGCTTGTTTTGCCAATCGTTCCCGTAGAGACGGTCACTGTTCCCGCTAATGCCGGACAAGCAATCGTTACGCCTGCTACGCTACTCGTTTTCTCTGTACAAGCATTGCTCGCTGTTACGGCTGCGGTATAACTCTTACCCGGAACCATCGTTGCGAAATCATAATAACTATTAGCCGAAACCGTTGTCGGACCATAGACTATTTCGTCGTCTGTGGTATTGGTTATGGTCAGCGAATAAGATGTTGCATCTGTAACAGAGCCCCACGATATGCGTGTAGTTCCTTTGCCGGTTGCATAACTGAAACTCGGAGTCGTTGCAGCTGTTGCGGAACTGAAACTATTGCCGCTTATATCCTTGCACCATACGGCATAAATGGTCTTATCCGTTGCTCCCATTGTTATTTTGCTTCCGCTGGTATAAGTCGCAGAAGTAGCACCACTCGTATTTGCCCATCCTGAGAATATGAACCCGTCGCGAGTTGGCTCTGTTGCACTCACGGTTGCTTTATCTCCGTTTTTATAATTGGTCGCATCGGTTGGAGCGCCGCTTCCGCTATTCGCATCGTATAAGAGATGAACATACGGGGCAAAGTTTGCTGTTATTATCACATCTGCATCACCTATAGTATAGTTCGTGGAGGCTGTTGTGGCACTTGTCACGGTTCCTTTATTGGGGGAAAGGCTCCAGTTTTTGAAATAATAACCGGAATTAGGAGTAGCAACTATCTGCCAACTCGTGTTATAGTTTGCTGTTTTGTTGTCATTTCCGTCTATCGTCGCAGAACCATAGGAATCAATATTTGCTCCAATTAGTATATCATATTGATTGATAGTCCATTTTGCATACAAGTCAATATCTACGTCTATTCTAATCTCATCGCCATCTTCATATACAGCTTCTTCATCAGCAGTTTCTGCCCAACCTTCGAAACTATAACCGGTCTTTGTGAATTTATTACTTTCCAAATCGGTAGTAACATTCTCTGCTACTCTTTGGGTGTATTCGCTGCCACTACCCGTGTTAGGTTTGAATGTTATAGTGACCATAGGGACTGATGCAGGGCGAGTGGTGTATTTGTCGCTTCCATCCATAAACATAGCATACAAAGCGGTGTATGCACCTGCTGTTTCGGACTTGCCCCATTTCACATTAGCATGTACCGGGTAACCTACAGGAGTAGGAATATCATATGTGGACCAACCCGTTCCCCATGAATATCCGGAAACTTCTGGTGCATCATCATACGGCAAATACTCAGATTGACTCCATAATGCCCAAGTTTCGTAAGAACTTGTATTGCTATTCCACAACTTCAATTCGCAATAGCCACTCGGAATAGAGGAATACGTAATTTCCACTCGAGTAAACTTTACTTTGCTCGTGTGTGGAAAAGATATAGTCCTAGAACCGCTGCCGACCCATACTCTTTTTGTCCCGCTCGTGGTTAAGGAACTCGTAGTACCAGCATTGAGTGTCGGATTTGAGATATTATTGGCCATATCAGATGTCTGGCAAGTTATCTCAATACGAGTAATGGTTACTTCACCTGATACTACAATGTTTTGGTTAGCATTTGCTTGATATGGATTACCACCCATCGAACCGCCACCGACCTTGACAGTAAAGGCACCCTTGTTAATCTGTATGGTAGCAGCTGTGGCACCGACATCCACCGATGCGTCAAATACTGCCACGTTTGCCCATGTGGCACCACAAATACTCATTCCTATTATAATAAGGAATAGGCGCATATATTTATTGATAGCTTTCATATCGTTTTGGATTTTATTCATTAAACATGTCTTCATATTGCGTTCTCCTTATTATTAGGTTAATCTATATCTGCCCAAACAGCATACCATGTTGTTCCGGTTGCTTGCACTTGCGTATTGGGTGCAATAATCTTGTTGGTAGCCGGAGTGGCGGTTTTTAAATCATCTATCTCATCCACACGGTTTGCATCCCCGTAAGATGTCTTCAGATCGCCGGCCTTGATCCAACCGATCAGTTTGCGCTTAGTGGTTTTACATAGATCGTCTGTGTCGAAATCGCTTTCTGTCGGGGTATATATACCTCCGCCGGTGTCATCTCGGGTAATAACGCTGTTACCGCCTACTCCCACATCTTCACCATTTAACATATCCACAAACTTGTCGCGTACGGTTACATTAACTGTAACAGAAGCGGTCCGCTCGCAGTACTTGGTGGCACTAATGGTCGCTTCGTCTTGATGAATAGTGATTGTATATACGCCTACTGATGTAGCTGTTATTTTCTTTTTCGCTATATCAATAGTCATTTCTGCTAATTGCGGCGAAGGGGTAGTACTTGTAGTTGCGCCTGTGGGAGTAACGAAAGTACGAGCTGCACGGTTGGTCGAATACCATGTGATTTCGGTAGAGGTATTCAAACTCTCGAAATTGCAATTAATAGAAACGGCTTCACTCGCACTACTTAAGTCCTCACGGAGAATGTTATATTCCGTCACAGGATCTGCGATCGTTCCGAAAGTTAAATTTGTCGTCTCGCAGCAAGTAGTCAGGTAGTCTTCATAGGCACCATATGTGATGGTAATGGATTCTATTGCACAACTTGAAGAGTTACCTGCAACTTTTATCCAAGTATATGCAGAAGTAAATACATAAGTCGCTCCACTTGTTGTTCCTGTAAGGCTTGTTAAATTATGCCATGTATCGTCATCTTCATCAGAGCCATAAATTGTGACGCTCTTGTCTTCTGTCATCGTTTTGACTGTAACACTATATAATTTATTCCCATTAGTTGGAGAAGTAACAGTCTCAAGATAGCCATTGGAAGCACTCCATTTCATTCCATATGTCTCATAATTGGATGAATTGGAGATCTGTGTTCCCATCGAGTACAATTTATAGGTGGCATCTGTAGTAGAACCTGCAATTGAGTTGATAGTAACCCAACTCGTATTATTTTTAGCGGCGAGCCCTGTTGCTGTTAAACTATTTCCTACAACATCTGATTCTGTACTTGCTTTCGCCCATACGGCATAGTAATCAATCGCCCCGCCGACATTGGGTAATTCGGAGGCTGCTTTATATACTTTCACGTTATCCGCTGTTTTGGCATCAATGGCACTCTGTGCTAATTTGCCGCTCCATGGCGTTTGTGTCCAGCCGATGAAGGTAGTACTCTCATCATCGCAACTTTCCGGATTGCTCGGGAATGTCGGTTTGGTGCCGCTCTCTACTTGCGACGTCTGATTGCTGCTGCCGCTGATATGCCATGTTACGGTATAAAAATCTGCCGCAGTACCGGTTATAGTTACGACCTTATCAGCAGCTCCGGTACTGCTGAAGGTAATCGTAGCTGTATGCGTACCGGCTGTCGTCGGAGAGTATGTCACGGTTATTGCTTGTGCACTCTCCATAGCTGAAGCCGCCGTGACGGATGTTGTGCTAATAGAGAACTGATCCGCATTCGCTCCGGAGAGTGCTACACTTACATCCCCTACAAGGTTCGCACCGCTAATGGTTATTGTGTTTGTGTTCCTGCTGTTTCCGGTCGCGGTCTTTTCAAAGGTGTGAGTGTTCTTGCTGGTCGTTAATACCGGCGTCGTGACTGTAATATCTACCGTAGATATCTGCCGACAGATATTTTCGTTCTTCAATTGATAGGCCTGCACTGTATAAGTTCCGGCTGTCGTAGCAGAGAATGTGGTGCCGTCTATTGTTGCATTTGCTTTGTTGGAAGAAATGACACGATAATAAACTGTTTCCCCGTTGCCACCGGTCGTGCCCAACGTAGAAGTGTTGAACCCGGTTGCCGTAGAAATTGCTGTTGGCGATGCACTTACACTCAAAGCATTTGCAGGGTCATCGCAACTCTCACGTTTCACATATACAAGAACGGCTTTCTGATCCCCTGCGTTTGCGTAGCAGGAGAACAAAGCGCTGGAGGTGTTTTTGCGCAAGTAGCCATTTTTATTTGCTCCTTGTCCTCGGATAGTAAACTCTCCGTTAGAGAGTGTAAACAGGAATTGAGCAAATGTAGGATCGCTACTGTTGTTAGCACGAGTTTTTAGGTAGTAATTGCTGTTTTCCCCCGCTGCAAATAAATACCCATCCTCTACGTTTAGGTAATACTGATTGGCTGTTCCTGTTGCCTCCAAAGTCATTACTTGAACAGAAGTAGCAGCTTTAAGCGTAGCTACATTATTGTCACCGCTCATCGTGAATCCGCCATCGGTAGATGCAGCAACAGATGCTCGGTTGTTAGTTTGTTGCGTAGTACTTAGCGCAGTAGCACAATCCTTGTCCAAGATTATGATCTTCTTGCCTGCGCTTAACTCGCTTAGATCCAATACTAACTCAAACTCATCGCCGCCGTAGGTGTTCGTCCAGCCGGCATATAGGGTAGCAGATGTATTATCCACACTCCATTTATTGGAAACCCACCATCCTGCTACGTTGTCTGCGCGGGTACCGTCTGCATTCAGAATCTTTATGCCCGTTCCGCCTGTTCCTGTCCAGTAGCCCGTACAAGTCCAACCTACGCGGACAGCGGGAGAGAATGATACGTATGTTGTTGCATCATAATCAAATACTGCCGACCCGTTGTTTCCCGTTCCTGCTGTTAATGTGACTGTGCAACGTTTTGGCGTCCATTGCGCATGAAGCGTGGTAGTGGCATCCACTATACTCCAATTATTGGCGCTTGTACCGTCTGCATTGATATATTTCGTACCTGTTCCGTCTTCTCCGGTCCAGTAACCGCCAAAGACATAACCGGTTTTTGCCGGCAGATTAGCAGCAATTGAAGGAACGGCTTGGCTATAGGTGGCGGTTACATTGGCGGCACCTGCTGTAGTCGCTTCGTGGTTATTCAAAGTAACCGTCGTCTGTTTTAAACTGAATGTCGCTGCAAAAGCAACATCCTCTGTCAATATATAGTTGCCTCCTGCAAAAGCACTGGCGTTCTTGGTAAACGTGGCTAAATTATAACCGGTCTCCGGTGTCGCCACTACGTTCAAAATACAGCGGTGTGCCAGGTCTGCATTATTTCCGTCGGTCACTGTCTGACCGCTTGTCCCTGAAGTGTTTGTATAAGTTACCGTGATACTACCTCCGGTCGGTTTGGCTCCTACTGCAACGTTGTGCGTCAACATGCCGTCCGTTTTTGTAACCGGATAGAAATAGCAGTTATTATCATGCTCCTGGCTTCCAATGGTTCCGGTTGATGAAGATGGTACTAACGTCACGCCGCCTTCGTCAACTGCATAATCTTGATACTCGGTACTCTTAGAAATAGCATGTTCATCTCCGGTATTGGTCTTATAGACTCCATTCGTGTTGCTTCCTGTCAATCCTTCTTTATTTGCGATAGCCCATACACGCATGTTGCCGAAATAAACTGTTGGTATTTTATAAAATCTATCTGTACCGGGAACAATGTTTCCGTCTACCTTACAATCCGAAGCATTCGTATTAGCATTGGCATCTGTTCCAACACGGAAGTATAAGTGATTCCAATTGCTCACGATAGAAGCATCCCAATAAACTAAATATCCGGCCTCTTGAGTCGCACTTGGATAGGAGATCGTCACTTTCGGATTAACGCTACTCAAATCTACAGTAAACGTGTACGTACCACCGACAAAGGTTTGTAACCGAACATTATTACTACCATTCAGCGTCCATTCTGCGCCGCCGATGTTATATTTGTTAACTTCGTTTTCTGCGCCCCACCAGCCACTGAAACCGCCGGCTATTTTAAATTGGTAGTAGTCTATTCCTCCTAATAATGTAATATCTATCGTTCCGTCGTCCTCTAGTTGATGATATGCCCAACCGCTATTACTTCCATTGTCAATATAAATAGAATAACTCAATTTGAATGGAGTGCTGGCGACAGACGTGCTATTGATAGATGTTGCAAATGTCTCATCTCCGTCGCAATAACTAGCAGAGCTTGCGATAGCCTGAACGGAGAATCTATAATCATCATTTAATGTCAAACCTGTGAATGTGACGCCGGTAGATATATTTGTCACTCCGGTTTTTGTTCCTTCGGATCCGGATATCGAACTTGAGGTTCCGCTTACCAAATCCCATGTGCTTGTACTAGTGTTATAATGATACATCTTTACAGTATAACTACCAGCATTGCTCACATCATCCCATCCGGATATCGTCACACTCGTTCCTCCCTGGCTCAAAGAAACCGAACCATTTATTGAACCAAGTGGAGTGCAGCAAGAAGTGAGGTATTTGGAGTAGGTTGGAGCTGGTACTAAATACAAGTATCCATCACCATATCCGGTACCACCTGCATTGGAGGTCGCATAGTTTTTAAAAATAGGAGTATTTCTATACATTATGCAACGGCTATTTCCTGAAAAACGGAATGTTTTTGCAGAAGAGATGTCACTAATTGCCCATGTCCCCGTCCTATTAAAATCACCGCTACTGCTATTTCCTACCACAGTACCTGCTTGCGTTATAGTTGCAGCAGAAGTTGTTCCGCTGATAGCGTACACCATATCAGCTGTAAAACTAGATGGATCTACAGTAATTGTTTTGGGTGTGCTATTGTAAGTTACTGCACTTGTGACATTTACGGCCGTTATACCACTCGTTGTTGAGCCACTCATCGCATAGTAACTAGTGCTATATTTAGCAACTAAATAGTAATTGCCAGCAGAATATGATGTAACAGATGTCGGCTCTCCTCCGTCTTTTTTTGCAAATACAGCATAATAAGTCACCGCGCCGCTGACATCCGGCATATCACTTGCCTTAGCATATATTTTAGTAGCATCAGTAGTTTTTTTGCTAATGTCATCAATTTTGCCACTCCAACCTGTTTGCGTCCATCCCATAAATGTTGTACTCGTAAGATCACATGAAGAAGGATTGTCTGGGAATGTTGGTTTTGTTCCGCTGCGAACAGATGTGGTCTCGTATGTACTACCATTCAACATCCAAGTAACAGTATAGTATGTACCGGGAATGACTTTTGTGGATTCTGTTGGATCGCTATCGCAAATGGTAGAACCATTACCAATCGCTTTCACTTGGTATGTGTATTCAGTTCCATTCGTTAAACTCGTTTTCGTCACTCCTGAAACAGCGTCTGTCCAAGATCCTCCGTTCCACTTAAGTTGATACTTAGTGGCATTTGCGACATCAGGCCAAGTCAGCACGACTTGACCGCTTGTTGGGGTTGCAGTCACTATGGGCGTAGATAAAGTAGAGGCGCACCCATCACTATAAGTTACTGAAATTGATTTTACGTACATTGATTTGGCAGAAGAGCTAGGCCCACCTGTTGTAAGAGTTACAACGACATCTCCTGTGCTACATGGAATGCCAGTATCATCACTTGTAGTAATTGTTTCGTTATTCGGTTGATTTCCTGATGTGTCGCCGCTACCTAATGTACTTCCATTTACTGTAACAGATATAGAAACATCATATCCTGATTTGTTCCTGGATACGACTGCAGAAACGGATTTAATGGTTTTATTACGAAAGGCAGTACTTGTAAATGTTTTAGTAGTTCCGTTTGCCGCAGAATATTGGACTCCACGACCACTAACTCCAAATTCAGAATTATCACTATTTGATCCTGTAGATCCTGTCCATGCAGGCTCTCCATCTCCTACAGCTAAGTTCTTACTTGTAAAGGTAGAGGTTTCTGTTTCTCCCCAAATTTCCCCAATACCCAAGAAGCAGATCAGGGTAATTACGGAGGCATATCGGAACCAACACGAGGGTATCATAGACTTTACCCAATACATTACCGTACTCTCGTTGGACTCTTTGCCTACAAAATTTGCACTGGCAGAAGTGGCATAAGTGGCAAAAATTTGCATGACACTCTTGGCACAGTTGACCAACTTGTCCAACTTGTCTTTCAGCCTCTCTCGCGCCACTCTCGCGCCACTTGCGTCATACGAGAGACCTACGAGAGACATACGGGACGATAGCTCACCCAGCCAATCCTCAAATTTCGATAAGAAGTTAAAGTTTGTCATAATGGTATATGTTTAGTTATTATTTCAGTATATAGTCATCGGGTATTGGGTTACCCTGTGATTGCAAAATTAAATTAGAAATACTAATATAAAACTAAATGATATGAGAACTATTTTTACGTTTTTAAATCATCTTCGGGGTTCGTTGGGGAACCTACAGAGTAAGGATATTAGCCATGACCGTCGGTTGACCGTCGGTTCACCATCTGGATTGGATGCAAAATGGAAGCAAAATCCATTCATGCGTTTTGCCGCCGTCTTTGCGTTTGTGTTTGTAATCGGAATAGGGAATGTTTGGGGAGCGGATGTAGTATGCACATTATCTAATAAAAATATCATAGATGCTGGTAATCCAGATAACGGATATAAATCATGGAGTTTTACAGATGGCTGCTCTCAAACATGGACTGCTTATTGTATAAAAAACAAGCAAAGTAATGCAGATGCAGCTTACAACCATATACAGATAAAAGCTTATTCCAACTCAACTGCGTATTATTTACAAGTGCCTGCTAAGACCGGCTACACTATCAAATCCATTACAATGGTTGTTTCTAGTACAAGTGTAGTTCATAATGGTGGAAATAATACTGCTACTTTATATTTTAGCAGTAGTAATAATAGCAATACCGCAGCAAGCGGGGTAAGTGCAAATCCAAAAACTGCTGTGTCTGGTACAGGAGCCTCATCAATTACTCTTAATTGTGATGCGCTAAAATTAACAACGGGATATATCACAGCAAGTGCGGGAATGCGTATATGGGGAGATGTTTCCGTTACTTATACTTCGGCTACCCCCGCCGTGGCACATACCGTTACGTATAATGCAGGAACGGGGTCATGCAAGGCTTCCGAGAAAGAGACAAGTGCCGGCGCAGGAGTTACATTGCCTACTCCAACACATTCATGCTCAAGTGATGGATGGGCATTCTATGGTTGGAAAACAGGTTCGTTAGTCAGTTCCGAAACAAGTACTGCTCCGACTATAGTTGGAAAAGGAGGGGACACGTATTACCCGACTGGAGATGTTACACTTTATGCCGTCTATGCTAAAGGCGAATATACAAAAATTACTTCAACGAGTGAATTAAATACCACGTCTAAGTACTTTTTTGCTGCTGTATATAGCACAAAGAATTATGTAATGACAAGCGAAAATAACAGCAATAAGCTAAAAGCAAAACAAATTGATGAAACATCATTTGGGAAATACCATGCTGCGGCAATTAATGCTGAGTGGTGTTATACGTTGGAATCTTCTAGTTCAAAATGGTTTATCAAAGACTGCAATAGTAGCAATTCCAATCACTACCTTGATACATACTATAGTGAATGGTATGGTCATGAAAAAGATAGCTACGATAGTTATACCTTTACGTACTCAACCGATCACTGGACGATAACAAATAGTTATGGAACGAATAAGTATTTCGGATATTCAAATGGAGATGGTGCTTTTATACCATATTTAACTGCTCAAAATCTTTTGATATATAAAGAGACTACAACTCCTTCTTATTACAGCAATCCTTCTTGCTGTACAAAACTTGGCACAATAAATGGTTCCGTTAATTTGAGCCATTTTTTGCACTTTTTTGCATTTAGTTATTATATCAGTATTTCAAAGATCAATTCACGTTCTTTTGAGTGCCCGTGAAAACACTATATAGTGATATACTTTCGTATATATCTATTCAATGTATTGCGGCTGCAATGGAGTCTGCGTGCAATCTCGCTTTTCGGCAGCCCTTTCTCCATCGCCCGACGGATATACGCTTCGTGGTTATAAAGCAACAATGCCTCTTTGTCCGTCTGTCTTCCTTTGGGACGACCGAGCGGCTTGCCTTCAGCCTTCAGCCGTGCCATCGCTTCGCGGGTACGTTGGCTGATCAGATTGCGTTCAATCTCTGCCGACAGACCAAAAGCAAAAGCTAATACCTTGGATTGTATGTCATCGCCCAAGCGGTAACCGTCTTTGATTGTCCACACCTGACACTCGCGATGCATGCAATAACTCAATATCTCCATGATCATGTAGAGACTTCTGCCCAAACGGCTCAACTCGCTACAGATAATCAAATCCCCTTTCTTCACATGCCTCAGCAGTTTTCCTAATTGACGTTTCGAATAAGGCTTAGTACCCGACACCGTCTCTTCAATCCATCCATCTATCTGCACTCCCTCACGAAGGCAAAACTGCTCAATCTCAAACCGTTGGTTCTCTACTGTCTGTTTGTCGCTACTCACGCGTATGTAACCGTACCTCATAACTTTTTTTGCGCAAAGGTACTGCTTTTTCCGCAATTTTATGTCTTTAGATCACTTTCAATCGTTTTTTGAGTGCTGATTGCCGGCACTATACTAGTTGATGTATTTGGTATTTTATATTATATTCTTATCCTCAATTCTTCGGAACGATTATTGTTCCAATATTTCTTATTTATCTACACACGCGTGTTCACGAAACTTATTCTGTGAATCCTCCATATGGTAAATATATTATTTAATTGGTTCAATTGCAAATTTATATGGCATGGCATTATCCGTGTGTATTAGATTCCACGAACTATAATCATTCTTTCTTTTGGATGGTAATGATTGTTTAAACCGTTTAAGTGCTTTGTCTATGCTTCTCGAACTAATCATTGTCGTATAGAAGATTACGAAAGGATGTTGCGCTATTTTGGTAGTGTTAAAGACATTCATTGACACCGGGTCTGGAGTGGCTAATAAAAACTCGAAAGGTAACTCGTTGGACGTGAACAAATTACTGATGCAACATCCTGCATAACATACATTCATAGTGACGCACAACTCTTTTTGGGAAAGATTATTAACTTTCCGGAATTGTTTTAATACATAACACCATGGCAGTTCTTTATATCCAGCTATCACCAAGCCCTTTTGTTTTCCGTGTGCAATAATGTGAATCATGGGCTTCACTCCTCGCTGACATTCCCTCCTGATTCTTTTCCATGCATTTTGCCATTGGTATTGTCCATTTATATTTATTAACTCGCACGTAAGACTACTTTTATGCTTACTTGCAGATATGGACTTGTCTATCTCCTTCTTCAATTGACTCCCATATATCAAAAGCCCATTTTGCCCGTTGTTAAGATCAACGGATTCTAAGATATATATTTTTGATATTGCTATGTTGGTTTTCATATCTTTATGATTTTGGTGTTTATATTCCTTATAATATTTATACATGCGCACGCATTCGCACAACCTGTTTTGTGAGCATAGGCGAAAACAATAGTTGGTAGCCACTTAGTATGGTGGTTCCCATGTCCCTACGACTTTTTCGCCAGCTCTTTCTATCTTCTCCCACACGTTTTGGTATTTGACATCCCCGTAATAACTTGGCACTTTTTTATTAGGTATAACATGTATGGCGTCATGAATGATTAATTGATTATCAAAATTATTAATAGATCCATGATGAGGAATCTGAATAACCTTAATGTTTCCCCATAATTTAATATAAAAATTGCAAAGCTCATCTATATATTTTTTTGCATTGTAGTCTCCCATATACAAACACCCATACGTTCTGATGTTACGAGATGGACCAGAGTAGAGTGTCATACTATATTCGTTGATATCACGATAAGGGATTCCTGTAGCTTCTTGCCAAGCATCTTTCAATGGGTGGCGCCTTTCATAGGGGAGTCGTATGAGTTTCTCATATAGTCTTTCGTCTATCCAATGTTCTTTCCAATATGCGATAATATCATCGCTTTTAGCAGTCAGAGGCAAGTTTAGAAATGACAAAAAATATTTCCACTGATTCGATGTCATCACTTTTCGGTTAAAAGGCAAGTATATCCAATCATCATTTGGCGCCCCGATGCGAATTGCCTTATTCTCTGGAATATTCTGATTGTTTTCAAAGTTGTCTATCGGCATAGGCTCGCTTATGTTCGCTTCTCCATAACTATGCTCCGCAGTATTAACAAAATGAATGCGTGGGGGTACTTTGTCGCGATCCCCATTATCTCTCATTGCGTATATTTCCTCACTGATTGTTTGGCCCGGATTAAGTGTAAATTTGTACGCGAATGAAGAATCTGGCATACTTAATGCTGCAAACAATTTGTGCTCTTCTTCTACCATCGGCAAAACAATATGCCTTATATGGCAATGATGCAACAAATACTGAACACCATTGATGTGGTCGTTATCATAATGTGAGATAAAGAGAATATCAATAGTGCGGTTTTTCTCCAAAATGTACGGCAAAACAGCAGCTATGATAAGCCGCGACTCACCACCGCAGTCATAGACTATGGTCCTTCCATTATGCTCTTCGATAGCGAAGAGAGCTTGACCTACATTTACGAAATTTCGAGTCGTTGACATATTAGTTATGGGTGTCGTAATTGTCTTCATTGTTTAATATACTGAATAATGGCCTCTACTGTTGGGCGTTTCACTAATTCCTCATCTTTTTTGTCCTGCGCACGCTCTGACCAGATGCAGACGCGATCATAATCAGTATTTGTATATTTGTTTTCAAATAATTGCCATGTATAAAATCCCCAATGCTTCATGTTTGCCGCGCATATGATATAATCCGGTTGTGTCTGCAATGCCTTTTGCAGCATTCTGTCAACTTTGTCATATGTATCTCCATGACTAATTATTACAATATGTAGTTTCTGCCAAAGCAAGTCTGCCATAAAATCCCATCTTTCCTCATAAGGAGGCAATGATTCAGGGACCGCTACTTCTTCATTATTTTCTATGTATTTGCACCAGTTTTTCGTAGCTCCTCTTTTATTAATCAACTCAAGCAAAACCATCCAAATCAAGGTAGTCTTTCCTCGATTGCCATAATCCTTAACAACAATCAGTTTTGTTTTATTTTTCTTTTCTTCTGCCATATTCAATTTGCACTCTCCCGTGCGCACTTTAATAATTGCTATTTATATGCACATAGATCGTTCAAACGACTAGTACACGTGTTTATTTCATTTTGTTTAAGAGTTCGCGCAATTCCTTCAAACGAGGTTCTAAGAAACTTTTGTTCTTTTGATAGTATTTCTTGATTTCTTCAATTCCTCCCTCTTGATCTTCCGAAAAGAGAGTCTTTGCTTTTACAAGAAAACTATCCGGATTTGGTGCTTCGTCAAATAATACATGTAGCAATAGTATTGTCAAGTCTAAGTTGCGATGGATAGGTAACTCTTCTGATTGTCGACTCCAATGTCCATTCACATGCCGCCATACTTTCATTGCGATTTCATTATTGTCATATTGGGCGTACCCAATACTCAAAGCTTTGGCATCTGTATTGTTTCTATACATACCATCTACCTTGTCATAGTCATTAACTGACACCAACGGCTTATGACTCAAATGTTTTGGCGATTTCATAACTTTTTGCCCTTTTATCGTGTCGGGCACAACTTTTTTGATATTAGTTTTTACAATAGTTTCTTTAGTTCCTCAATATGCGTGGCGCTCATCTTGGTGAAGGCAAAGAGCCGTTTGCCCGCATCTTTTAATGATGCTCCGATGAGATAAATCGTTTGGTTGTCAATAATCATAAACCGATCATGCACGCGGTTCGTTTGATGGAGAGATAAGTTTCCGTATTGGCTGTTAAACTTGTCTTGTGCCAGTAACAACGCATTCGACAACTCTTTGGTATAAATATCCACTTGTACTCCTTTGTTTTACTCTTTACTCGGTAACCTACAGAGATAATCACATCCAAGTTATAGAACTTGGTTAAACGACGTTTCTCTTTTCCTCCCTCGATTTGAACTTGTAAGAAATCCTTACATGTTGCTGATTGAGTTAGTTCCTGCTCTTTATAAACATTACCTATATGCAGAGTGATGTTCTGTGGAGTAGTGTCGAACAATTGTGCCATCTGCTTTTGGCTCAACCAAACCATTTCTTCGGCGAGTTGCACATCCAACCGAACCGCGTTATCCGCGCTTTGGTATATAACTACAGATTCGTTTGTTTGACCATATGTTTGCATCTCTTCTGCCATCTTCTATCTTTCACCCTCATCCGTGTCGGGCACAACTATTATTGTTTATTTTGTTTCTCGGTCTTGTGTCGGTCATCTCCCGCTCTTCGGTCGGTGGGATGAACCTATACACAAAAACGGTAACTCCGTTTGATAATGGAATTACCGTTGTTATAATTATAATATAGTGATTACTTTACAAAATAATCATGCTTTGGGGCATAATACGATGGATATATACAATTTCTCCTTCAACAGAATAAAGGATAGCCATTTTCTTGCCAAAAGTTACATTACGCATCAACTGACCATATTTGATGGACAACTCAACGTCCACACCCGGAAGCTCTGCATATTGCTCTATCCAATCTAAGTGCTTTTCCAACATCTCGAATTGTTTACGAGCCGTTAGAGGAGCTTTACATCTCTTATGAATGAACTCCTTCAATTGAGTTATATCAGAATAGGCTTTTGATTTGAATCGGATGGTGTAACGCATTAGCGTGCCTCCCTTATATCATTCAAACCATAAGCTTGACCAAGTTGCTTAGCCAACTCATCCATGAACTCTTCACGAGTGTAATACACTTCGTTTCCATTGCCGCTAATCATTGGCTGACTGCCGCTTTCTCTAACAGGTGTCGTTAACATATCTCTCAAATATTTGTTGCTTTAACCTTTGCGGGTGCAAAGGTACGACTTTTTTCCGGAATATGCAAGCATTTGGGCAAGAAACGTCTGTTTTTCTGCTTTTTTCGGTAATTCCACTATGTCAAAGATCAATAGTGTACTAATCGGTGGCGGACAAAAGAAAAGAGGCAAAACCTGAAAGCCGGGTTTTGTCTCTATATGGCGCATTCGTCCCCGTACGCATTGCCGGAAGTGGCCATGCCGAAGGTAGAGGGGTGATATGCAGTTGCTTTAGTCATGCGCAAAAGTAGTGTCTTAACCGTTGGTACTTTTGTTATTTCAAAAAGTGGTGCAAAAATACAACATTTTTTGGGAATATGCAAGAGCGTAGTATATTTTTTTGAAGATTTCTTCGATTTGCAAAGTAAACTATGCAAAATCCCATCTCCGCTTTTTGCAAAAATACAAACAATTTCGCATATTAAGTTCCGGCTTTACCGGCGCTCCGGTAAGCGGAGCAACGATCTTTGACGTATTGACATATTGGATTACCTTAATTACTTCTGCAAAAGTAAGTTTTAAGCTTAAAATTACTTATATGGACTGAAATTTCGCTTAAAAATTTGCACATTCCAAATAAAAGTAGTAATTTTGC
Organism: uncultured Bacteroidales bacterium; assembly: GCA_902765485.1. Lineage (GTDB taxonomy): Bacteria > Bacteroidota > Bacteroidia > Bacteroidales > Paludibacteraceae > Colicola. The sequence goes on from CACWZZ010000001.1 coordinate 84,601, forward strand.
AAGCAAAATTGAAAGGGATTTATTATGGAACGAGTTTTTACACCTTACCAAATGCAGATTTTGGATAGTATAGCAAATGTGCACAGCGACAAAGAGTTATGCGATATTCGCAATCTGATCGCAGAATATTTCTCCAATAAAGCGTTGGATGAAATGGACAGGCTTTGTCAAGAAGGCACGTTGTCTACTCCTATGATTCAGTCTTGGTCCACAGAACATTTTAGAACTGCTTATTGATGAATCAATGGAGAACATTGTATTAGATACCAACTGCCTTATTCCTTCCATCAAACGGGACAGCATATACTTTCCTATTTGGGAAGGGTTTATGAGAAACAAGTATTGCCTGTGTTTCACCGATGAAATCTTAAACGAGTATGAGGAAATTATTGCTCTTCGTACGGGGTCTCCCGAGGTGGCGCAAAATATCATTCGGGCTATTCTAAACCGAACAAATACCAAGCATATAAAAGTGTATTTCCGTTTTGGCTTGATAGAAGCCGACCCGGATGACAACAAGTTCGTTGATTGTGCGATTAAAGCCAACGCCAAATACATTGTTTCTGAAGATCATCATTTTGACGTTCTCAAAACAATTGATTTCCCATCTGTCAATGTAATCGGGATTAATGATTTTCTTCAAGAATTACAATCCTTAGCATAGATTTGCGCTATTTCGGGATTGTTCATCTAATACAACAATTTCGTAACGAAGATTTTCACAATGATCATTGCTACATCTGAGTATGGAGTATGGAGTGAAAACGGGGCAGAGATGCCTCGTTTTTATAATTTAGCGCGGAGGAGGAGGTGGAGGTCTGTGCGGGTCATGGAGCGGTTATGCTCTGCCGCCCATTTGCGGGCATAGACGGTTTCCGAGACGCGGAAATAGAGTGCGAGCTGCGGAATGATCTGCCAGCGGAGACAGATATATGCTCTGCCGCCCAAGCCATAGACGGCAGGGATCGAGAAAGCATAGAGCACATCGTGTTCGTAGAGATAAATGCGGTTTGCCCATTCGCGGGCGTCGAAGCCTTGCAGGCGGAACCGCAAGGATAAGGGTAGCTTAGTGTTTAGGGTTGAGAGTTGAGAGAAATCGTACGCTATGTCTTGCGCAAGGCTTACGCCATAGGTTGGTTTCGTGTTGAGGGTTGAGAGTTGAGAGGGAACGAGGTTGGCATCGGCTGTGGTGCGCAGGCTCCAGCCGCCTTGCGACCAATCGAATTGCGCACGGGCGGAGTAAGTGGATTCGCCTTTCTTTCGGGCGCGAAGGCGGAGACCGATCCGCCAATTTTGGCGGATATACGAGGCTTCCGCCATGGCATCGTAGCCGATGGTCGGGCTTTGCGGGAGACCGTATTTGGGTCCGCTGAAATAGAACACATCGCCGTAGCCGAGGAGCCTCCAGTTGCGCCAGCGGGTGATGTCAAAACCGAAATATCCACCATTTTCGTCTCCTATGCGTGAGGTCTCCGAGAAAGCGTAGCCCAGGGAGTTATCAAACCACGGCGAATAGTAGCGGTAGAGGGCTACGAGCGAGACGCCGGAAGTGGGATAGAAACGGGATCCTGCCAGAACGGCGAAGCCCCAATGGGGAGTTGAAAGTTGAAAGTTGAGAGTTGAAAGTTGATAGTTTTGAGCGGTGGCGAATTCGGCGAAGGCATCGAACCAGCCGTGGTTGTAACGGGCGGAAGCGCCGATGACGGCTTGGTTTCTGCCGCGGAAATAGTGCTGGTTATAGGCTGCGTCCCTATAGGGACGAATGCTGTCCGTCCAGATGTTTTCGATGGCGGTCAGTTGGAGTTGGAGGCGGTTATGGCGGAGGGTGAGGTTCGCTCCGACGAGGTGGTGCCACGTGCTGTCGTTTGCGCGCCGCATGGAATATAGGACACTGGCGTCCAGCCGCGTTTTCTTGTTCCACTCCCATCGGAGCGTGGCTCCTGCGCCGTGCAGTCCTTCGCCGTCTGCGGAACTATAATAGCGCAATCCTTCGCGTGTTTGACCGACAGATTGAACATACATGGATTTGCCTGTATGGAAGACCGGCGCCAGCACTAATCCTTGTCCAAAAGAAGCCTGAAAATTGCCACCCACGACCGTGTGCAGATGCGGTGCTATGTCCCGGAGCTGGATATAAGCTCCATATTGCAGTTCTTGTGCGCCGCCTCCTGCGGGTCTGCGGAGTTGTGCTCCAAAGGTGACTCTTCGTTGATAATCAAACCGATAGCGCGCTTGTATATACATCGGGTCCGAGCCGCTGAAGGACTCTATATTGCGCGCGTCGATACGCGTGATGAGTTCGTGGTGGGCATAGGCGAATACTTCGCGCGCGTATATATTTTGTTCGTGCGGGCGCGTGCCTATGCGTACGAAAGGCAGCAGGTCGCGAATCTCATAATCCGCCAGGGAAGCGATCATGCGCAGTTCGTAGAGCGACTCAAACGGATGTCTGTCCGCGTACGCGAGGATGTCGTCAATCTGTTGCGGGGAAAGGAAATAGAGTTGCTGCAGTTCTTCGTCGGAGGTGTTGTTGAGGTTAATCGGCGCGTCGTGCAAGGCATAGAGGTCCGTTTGCAGTTGTTCGTAGTCCACTTCGCCGATTTCCGTGGCGGCATTGTATATGTCCAAGATGATGGCGTCAAAGCTCTGCCCGAAGGCAGGCAAAGTACCAAGTGACCAAGTACAAAGTACAAACAATATGGACGGAACTGCTTTTTTCACGGTGCAAAATTAGTAAAAATCTTGCATATATGCAAAAAAAGTAGTAATTTTGTGCCGGATATGGATCGGAAGACACTTTATCATATTATCGAATGGTCGGTTGCTTTTGCGGCGTGCGTGTTTCTGGTGTATAAGATCGCTACGTATGACGACTATACTGCGCTGGGCGAGACGCTGCGCGGAATGGGTTGGCAGCAATGGACGGCGATCGCTTTGTGCGTGGCTCTCATGCCGCTTAACATGGCGCTTGAGGCCTGGAGGTGGAAGACGCTGTGGAATGTACCAAGTGACCAAGTACCAAGTGACCAAGTACCAAGAACCAATGAGATTTCCTTTCTCGATGCGCACAGGCAGGTGTATTACTCCAAGTTGGCGGGACTGATCACTCCCTGGCGGCTGGGGGAATACCCGGCACGAGGGGTGTTGATGGAAGTACAAAGGGACCAAGTACCAGGTACGAAGGATAGCATGACCAAGGTGCTGGCAATGGGCGCGGTCGGGAGTGCGACGATGACGGCTGCGATTGTGCTGGCAGGCGTGACGGCGTTGGCTTTCAGTCCGGCTATTATGTCGCAGTTGGGCGACAGTTATCTGTATGCGTTAGTGATGGTGATACTTGTGCTGATGATTGCTTTTGCGCTGGCTCCCAAGGCGCTGAAGAAATACGCCGAGGTGAATGGTGCGCTGGTGGTCAAGAGTATCGCGCAGAGTTTTGTGCGGCTGGTGTGCTGGTGCGTGCAGTTGGCGCTGGTGCTATGGGCGTTGGGGGCAGTCAGCCTTCAGCCTTCAGCCTTCAGTTTATTATTCGTGTATTATCTTTTGGCCACGATCACGCCGAATGTGCCGATTGCGGAAATAGGTGTGCGCGGGGCGTGGGCGATCTTGGTGTTCGGAACGATGAATGCCGCCATGGCAGGTGTGCTGCTTTGGATTATAAATACGTTGTTGCCGTGTGTGGTATGGGTGTTTTTGAAGAAAAACGCAAAATAATTTGCACATTTGACAAAAAAGTATTATCTTTGTAGCGGAATTTGGGTATTAGGCAGTTGTTGTCGTACTGATGTGCCGCTGTTGTCATACGAACAACCCACTAATCACCCACTAATCACCCACTAATCACCCACTCGTGGAACGAAAATGAGAGGTAAAAATGTAAAACAATAATCAATAATATCATGAACATCAATTTTCAGATTCACTATCGTGCCGAGTATGGCCAGAGTCTATGCGTGATCGAGACGCAAGAGTCGATTTTGGGTTGGACGGATAAAGAGCCGCTTGTGCTGAACTGCCAGGGAACGGATTTCTGGCAGATCAATGTGCCTGTGAGCGATTTCGCCGGCAGCATTCAATATAAGTACGCGATCCGTCTGCAAGACGGCGGATTTATCTATGAGGCGGGAGAGCCGAGACATTTAAACCTCACCCCTTGCCGTCAGATCGTAGTGCGGGACGCATGGCAGGCAAGTACGTATGAGGACAGTTTCTATACGACGGCGTTTTTGAAAGCGTTGTTCAGCCGTCAGCATTCAGCTGTCAGCCGTCAGAAAGCGCCGAAGGGTAATATCCGTTTCTCAATCGACCTGCCGCAGATCCTGCCGACGCAAGGCGTGGCAATCATCGGAAACTGCGCCGAATTAGGCGAATGGAATCCGGATAACAAGCTGGTGATGAGCGATGCGGAGTTCCCGATCTGGAAAGCAGATATTGAGGTGAAAGGTCAGGATATAATTGAGTACAAATATGTCGTTTATGACCTCAAGACCGGTGCTGTGGTCGATACCGAATGGGGTGAGAACCGTCAGATCTGGGGTGTCGAGAAGGGGCTGGTTATTTATCAGAACGACCGCGGATTCCGTCGGACGCAACCTCGCTGGAAAGGAGCCGGAGTTGCAGTTCCTGTGTTCTCGCTGCGGACGGAAGAAGGTTTCGGAATCGGTGAGTTTCAGGATCTGAAGAAGATGGCGGACTGGGCTGCGGCTACGGGTCAGCAGATGATTCAGACGCTGCCGATCAACGATACGACATTGAGACACAATAACTTAGATAGCTATCCGTACAATGCTGTGTCTGTGTTTGCACTTCATCCGATCTATATCAATATCGAGAAAATGGGTCGCCTGACGCCTGCGCAGAAGAAGAAATACGAGGCGCAGAAGGCGGAGTTCAACGCAAAGAGTTTTGCGGATTATCAGGCTGTTTATGACGCTAAGATGGTGTTCTTCAAGGCGTTATACAAACAGGACAAAGACGCGCTTTTCAGCAGCGAGGCATACAAGGCGTTTATCAAGAAGAACGATTCGTGGCTGGAGCCGTATGCTGAGTTCCTGCACAAACGCGACAAACAACCGAAAGATTTCTATAAGTTCCTGCAGTTCCATGCGGACAAACAGCTGGCTGACGCTGTGGCTTACGCGCACTCGATCGGCGTAGCGATGAAGGGTGACATACCTATCGGAATCAGTCCGGACAGCGTCGATGCAGCCGTTTATCCGGAGTTGTTCAATCTGGACGCTTCTGCCGGTGCGCCGCCCGATGATTTCTCGATTAGCGGTCAGAACTGGGGCTTCCCGACTTATAACTGGGACAAGATGGCGGAGGATAATTTCGGCTGGTGGCAGGCACGTTTCCGCAAGATGCAGGACTATTTCGACGCATACCGCGTGGATCATATCCTCGGTTTCTTCCGTATCTGGCAGATGAAGAAGACGGATGTGTGGGGTCTCTGCGGACATTTCGTTCCGGCGCTGCCGTACAGCTATGACGACCTCTGCGCGCAGGGTGTTTGTCTGGACTGGGATAGATTGACGAAGCCTTATATCCGCTCCAATTTCCTCGGCGACGTGTTGGGTTATGACACCGAATGGGCGAAGAAATATGCGTTGGACACGCATGACGGCTATGTCTATTTCTTCCGTCCGGAGTTCGATACGCAAGTCAAAGTGCAAGAATGGTACGACCGGTTGATGAGCGACGAGAAGCAGTTGAAGGCTTCCGGTCTGAGTGCCGAGGCGGCGAAGAACATCTGCAATGCGTTGATTTATCTGCATTGCGAGGTGCTGTTTGTAGAAGACCAGCGCCGTCCGGGATGGCTCCATCCGCGTATCTCGATCTATCAGAGTCACTCGTTCAATGAGTTGTACAGCGACCAGAAAGAGGTGCTGATGCGCATTTATAATGACTATTTCTTCCGCCGTCATACCCAGTTCTGGCGCGACTCGGCGATGCGCAAACTGCCGACGTTGATCCGTGCGACGAAGATGCTATGCTGCGGCGAGGACTTAGGTATGGTTCCTGCTTGCGTGCCCGATGTGATGCACGAGTTGCAGATCCTGAGTCTGGAGATCCAGCGCATGCCGAAAGATCCGACGGTCAAGTTCGCCCACCCGGCGGACGCACCGTATCAGAGTGTCTGCACGACCGGCACGCACGATATGAATCCGCTTCGCGCATGGTGGGAAGAGGACCGCGCTGTGACGCAGCGTTTCTACAACGAGCAGATGGGTTGGTGGGGCGACGCGCCGCAGGAGATGACGCCGGAGATCGCGGAGTTCATCATCAACCAGCACATGTACAGCCCTGCGATGTGGACTATTCTGCCGCTGCAAGACTGGCTGGCAATCGACGGCGACGTGCGCGTAAAGGATCAGTTCTCCGATCGTATCAACGTACCGGCTAACCCGCGCCATTTCTGGAACTACCGGATGCATATCAGTCTGGAGAAGTTGATGAAATGCGACAAGCTGAATGCGAAGATCAAGAAGCTGACAAGCGTCAGGTAAAGTACCAAGGGACAAAGTACCAAGTACAAAGGTTAAGGGATGAGCGCGAGCTTGTCCCTTACTTGTTCCATCAGCCAGAGTGGCGTGCTGGTCGCGCCGCAGATGCCGATTTTATGAGTTGAAAGTTGAAAGTTGAAAGTTGAAAGTTTTTCTTCGAGTTCGTCGGGAGAGGAGATGAAAAGTGTGTTGGGGTTCGCCTCAACACATTTTTCGTATAGCACGCGTGCATTGGAGGATTTGGTGCCACCGACGAAGAGCACGATGTCGTTGGCGCGGGCGAACGCCTGCAGTTCCGCAACGCGGTTCGCCACATTGCGGCAGATGGTGTCATGGTATTCGAAAGAGTCGGAAACCCCCTCCGGCTCCCCCACAAGGGGAGAGACCTTGTTTAGGCGAGTTTTGATTGCTTCGACGAGGGCGTTGAAGCCTTCGACGGATTTGGTCGTTTGGGAGAAGAGGTAGATCGGGCGCGTGAAATCGAGACGGTCGAGTTGTTCGGCGGACTCGATGACGATTGCGGTGTTGTTGGTCTGCCCTTGGAGACCGATCACTTCGGCGTGCCCGGGTTTGCCGTAAATGACAATCTGCGGCGGCTGCGGTTCGTCGTTCTTGTGCGCTTCGTAGCAGGCGCGAATACGGTCTTGGAGTTTCTTCACCACCGGACAAGTGGCGTCGATGATTTCTATTCCTCGCTGCTGAGCGATCCAATAGGTGCTCGGCGGTTCACCGTGCGCGCGAAGGAGCACGCGCGAATGAGAAGGTAAAGTCCGCAAGTCGTCGTAGTCGATCGTCTGTAATCCTTTGATCTCCAACCGCTTGACTTCTTGTCCATTATGCACGATGTCGCCTAAGCAATAAAGCGGACCGTTGGTCAGTTCGCTTTCTGCTGCTTCGATCGCGCGCGTCACGCCGAAGCAAAAACCACTATGGGAATCAATAGAAATCGTCATTATTGTCAATCTAGTATAACTAGTAGATCTAGTAGAACTAGTTAAACTAGTTTATCTAGAGTATCGTTGAACAACTTGTATATCAGTTCCATCTGTTGTTCGCGGGTCATGAAACTGTTGTCCACGACGATGGCATCTTCGGCTTGGCGGAGCGGACTCTCTGCGCGGTGGGTGTCGCGGTAGTCGCGGTCGTTCACGTCTGCGAGAACAGCATCGAAGTTGGGCTTTTCGCCTTTGGCTACCAACTCGTCAAAACGCCGTTGTGCACGGACCTCCGGGCTGGCGGTGAGGAAGAGTTTGAGTTCCGCCTGCGGAAAGACGACCGTTCCTATGTCGCGTCCGTCCATGACGATTCCTTTGGAGACGCCCATCTTCTGCTGCTGCGCCACAAGGAACGCCCGCACTTCTTTGATTGCCGAAACGCGGCTGGCGGTATTGCCCACCTCCAGCGTGCGGATGAAGGGCTCTACGTCTTCGCCGTTGAGGGTGACATGCTGCGCTCCGTTTGCGAGCACAAAGCCGACCTCAATCTGAGGCAGGGCAGCGATGATGGCTGCGTCGTCCGTGAGGTTGTTGCGGAGCGTGTATAAGGCGATGGCGCGATACATAGCGCCCGTGTCCACATACGTGTAGCCGGCGTACGAAGCCAGCGCTTTGGCGATCGTCGATTTGCCGCACGACGAATAGCCGTCGATGGCAACAATGATTTTCTTCATAAACTATAAATTACCTTTAACCTTTACCATCCTCCCTCCCTTGAAGGGAGGGATGGGGTGGGGTTTTTATTTCATTAATGAATTGATGTCCAATGTCAGACCCACTTGGTAGGAGAAATTGGACTTGGTGAGTTGGCTGATGGCGAATCCGAGTCGGGCTTGTTTGATCTTGACTCCCACACCGAGCGCAAAACCAGCCAGCGATTTCTGGTCGGTCAGTTGCAACTCCGCTCTGCGACGATGGTTATAACTGAAGGCGATATAGAATTTCTCGCTCTTGGGCACTACTTCGATACTCCAGATCGTATGGCGGAAGAGCATGTCGTACCATTTGACGTCATGCGGGATGATCTCTCCGGTCGTGGGACTTTTGTCCAAGCTCGTCCATTCGTAGTTCAGATACCAAGTCTGCATGTTGTGGATCTGGAGGTGGAAGCGCAGCGGCGCATGTTTGACGCGGTACGTGAGTCCGAGTTGCAAGTTCAGCGGCAGCATCTCATGCCCGGTTCCATCTTCGGCGGAATAGAAACTCTTGATCTGCCATCCGATGTTCTGCAAGACCAAGCCCATCTGGAAGGTGGAATCGAGTGTCTGGAAATGCGCTCCGACGTCTGCTCCGATGGCGAAAGAGTTGTAACTCTCGTAGATCGAATAGACGGGTTTGAGCGTCACACCGACCTTGAACATACGTCCTAATTGTCGCGCGTACATGATATCAATGAGGATGTCGCGTGCGCCGAAACTGCCGCCGGTCTGAACGCCGTTCTCGTCCGCATATTTCATTCGTCCGTAGTCCAAATAGTGGATTCCGACTGCAAAATAATTCGGTTTTTGCGGTTCACCTTCTTCCGTTCCCTCCTTGCGCAAGCCCTTGGCTTCGCCGAAATTATGTCCGTAGAGGGCGGAGCCGAACATCGTTCCGGGCAGGTAATAGGAGTAGTTGAGTTGGAGGGTCATGTGGCTGTTGGCATGTAGCAGGGCAGGGTTGCACATACCCATGGAGATGTCTCCGTCGCTGAGGGAGACGTTCGATCCGCCCAAGGCGTTCAGACGCGACGAGGTGGGCAGACTCATAAATGAGAACACCGACCGCCCTGCGCTCGACACCTGGCCAAATGTACAAAGGGACAAAGTACACAGGATCAGCGTTACTATTTTTCTGGTTATGTCCACACTACCGCATTTTAAAATCGGGTGCAAAATTACAACAAAAATTGCATATATGCAAATTTTTCTTGCGTATGTCAAAAAAAAGCAGTAAATTTGCAGCCGATTTGTATAGCACACACAATAATTAAATAATTCATTAAAAAACATTCAATCTTTATGTGGTTAAAAGATTCATCTGTCGGCCGTAAGTTCGTAATGGCCCTCAGTGGAGCGGCGTTAGTGCTGTTCCTGCTTTTTCACGGTTGTATGAACCTTGCGCTGGTGTTCAGCGACGAGGCATACAACACTATTTGCCGTTTGCTTGGCGCCAACTGGTACGCGGTCATCGGATCGCTGGGAATTGCATTCCTTGTGCTGGTTCATTTCTGCTATGGTCTGTATCTGACCATTCAGAACCGTGCAGCACGTGGCAATGACCGTTATGAGGTTCGCGCGAAGAAACAAGGTGTGACCTGGGAGTCGGAGAACATGCTTGTTCTGGGCTTTACCATCCTTGGTTTCCTCTGCCTGCACCTCTACAATTTCTGGTTTAAGATGCAGTTTGCGGAGCTGACCGGAATCGAAACCGGTATGTTTGACCCGCAGAACGGCGCAGCTTATGTCAAAGAATTGTTCACAACGCCTGTATGGGGACAGATCTATTGCGTGCTGTATCTGCTGTGGTTCGTTGTGCTGTGGCTCCACCTCAATCACGGTGTGGGTTCGGCTATGACCTCTATGGGACTGAACAACCTGAAATGGCAGAGACGCGTAGAAGTGATCAGCACGGTGGTAGCAACGATTGTTATCCTGCCGTTCACAGTAGTGGCATTGTACTATCTGGGCATGGGAATCGGCATGCTTTGCTAAAGTGAAAGGTGAAAACTGAAAACTGAAAGGAAAGAATTATGGCAAAGAAAGAAGAAATAATTGACGCTGCGAAAAAAGTAGCAGTAAAAGCAGCAGGGGCAGTGCTGGATGCAGCTGAGGCTGTAGTGGAGAAGGCTGCTGAAGTGACCGAGCAGGTGCAAGCAGCAGCTGCTGAGGCTGTCAAAGAAGCGACGACTCCGGTTATTACTCCGGAGATGGCGAAGATCCCTGCCGGTCCGCTGGAGCTCAAATGGACCAATTACAAGAACCACCAGAAGTTGGTGAACCCCGCTAACAAACGCCGTCTGGACATCATCGTTGTTGGAACGGGTTTGGCAGGTGCAAGTGCTGCCGCTTCGTTGGCTGAGATGGGATTCAACGTACTGAACTTCTGTATTCAGGACAGTCCGCGTCGTGCGCACTCGATTGCTGCGCAGGGTGGTATCAACGCTGCGAAGAACTACCAGAACGACGGCGATAGTGTTTATCGTCTGTATTACGACACGATCAAGGGTGGCGACTACCGCGCTCGTGAGGCAAACGTATATCGTCTCGCCGAGGTAAGTAACAATATTATTGACCAGTGCGTGGCACAGGGTGTTCCTTTTGCACGTGAGTACGGAGGTTTGTTAGATAACCGTTCTTTCGGTGGCGCACAGGTAAGCCGTACGTTCTACGCCAAGGGTCAGACGGGTCAGCAGTTGCTGCTGGGTGCATATAGCGCACTGAGCCGCCAGATCGGCAAGGGCAAAGTGAAGATGTACACGCGTTATGAGATGCTGGATATCGTGCTGATCGCTGATGAAAACGGCGAGAAGCGTGCACGCGGTATCATTGCTCGTAACCTTGTTACGGGCCGCATTGAGCGCTTCTTCGCGCATGCCGTAGTGATCGGTTCGGGTGGATACGGAAACACGTTCTTCTTGAGCACGAACGCGATGGCAAGTAACGGTTCTGCTGCTATGCAGATGTACCGCCACGGCGCATATTTCGCTAACCCGTGCTATGCACAGATCCACCCGACCTGTATTCCGAAGCATGGTGATTTCCAGAGCAAGCTGACGCTGATGAGTGAGTCATTGCGTAACGACGGACGTATCTGGGTTCCGAAGAAACTGGAAGACGCAAAACGTCTGCAAGCCGGTGAGATCAAGGGACGCGATATCCCTGAAGAGGATCGCGATTACTACTTGGAGCGCCGCTATCCGGCATTCGGAAACCTCGTTCCACGTGACGTGGCTTCGCGTGCTGCTAAAGAGCGTTGCGACAAAGGCTACGGCGTGAACAACACCGGGTTGGCTGTGTTCCTTGATTTCAGCGAAGCTATTCAGCGTCTGGGTAAAGATGTTGTGGCTCAGAAATACGGTAACTTGTTCCAGATGTACGAGAAGATCGTGGATGAGAACCCGTACGAGAACCCGATGATGATTTTCCCGGCTATCCACTATACAATGGGTGGAATCTGGGTTGACTACGAGTTGCAGACGAGTGTCAAAGGTCTGTTCTGTATCGGTGAGGCGAACTTCTCCGACCACGGAGCAAACCGTTTGGGTGCTTCGGCATTGATGCAAGGTCTCGCAGACGGCTATTTCGTACTGCCTTATACCATTCAGAACTATCTGGCAGACCAGATCGGCGTGCCGCGTATGAGTACCGACCTGCCGGAGTTCGCTGAGGCAGAGAAAGCTGTTCAGGCTAAGATCGACAAACTGATGGCTATTCAGGGTAAGCGTTCTGTTGATTCGATTCATAAAGAACTGGGTCTCGTTATGTGGGATTTCGTCGGAATGGGACGTACCGCAGAAGGCTTGAAGGAAGGTATCAAGAAGATTGATGCCATCAAGAAAGAGTTCTGGACCAACGTCTATATCCCGGGTGAGGCAAACAGCCTGAACAACGAGTTGGAGAAAGCGCTCCGTCTGGCGGACTTCATTGAGATCGGTCGTCTGATGGCAGTAGATGCACTCCATCGCGAGGAGAGTTGCGGTGGTCATTTCCGCGAGGAATACCAGACGCCGGAAGGCGAGGCACTCCGTCAGGACGACAAGTTCAGCTATGTTGGCTGCTGGAAATACATGGGTGAGGACCAAGAGCCGCAACTCATCAAAGAGCCGCTTGACTACGAGTTCACGGAACGTAAAACGCGTAACTATAAGAATTGATAATTGACAATTGACAATTAATATGGATCAGTATATTGATATTAAAGTACGGGTTTGGCGTCAGGCCGGCCCCAAGGCTCAGGGCCATTTCGAGACCTATGAGCTGAAACATGTATTCCAAGGCGCTTCGTTCCTGGAGATGATTGATATCCTGAACGAGCAACTCATCGCCGAGCACAAAGACCCTGTGACGTACGATCACGACTGCCGCGAGGGTATCTGCGGTATGTGCTCGATGTACGTCAACGGTCACCCGCACGGACCAGACAGCGCGATCACGACTTGCCAGCTGCATATGCGTAAGTTCCATGACGGCGAGACGATCACCGTAGAACCGTGGCGCAGCCGTGCGTTCCCTGTGATCAAAGACCTGATGGTGGATCGCGGTGCGTACGACAAGATCATGCAGGCAGGCGGATTTGTGAGTGTCAACACCGGCGGTGTGCCGGACGCGAACGCAATTCCTGTTCCGAAGCCGGTAGCAGACGAGGCAATGGATGCAGCTTCTTGTATCGGTTGCGGCGCGTGCGCTGCGGCTTGTAAGAATGGTTCGGCTATGCTGTTTGTGGCTGCCAAGGTTAGCCAGTTGGCTCTTCTGCCGCAAGGTAAGATTGAGGCTGCGGCTCGTGCCAAAGCGATGGTGGCAAAGATGGATGAGCTTGGTTTCGGTAACTGTACGAACACCGGTGCTTGTGCTGCCGAGTGCCCGAAGAGTGTCAGCCTCGCTAATATAGCAAGACTGAACCGCGAATTCTTAAAAGCTAAATTTAAGGATTAATACACGCGGGAGCCTAAGATATTAAAGGCTTTGTTATCGCGGAGGATGAGTAATTGTCCTCCGCGAATTATTTTATGTGCAGGGGACTTCTCTTGGGCAGAAGGAAGGAGATTTTCTGTCGTCTCCGGAGTTTCTGCTGCTTGCAGGGTGAAGCATACTTGGGATATGCGTGTGCCCTTGCCGGCGGAACGCTGGATGGTGAAAGAAGTGGCGTTCGCGGGAGCGGTCAGAGAAACGGTCTCTTTCTCATCACTGGAGATAGTATAACTGCTGTTTTCGTTAGTGTTCCAATGATAAGCGATCGTGTTGTTCGTCGCCGTCCATGTTGGGATGGTGACATCAAAGGAAACGGCAGTAATAGTGGCATTGTATGCCGAAAAATCGAAGGTGATGTAGTCGCTGTTGGTTCCCATATGCAGAAATCCTTGCTCCCATTTGGAACCTTTGCCGGCATTGAGTGATGCCACTATCGATAGTTGGCTGAATTCCGCAGGAATACCTTGGTTGGCGACCGAGGGCTCTTCGCCCAGACCCAGATTGACGCAACAGTCTCCGCTTACGATGGTCGCTTCGCCGCCTTGCCCTCCTTGACCTTGTTCTCCTCCTTGACCTTGTTCTCCACCTTGTCCTTGTTCTCCGCTGTCACAGGAAGAGGAGACTTCGGCAGTATTGGTGACTGTGAGTGTGGCACCTGCTCCGCAGGTGTTGGTGACATGGTTCTTTGCTACTGCGGCGGTTAGTTGGTCGTACGTGTAAGTCGGAGCAGCAACCGGTGTGGAGGAATTGGACGGCAGTTTACCTGTGCAGTTGACAAAGGTGCAATAGTTGGTAGAGCCGTTAAATTCACTCCATATCTTGGAGGCACTATTGGCTTTTCCGGCAAAGGTGCATCCTTCGAAATAACATTTGGCATTCTCCGGTCCGACATAGTAGTCCGCTACAGAGGAGTTCCAGTAGCAGTTGAGGAAATGGAGTTCGCAGTTGCGGCAACGGGTCATACGCTGCTTGCAGCCTTCGTCCCACCAGCAAAAACCATACGTCACATTGTATGTGCCATCGGATGGCTTCTGGGTAGAAGATGAGCCGATGAGATTCGAGAAACGGTGGTCATCTGCTCCTCCTGAACCGCCTGCTTTGGGCGCTTTGAGATAGCGGAAACGACACCATGTGACGGTGATATTATCGGAGTTACCTTTGATGTCGAAGTTACCGTCGCAACCGTCTTGGAAGTCGCAATGGTCCACCCACACTTTGGTGGCTCCATCCAGTGTCAGGTTGTCCTTTCCGTCGCAGTCATAGGCTCCGGGTCCTTCGAAAGTGAGGTTCCGCAGGATGATATTCGATCCTTTGAGACCCAGAATGCCGGACACCGCTTGCGTTTGTTGTGTGGAGATTAGTTTGACGCCCGGCAAAGCCATAATGGTGAGGTTGGATTTGTCGCAACTGATTTGGTCCGAGATGGTGATATTTTGGGTGATAATAATGACGCGGTTGCTGTTCTTGAGTGCGCTCTTGAACTCACTCTCGGATTTAACCAATGTAGGCTTGGCATTGCCGCCGCCGGTGACAGATGTTCCGGCATAGCCCCAAGAGGAAGAGGCGCAATAATTAAGGGCATAAAGCGAAGTCCCGAAGGGACCAAGTACCACGTACAAAGCGAGGAGTAAGAAAGTTTTTTTCATATTATTTCTTTTTTCGATTAGATATTAAATCCGTAAGTGACGCAATCCACAAGGTCGCGAGGAGGATTATTATTCCGGCGATATTCTTTAATGTAACTCCGCCAATTCGCCAACCGTTAGCGCTCGCAAACGCGACAGCAACGGGAACCGCTATGAGGAGGACGGTAGCAACGATAAAGGAGATGATGGATCTTCTCTTAGGATTATGATTTTTATGTTTATTGGGCATGAAATATTTCGCCTTGAGACGCTGGAAGAGCTGTGTTTCGCCGTACGCACGGCTGATTAACTCCTCTGAAGAGGTGTTTTGCTGTTCGTGTTCGTTGAGGATCTCTTGCTGCTGCTCATGGACTAATTTTTTGCGCAGTTCTTGCAGTTCTTTCTGTTCCGGGTGCTCGCTGAGCAGAAGATTTGTCAGTTCCAAAGGAATACTGATGTCCGTTGTTTTGAGCGGAACGGAGTATAAATTATCGAAGTAGAAAGGTCTCGGTCGAATGACGGTATGGTTGATGACCGCCCGCCAGAACATATCTTCTTCCACCCATTCCATGCACATCGGAACATGCGGCGGACACTCCCAGACGTACAATTCAAACTTCTTATCCGGACAGAAATTGACGACACAAAGCGCCTCCTCGTCTGCTCGGAAGCCGTAGAAATTATAATACTTGTCTTTGCCTTGGCGCAAACTATTTTCTATTGCATAATAGCCCAGATCCTCTACAATTATGCGGAAATCGCTTTTGGTGAAGACCGCAATCTTCCATACTTTTCGGTCATACGTATGGGTAGTATATTTCTGCAGCCAGAGGCTGTATTTGGAGTCGGGGATGTCAATAATCTTATTTTCCGGTTCTTTGAGCATAGGGTCTTCCTTGGTGCCCAGCACACCACAAATACCCCAAAAATCTTTTCCTTCGGAGGAGAAGAGCCGTTCTTTTATATGCCAGCGGTTTTCGCTTTCTTCCCACCAAATACCGTGGTTTTCGGGCACGTCTGTGGAAGAGAACTGAAAGTGCTCCAAGTCAAAGAGAAAGATGCGATGCAGATGGTTGGTGGTGAAAAACAGCAGGTCTTTTTTCTTCGCCCAGTCCAGTTGTTCGTCGGAATACATGACACCATCGCTTTCTACGGGGTTGTAGAAAGTCAGCCCTTCTTTCGTCTTGACACAGAAAGTATAGATACCGTCCGGTGTCTTAAAAATTTCGGCGTAGTATCTCTCCGAAGGAGAAATCTTCACGCCCTGCGAGGTGAATTTGTCGAGATCTACCATTTGCGTAGTGCTTTTTCTTCTTTGGCGGTCATTTCGATCTTGGTTTCGGGTGTTTTGTCACCTTGTCCGGTGAGGTGTAGCACGCCGTGGATGAGTATTCGGAGGAATTCGTTCTCAAAGGAAGTGCCGACCATTTCTGCATTGGAGCGGACGGTGTCCAGCGAGATGAAGATGTCTCCGTTGAGGGTGGAGGGAGTGGAGTAGTCGAAAGTGATGACATCGGTGTAATAGTCATGTCCGAGGAACTCACGGTTGACTGCCAATTCCCGCTCGTCGGAGCAGAAGATATAGTTGATTTTTCCTACCGCGAAGCCATAGTCGGCCGCCACCGCCCTAATCCAGCGGTTTACCTTGCGCTCATCCAACGCAGGCATTTCTATACTATCTGTGGTATATGTGATCATATCTACCAGTTATCTGTCAGTTATCTGTCAGTTAGCTACCATTGATTTACCATTGACCTACCATTGACCTACCCCGATTATATCGCACTTATCTCCCACTTATCTCGCACTTATCACGCACTTATCACGCACTAATTGCAGATTCTTCATTCTATTGGTATTATATACGTAGTATATAATACTGGTGTGTTGTGTCTTTTTCAGCCAAAAAAGATCGGCGCGATGGCAAAGGCGGCTATTACTCCGGCTAAATCAGCCAAGAGACAGCAAGCCACGGCGTGGCGTGTATCCTTGATATTTACTGAGCCGAAATAGACTGCCAAGACATAGAAGGTGGTGTCCGTTGTTCCTTGGAGAATGCAGCAAAGTCTTCCGACCAAGCTGTCGGCTCCGTGGGTCGTCATGGCTTCGAGCATAAGTCCGCGTGCTCCGCTGCCGGAGAGTGGTTTCATCAGAGCTGTCGGAACGGCTCCTGCCAAATCGGGATTGATGCCACATGCGGCAAAACACCATGCTATTCCTTGCTCCAACAGGTCCATTGCGCCGGAAGCGCGGAACATACCGACTGCCACCAAAATCGCGATGAGGTAAGGGATAATACCTATTGCCGTTTGGAATCCGCCTTTCGCGCCATCTATGAAAGCGTCATAGACGTTGATTTTCTTCGCCATGGCTTGTATGATAAACCAGCAAATAACGCCTAAAAGGAGGATGGCTGCAATCGCCGCCGAGGCGACCGAGAGCGTGTGCGGCGAAAGGCGTGTTGCGCCCCAAACCAGCAAACCGACTAAGGCGGTAAGTCCGATGAGCGTACCTAAGACGATCGGATCTTTCATTTTGATCTTTTGGGCGATGCAGACGCAGATCAGACCCACCAAGGTTGCTACATACGTAGCAATGAGGATTGGCAGGAACACATCGGCAGGATTGGCTGCTCCAAGTTGCGCACGGTATGCCATGATGGTCGTCGGAATGAGCGTCAGCCCGCTGGCTCCTAAGACGACAAACATAATCATGGCGTTGGATGCCTTGGTTTTGTCGGCGTTCAGTTCCTGCAATTCGCCCATCGCTTTGAGTCCCATAGGAGTAGCCGCATTGTCAAGCCCCAGCATGTTTGCCGCTATATTCATGAGCATGGAACCGAAGACAGGATGCCCTTTCGGAATCTCAGGAAAAATACGGCTGAAGAAGGGATTGATGGCTTTTCCGAGTGTGTTGACCGCTCCTGCTTGTTCTCCGATTTTCATGATTCCCATCCAGAGCGAGAGGACTCCGGTAAGCCCGAGGGAGAGTTCAAAACCTGTTTTTGCGCTATCAAAGGTCGAATTGAGGATCGCAGAAAATATATCCACGTTGCCATACGCTACTGCTTGTACCAGCCCCATTAAGACAGCCAGCAGAATGAGTGAAATCCAAATATAATTCAAAATCATGCTGCAAAATTACTATTTTTTTTGCATATTTCCAAAAGTTTTTGTAATTTTGCACGCTAAATGTCAAAAAATACAGCAATCCATAGGATTTGGTCGTTTCTTCGCCACCAAATGACGGCATGGAACACCAGTGGTGAGGCGATTCATTCCCCTTATCTGTTCCATATCGTGCGTTTTATTATGCGCGACAGGAATGCGTTTTATTGTTTTGAGGATATAGAGCGTCAACGCGGACTTTTGCTGCGATGTGAGGATAGCTTGGATGTGATGGATTACGGTTCCGCGGGTTCGCCGGAAGGCACACATGTGGTTCGCAGGGTATGCGATATTGCGGCTCGGCATCTGGAGAGTCCTGAAGTAGGACAACTGTTGTTTCGGCTGGTAAACTACATGGGACAACATGAAGGCAGGGTATTGGAAATCATGGAGTTAGGCACTTCGTTGGGTATCACAACGGCTTATTTAGCGAGCGCAAGCAGTAGGAACCATGTGACTACATACGAAGGGAGCGAGGAAGTTTTGCGAGTGGCGCAAGGTATATGGCGGACGCTGAAACTGGAGAATATCGCATGGCAGCAAGGGAATATAGACGACACCTTATATTTATACGCGCGCGAGAAGGTCGATCTGGCGTATGTGGACGCGAATCATACATACGCGGCGACCAGACGCTATGCGGAATTCCTGCTGCCGAAGATTTCCGAAAACGGCATGCTGGTATTGGACGATATTCACTATTCCGAGGAGATGGAGCGCGCATGGAACGAGTTGAAGTCCGATGCACGCGTGACGACCAGTATGGATCTGTATCACGTCGGTATTTTGTTTGTCAATCCTTGCTTTTTGAAGCGTCATTATAGAATACGAATTTAACTTATATACGAGATGGCAATTTATACAAAAACAGGCGACAAAGGCACAACTGCTCTGGCAAACGGCGAGCGTGTGTCCAAGACGGATGTGCGCATAGAGGCGTATGGGACTGTGGATGAACTGAATAGTTGGTTAGGACTGCTGGACGCTTCTTTGTCGGACGACCGGAGAAGCGACATCCACGAGCAGATTCTATGGGTACAGAACAAGCTCTTTAATCTGGGCGCAGGATTGAGTGAAGCTCCGGGCGAATGGATTTCGGAAGAAGATGTGCACCAATTGGAAAAATGGATAGACGCGATGCAGAATGAGGTGCCGAAGCAAAATTGTTTTCTGTTGCCATCTGGTAGTGAACCGGTGTGCCGATGTCATGTGGGACGCACTATTTGCCGTCGTGCAGAGCGCAGAATGATCGACGCGAAGGCGGAGGAGAGGTATGTACGGTTTATAAACCGATTAAGCGATTTCCTTTTTGTGCTGGCTCGCTATATCACCTTCCTTCGAAAGGAGTCAGAAACAGGTTGGAAAAAGGATTAAAATGTGGAAAAATTGACGGAAAGATGTCAAAATGTGTAAAAAATGCCGAAAAATGTAAATATTTGCATAAAATATTTGCGTGTATCATAGAATTTTAGTACTTTTGCACGTTTTTTGAAAAAATATGCCCGCATAAAGCGGGTAAATAAACGAACCAATAAGATAAAAATATATGTACTGGACACTCGAATTAGCGTCAAGATTGGACGATGCTCCATGGCCCGCAACGAAAGATGAGTTGCTCGACTATGCCAATCGCGTTGGCGCTCCGGCAGAGGTGATCGAAAACCTGCAGGAGTTGGAGGACGATGACGAAGAACAATATGAGAGCATATTGGATATTTGGCCGGATTTTCCGACCAATGATGATGACTACATGTACAACGAAGAGGAGTACTAATTGGTGAAACGATGTATTGCAATTCTCGTTGGGCTGATGTTGGTGTTGGCTGCCCGTGCGCAGTTTGACCCACAGATGGGGCAATACATGTACCTCCCGACAGCCTTTAATCCTGCAGCGGTAGGAGAAGGCGACCTGATGAAAGCGGCAGGCATGCACCGCATGCAATATGTTGACATTACGAATGCGCCGATGAGTACTTGGTTCAGTTTCAGTTCACCATTCGTGATCGGCAAAACCAGTCATGGCGCAGGCATCCGGTTCCTGAACGACCGATACGGATTATTTACGACGCAATCCCTGTATGCCCAATACGCATACCGCCAGAAATTAGGCAAGGGATATTTGAGTATAGGAATCGATTTGGGTTTTGTGAATGTGGGATTTAAAGGCGATTCGATCAATCTGAGCAAAATGGGCGACGATTATCATGACGCGAACGATCCGATGCTTCCGGCGGGAAGTAAGTCGGGAATGAAATTTGACATGGGATTGGGATTGTATTATTGCACTCCGGTATGGTGGGTCGGCGCCAGTTACAGCCATGTGACGCGTCCCCAGATAGATTGGAGCGACGGTACAACCGGCGTGGAACAGAAAGTGACTTTGTTCGGCACGATGTACGTAACGGGCGGTTACCATTTCAGGCTGAAAAACCATCGTGAATGGGTGTTGACGCCCAGCGCAATGGTGATGAGCGATTTCCGGAGTTGGGACGTGAACCTGACGCTGATGTGCGATTATAAAGACCGATACCGCTGGGGATTGGGTTATCGTATTGCAGGAAGTGTAAATATATTATTAGGAATAGATATTATTTCCGGTCTCCAGTTGGGTTACAGTTGCGAATTGCCGACCAACAAACTGCTACTGGAGAGTTACGGAAGTCACGAGATATATCTGGCATACGGGTTCGATATCCTGAAGCCGAAGAGAACGAATAAATATAAATCAATTCGATACTTGTAAGTATGAAAGCAACAAAATTTTTGCCATTGGTCGCTTTGATAGCGATGGTGATGGCGGGTTGTAACAAGCCTGCGGGTGAGCTCGTTGGTGCGTACAAATCCGGTAATTTTAAGGAAGCAAATCCTTATGGCATGTTGTTCATCAAGAAGGGTTCCTTCATGATGGGTGCCAACACGCAGTCCGCTGTATTCGAGCAGCCGGACAACGTGGTGATGGTGACGGTAGATGCGTTCTGGATGGACGAGACCGAGATTACCAATAACGAATACCATCAGTTTGTGAACTGGGTTCGCGACTCAATCGCTCTCACCAACCTGATTGCTGCAGGTATGACGGATTATGCTATCCAGCCGAAGGATGAAGATTTCGACGAGGAGAATTTCCGTATCAACTGGAGCAAGAAGGTGCCTTGGAAGAGCAAGGAGGAGGACGTAGTTGACGCGCTGTCGTCGATGTTCTATTCCGATGGTCGTTTTAACACCAACAACCTGCATTACCGTTACAACTGGGTCAATATGGACGAGGCGCTGCCACAACGTAATAAATTCGATGTGGCAACGAGTACTTATCCTCCCGGAGCGACGGCACGTGTAGATACATTCTGGGTGAACGAGAACAACGAGATCAAGGACTCGACAATTATTCGTCCGCTTCGTGAGCCGAAAGATCTGCTGACGGAGAAGATCGTATGTATCTATCCTGATACATTGGTATGGGCGCGTGATTTCCAGTTCTCGTACAACGATCCGTTGCTGCACATGTATTTCAAACACCCGGGTTATGCTGAGTATCCGGTAGTGGGTGTGACATGGGAGCAGGCTCATGCGTTCTGCAACTGGCGTACCAAATACTTCAATATGCATTCTATCACAGAGGCGAACGAGTATCGTCTGCCGACGGAGTCTCAGTGGGAGTATGCTGCCCGTGGAGGTCGCAAGATGGCGATGTATCCGTGGGGTAGTAACTACGCCCGTGACGGCAAGGGATGTTTCTTTGCAAACTTCAAGCCTTATCGCGGAGCATACAACGATGATACGGGTACTACCACTATGAAGGTAGCTCAGTTCCGTCCGAATGATTTCGGTCTGTTCGATATGGCCGGAAACGTATCGGAGTGGACTAATTCAGCATACCAGAGTGCGGCAAACACGCATGTCCATGACTTGAATCCGGATTTCAGTTACATGGCTCGTAAGGCTGATCCGGACATCCTGAAACGCAAGGTGGTGAAAGGTGGTAGCTGGAAGGATATCAGTTATTTCATGCAATGCGGCGTACGTACGTATGAGTACCAATATGAGAGCCGTCCGTATATCGGCTTCCGTTGCGTTCGCGCGTACATCGGCGAATAAATAAATTAAATAAGGAAATATTTTAAAAATTATATATTATGGCTACAGAAAAGCAAGGTTTGGGCGCAAGATTCATGCATTGGTATGAGTCTTACCAAGGTAAAAACGTAGTAAACATCGTATATTCTGCGGGTGCATCCGTAGTTATTATCGGTGCGTTGTTTAAAATTCTGCACTGGCCGGGTGCAAGTCAAGTGCTGATGATCGGTATGTTTACCGAGGCATTCCTATTCTTGATCGGAACATTGGAGCATCCGCATCCAGAGTTCCACTGGGAGAACGTGTTCCCGCAGTTGTTGGAATATGGTACCAAACCGGAGTTATTAGAAGAAAAATCTCATCAACCACGTCCTACGTTGTTAGGTGCCGGAACCGCTGAGGGTCCGCAGACGATCGGAACGATGACGACGACTACCACTCGTCCTGCAGCGTCTGAACCTGCACCCAGTGCAAAAGTACCGACTTTGAAAGACGAGGATTTGAAAGCATTAAAAGAGGGTATTGCTGATTTGGCAAAGACTGCTACTCAGTTTGCCGAGTTGGGCAAAGTAGCGCAGACAGGCGTTAAATTAGGTGAGAAACTGGCTGCCGCAGAGGTAGCGACAGAGTCTTACGCAACGGCAACCGCTTCTTTGGCTCAGTCTTATGCACGCGTGAGCGGCGACATGCAGAATATCGCAGAAGAGACCAAGGCTTACAAGGCCGGTGTAGAGCAAGTAGGCAAGAGCATTGCTGCATTGAACACCGTATATGAGTTGCAACTTCAGTCGGTTAATGCACAGACCGAGGCTCAAAAAGCCGCTGCTGCAGCCGCTAAGGAGTCCGCAGAGGCGCAAGTTGCTTTCGCTGCCGGAGCTAAACAGTTGCAGAAACAAGTAGCAAGCCTGAACGACATTTATGGCAATATGCTGAATGCACTCGCATAAGTATCGGTTCGGGTAAACAATAATTGAATTTAAACAAAACCAATAAAACACTTCAGCAATGAGTGGAGCAAAAAACTGTCCCGAAACCCCGAGACAAAAAATGATCGGTATGATGTACTTGGTGCTCACCGCCATGTTGGCGTTGAACGTAAGTACGGATATCCTCAATGGTTTTACATTGGTGGACGATAGTTTGCACTCCTCAATCGCTGCATCGGATACACGTAACGCGAAGCTCTATAACGACTTCAAGGCTGCAAACGCAGATAACCCAGAGAAGACTCAGGAGTGGTTCGATAAGGCAATGGAGGTACAGAAACGTGCAGATTCTCTCGTAAACTATATTCAAGACTTCAAGGAGCATATCGCTATTCTGGCGGATGGTCAATCCAAAGTAGATGCCCGTAGAGGCGCGGAAGGCAAAGAAGATCCGACCCGTCGTATTGAAGGAAACTCGAATCTGGATGTTACTGCGCAATACGCTATTAACGAAGGTCATGGTGCCGAGTTGAAAGAGATCGTGGCATATTATCGCGATTATGCAGCCGGGTTAGCAAATCAAGACGCAGAGTTACGGAACTCGATCCTGCAAAATCTGGCTACCGAGCGCGGATGGAACGCTCACGAGAAAGACTCGTGCGACTGGGAAATCGCTATCTTTGAAGGTATGCCGGTAGGTGCGTCGATCACGATTCTGACCAAGATGCAGAACGATGTTCGTTCGACCGAGAGCCAGTTGATTCAATACCTGATGGATCGCACGGACGCGGGTGACCTGCGCGTGAATAAACTGAACGCGTACGTGATTCCGAATTCGAACTATGTGATCCGCGGCGGTAAGTACACAGCCCAGATTATTCTGGCGGCAGTGGACTCGACGCAACGTCCGGAGTATTACATCGAGGGTCAACGTATCAATGACCAAGGTATATATGAGGTAGCCGCATCCGGCGTGGGTCTGAAGAAGTACTCGGGTTGGATTGCGTACCAGAATCCGTCCACGGGTGAGATGGAGAATCTGCCTTTCACCAGCGAGTATAGCGTAGGTGAGCCGGCCGTGACGATTTCGAACAACGACCTGAATATCATGTACCGCGGATATGATAACAAGTTCTCGATCTCTGTTCCGGGTGTAGCCAACGACAAGGTCAAAGTGAGCGTCAACGGAGCGTCTGTACGTCAGCAGGGAGGTATCTGGATCATCAAGCCGGGCGATAATGCCAAGAGCGTATCTATCTCCGTATCCGCTGAACTGGACGGACGTATGCAGCAAATGGGTAGCAAGGAATACCGCGTGAAAGCACTTCCGAAGCCGGGAGCATATTTCAAATCGGGTGAGAACGAGTACAACGGAGAGAAAGCTATCCCGCGTAGTGCGCTGTTGAATGCAAGCGCTTCCGTGATCGCTTCGTATGGTCCTGACGGTCTGTTAGACCTGCCGTTCCAGATCTCCGGTTTCCGTGCTAATATCAATGGTGTTTATCTGGAGTCGCGCGGCAACAAGTTCACACGTGAACAGTTGGATCGTTTGTCCAAACTGAAACCGGGTAACTCTGTGATTATCACGGATATTCGTGCTAAAGGTCCGGATGGTCGTGAGATTCGTCTGTCGCCTATCCCTCTAACACTTAATTAACAGGTAAAGAATATGATGAAGAAAATTAGTATTATTGCATGCTTGATGCTGGGCGTACTAACTGCTCAGGCGCAACACCAAGTGATTTCGTTCTTCGACGAAATGGGTAGTGCACGCATCCAGACGGAGGAGTTCTCGAAGGCGCATGACACGATTGTGTTGGTGGATCATCGTATTGACGATGTGATTTGGGCTCGCTATGTATATCGTATCATAGATATGCGATATAAGCAGAATTACCAACTTTATTTCCCGACCAAATCGGATGATGCGGATTATCGTAACTTATTCAAGGTGATAGCAGATGCAGTAGTGGACGGTCTGCCTATTTATGAGAAGAATATGGAGACCATCAAGCCTGATTTCAAGCAAGCTCCGTTAGCAAAGGCCACGATACCTATGATGTTTATGGCGGATGATCCTTCGGCTGATTATTCGGATGATCCGACCCACTATGATATCACGGAGTCTGACGCTATGTTGGTTCACTATGACAGTATTGCGGACGAACTTTCGGGTCACTTCTATCGTTTCGAGCCGATCGTGCGTAACCAGTTGAAATATCTGATTCAGGAGGTTGTCTTCTTCGATAAACACACCTCTCGTCTGCATTCGAAGATTATGGCGATAGCTCCGTTGCAATCCGATCTGATCACGACGCGTGACAGTTCCAATATTATGGGCTCTTTGCGTGAGTCGATCATGTTCTGGATTCCGTTCGACAAACTGCGTCCGTACATGGCATTACAATATGCTATCCCGAATCGCAACGAGGTGAAGCGTGTTACGTTTGATGAGTTCTTCCAGAAACATCTGTATACCTCCTATATCGTGGGTGAGGGTAATATGTATAACCGCTGGATTCCGGACTATGCCGGAACCGAGGCGGAGGTTAAGAAGGAGCAAGAGCGTATTGCTACCGAAATGCTGAACTTCGAGCAGGATCTCTGGGAATACTAATGCGCAAACATCGTTTTCGTAATTCTTATGTGACATCTGCTATCAGTGTGTCGCTGGTACTGTGTCTAATCGGGCTGGAGGGCATTTTGTTGCTCTCCGCCGATTCGCTTATTACGCGCATGCGCGAGAACATGACTATCACAGCCGTGTTGACCAAGGATGCGGATAGCACGCAGTGCGCGCGCCTGGAGGCGGTGTTAAATGCCGGAGACCGATGCAGCAGTTACCGCTATGTCTCGGCTTCGGAGGCGCTGGAGGAGCATATCCGTTCATTAGGAGAAGACCCCTCTGCTTTCCTGGGCTTCAATCCTTTGTCTGCCAGCTATGAGATTCATCCCACCGACGCCTATAGTGCGCCGGACAGTCTGGCAATGATCGCCGCTGATTTAGAGGCACTGCCTTATGTGACAGAGGTTATCTATCCGCGCGATCTGGCGGATCTGATGAGCAGTAATGTGCACGAGTTCTCGCTGATCCTATTGGCTGTGGCTCTGGCGTTGCTGTTAGTCTCGATGGTGTTGATTGTGAACACAATCCGTTTGCAGATCTATTCGCAGCGGTTCCTGATTAACACTATGACGCTGGTGGGAGCAACATCCTGGGTGACGCGGCGTCCGTTTGTGCTGCGCAATATGGGGATGGGTCTGATTGCGGGCTTGGTAGCATTGGCTATTCTGAGCGGCGTGGTTTACTATGTCGAGTTCCGCATGGGGCTGATGCTTTTTGCGCTAACTTGGCAGAATATTGCTTTTGTGTCGGCTATCGTGCTGTGTTCGGGGCTGCTGATCACGCTCTTTGCTTCGCTGATAGCTACAGGACGATACATCCGTATGGATAATAACTCTCTCTATGAGATCTGAGAAAATATAAAGCAAACAAGCAAATGAAACATACTTTATCGAAACTGAATTTGATTCTGATAGCGGTGTCTTTTGTTATCATCGTTATTGGTTTTGCCCTTATGGTGGGAGCACCTTCGGGGGATGTTTACAATCCTGATATTTTCTCCTTCCGTCGCATTACAGTTGGTCCGATGATTTCACTCTTCGGCTTTGTAATGATGTTATTTGCTATCTTATATCGGGGTAGGAAGAAATGAGTTGGTTAGAAGCACTGATATTGGGAATAGTGCAGGGACTGACGGAGTTTCTGCCGGTTTCTTCTTCCGGTCATTTGGAGATCGGTCAGGCTTTGCTGGGCACTTCGGGTGAAGATAATCTGACTTTTGCGATCATCGTTCATACCGCTACGGTGTTATCCACGCTGGTGGTTCTTTGGCGCGAAGTGGCGCAGCTCTTCAAGGGTACGTTCACTACCCTGCAATGGAATAGCGAGAAGGATTATGTGGCGAAGATTCTGGTGTCTATGATACCGGTTTTTATCGTCGGTATGTTCTTCAAAGACCAAGTGGAAGCATTCTTCGGCAACGGATTGTTGCTGGTGGGCGTTTGTCTTCTGGTCACAGCGTGTCTGCTGGCGTTGAGCGAGTGGCTGCAGAAGAGGCGTGCGGGCGAAGGACATGAGGTGACTTACAAGGACGCGATCATCATCGGTCTGGCGCAGGCTTGTGCGGTTCTGCCCGGTCTGAGCCGTTCGGGATCCACGATCGCTACTGGTTTGTTATGCGGAGTGAAGAAAGAGAGTGTGGCTCAGTTCTCCTTTCTCATGGTGCTTATTCCTATTTTAGGCGAAGCCTTTTTGGATTTGCTGAAATTGCTGCAAGGCGAGATCACCGTCGGTTTGGGTGTCGTGCCTGCCCTGGTGGGATTTGTGGCAGCGTTCGCTACGGGCTGTTTCGCCTGCCGTTTTATGATTGAGATTGTGCGCCGCCAGCGCTTGGTATATTTTGCCGTTTACTGCGCAATAGTAGGTACTGTGGCGATCATTACTACCGTCTGCTGATATGTGGGATTTTGAAGCAGGCGAAATACTGGCTTTTGACAAACCTCTGCGCTGGACCTCGTTTGACCTGGTGGCGAAGGTGCGTTATAACCTCTGCCGCAAGTTAGGGACGAAGAAACTGAAGGTAGGCCATTCCGGCACGCTGGATCCCTTGGCAACAGGAGTCGTGATCATCTGCACGGGAAAGAAGACGAAGATGATCGAGGCGCTCCAAGCGGATGTGAAGGAGTATATTGCTACGTTGCAGTTAGGCGCAACGACCCCTTCGTTTGATATGGAGAAAGAGGTGGATGCCACTTATCCCACCGCCCATATCAACCGCGCTCTGATTGATGAGACGATTCCGCTTTTTATCGGAGAGTTATGGCAGGTGCCGCCTATGTTCTCTGCCGTTCAGGTGAATGGCAAACGGGCGTACGAATTGGCGCGGAAGGGCGAGCAGGTGGAACTCAAACCCAAATTGCTCAAGATAGACGAGATCGAGGTGCTCTCTTTTGATGAGGAAAAGATGCAACTGACCATCCGCGTCGTGTGCTCCAAAGGAACGTACATCCGTGCTCTGGCGCGCGACATAGGCGAGAAACTGAATTCAGGAGCGTACCTTACTGCTCTGAGAAGAACGAGAGTAGGGGATACACGAGTTGAGGATTGTATGACGATAGACCAATTTTTGGCACAACTAAACGAAGAATATGTATAAATCCAATGATATGAGACTCTGTCAGTTTAAGTTTAAACTGCCAGAAGAGTTAATAGCTCAATTTCCCGCGCCCTATCGCGATGAGGCGCGTTTGATGGTACTCCATCGCAAGAGTGGCGAAGTGGAGCATAAGACTTTGCCGGAGATGGTAGAGTATTTCGACGAGGGCGACCTGTTTGTCTTCAACGACACCAAAGTTTTCCCTGCTCGTTTATGGGCGCATAAGGAGAAGACAAACGCCCTGATTGAGGTGTTTCTCCTCCGTGAACTGAACCACCGGATGAGATACTGGGACGTGCTGGTAGAGCCGGCGCGTAAGATCCGTATCGGTAATAAATTGACGTTTGAGGAAGACCCGGCTATCGTTGCGGAAGTGATTGATAATACGACCAGCCGCGGACGTACTTTCCGTTTCCTGACGGACTATGACAATGAGGAATTCGTTCCCAAACTCTACGCTTTGGGTAATGCGCCGCTGCCGAAATATATCCGTCGCCCGATGGATCCCCAAACGCAGGAGCAGTACCAGCAGACTTTCCATGACCAGCCGGTGCGCGAGATGGATGTTGAGCGTTACCAGACGATCTTTGCGGACAAGGTGGGAGCCGTAGCAGCGCCTGCATCGGGGCTGCATTTCTCCAAACAGTTGCTCAAACGAATGGAGATCCGCGGCATCGAGACCACGTTCATGACCAGCCATGTGTCCCTGGGTATATTCAAAGAGATAGACGTGGAGGATCTGACGAAGAACAAGATGGAGTCGGAGCAGATCATCTTGCCGGCTAAGATGGCAGATGCTGTCAACCGCGCGCACGATGAGCAGCGTCGCGTCTGTGCAGTCGGTACGGAAGTGATGCGCGCTATGGAGCATGTTGCGGGCACTAACGGCTTGCTCAAAGAGTACGACGGATGGACCAACAAGTTCATTTTCCCGCCCTATAATTTTGCTACCGCCAATAGTTTCTTCGTCAATTTCTATATGCCTTGTTCGAGCCAGTTGCTCATGGTTGCTGCTTTCGCAGGCTATGAGAATACGATGCATGCATACGAAGAGGCAGTGAAAGAAGGGTATCGCTTCGGCGACTATGGCGATGCTATGTTAATCGTAGACTGATGAATGTGCGCATAGACTCATCTTGGCAGCGCGTGCTGCAGGCGGAGTTTGACAAACCTTATTTCGAACTCCTGACCTCTTATGTGCGCCAACAATACCAGACCCGTCGGTGTTTCCCACCGGCAGGTCTTATTTTTAATGCTTTTGACTCGTGTCCGTTTGACCGTGTGCGGGTTGTGATCATCGGTCAGGATCCTTATCATGAGGAAGGTCAGGCGATGGGACTCTCTTTCTCGGTGCCGGAGGGAGTGGCTATTCCTCCTTCGCTGATGAATATCTATAAGGAGATTCATCGCGATTTAGGTACTCCTATTCCTGCCAGCGGCGATTTGCGTCGTTGGGCGGAGCAGGGAGTGCTTCTGCTGAATGCCACTCTGACGGTGGAGGCGCATCGCGCCGGCAGCCACCAAGGAAAAGGTTGGGAGGAACTGACCGATGCGGCTATTGAGGCGCTCAATAGGGAACGCACTCATTTGGTCTTTATGCTCTGGGGATCGTACGCCCAGCGCAAAGGTCAGTTCATCGACCGCCGCAAGCATCTGGTTCTCCAGACTTCGCACCCTTCGCCTCTCTCTGTCTATCGCGGATTTGACGGCTGCGGACATTTCAGTCAAGCGAATAATTATCTGATCAATCACGGCATAGAACCCATTAAATGGTAATAATATGAGAAAACTACTGCTAATAGACGCCTATGCGATGATCTTCCGTGCGTATTATGCGTTTATCCGCGCGCCGCGGATGAATAGCAAAGGGGAGAACACCTCTGCTATTTTCGGTTTCGCGGTCACGCTCGAAGATCTGTTGAAGAAGATCAACCCGACGCATGTCGGAGTGGCTTTTGACCCTCCGGGTGGCACTTTCCGCCACGAGGCGTATGAGCAATACAAAGCCCAACGTCCCGAGACTCCGGAAGATATCCGAAAAGCGGTTCCGGTGATCAAAAACCTCTTGCAGGCGATGAATATACCTGTGCTGGAGGTCCCCGGATTTGAGGCGGACGATGTGATCGGAACGCTCTCGAAGAAAGGTGAGGAAGCGGGATTTGAGGTCTATATGGCTACGCCGGATAAGGATTACGGCCAGTTGGTGTCCGATCATATCTTCATGTATCGCCCGC
Source organism: uncultured Bacteroidales bacterium (assembly GCA_902765485.1). Classification (GTDB taxonomy): domain Bacteria; phylum Bacteroidota; class Bacteroidia; order Bacteroidales; family Paludibacteraceae; genus Colicola. Next base: position 115,010 of record CACWZZ010000001.1, read on the forward strand.
GGCATACAGGAGGCTTTGAGTTAATGGGTCCGAAAGAGGTGTGCGATAAGTACGGTCTGCAAAATCAGTCGCAGGTCATTGACTTATTGGGTCTGATGGGCGATGCGAGCGATAATATCCCCGGTTGCAAAGGAGTGGGTGAGAAAACAGCTGTGGCGCTTCTGCAGCAGTTTGGCTCGATTGATACGATGCTGGCGCATACCGATGAGATCAAAGGGGCGCTGCGAACCAAGGTGGAGAGCCAGACCGAGGAGATTAAGTTCTCCCGTTTCCTTGCTACGATTCGCACGGATGTACCGATTGCGTTGGATGAGACGCTCCTTGCGAAAAAAGAACCGGATATAGAGGCACTTAGTGCGCTCTATCGCGAACTGGAGTTCAACACGCTTCTGCGTAAACTCGGGGCTTCGAGTTCTACTAGTTCTTCTAGTTTAACTAGTTCTTCTAGTTTAACTAGTTCTTCTAGTAAGCCTGCCAAGGCACCCAAACCTGCAGACCCTAACCAGCTTGATCTTTTTGCGGCTGCGGAGGAATCTCCAGAAGCCGGAGATCCGTCTTCTGTAACAGGAACCCCCTCTTTCGATACGATTGAGAACCGACTTTGCCAGTATCTGCTGAACCCTGAAGTGGCATTTAATCCGTATAAGGAGCCGGATTTTGCTGCGCTCAAAGCCGATGCGGATCTCTGGACGCTCTATAACGAAGTGGAGTTGCCGCTCGTGCCTGTTCTGCGTGAGATGGAGGCAGCGGGCGTGCGGATCGATGTGGATAAGCTGCGTCAGGCGGAGCAAACGCTCTCGGAGGAACTGAATGCTCTGGAGCAGCGCATCTATGATCTGGCGGGCGAGACTTTCAATATCAATAGTCCGCGTCAGGTGGGCGAACTGCTTTTCGACAAACTCAAACTGGATGCAAAAGCCAAGAAATCCAAGAACGGACAATATTCCACTTCGGAAGAAGTGCTATCCGCTCTGCGAGACAAACATGAGATTGTGGGGCTGATCTTGGAGCAGAGGGAACTGAAGAAACTGATCTCCACCTATATCTCTGCTTTGCCGGGATATATTGATCCCAAGGACGGTAAGATCCATACAACGTATAACCAGACTGTGACGGCTACCGGGCGGCTCTCCAGCAGCAATCCGAACCTGCAGAACCTGCCGATACGCTCCGAGCGCGGGCGGTTCATCCGCGAAGCGGTTATTCCCGATGACGGATGTCTGTTCCTTTCCGCCGATTACAGCCAGATCGAGCTGCGGCTCATGGCGCATTTCAGCCAGGACGAACACATGCTTGCGGCATTCCGTTCCGGTCAGGATATCCACGCGGCTACGGCTGCGAAAATATACGGTCTGCCGATTGAAGAAGTCTCCAAAGACCAGCGGCGAAAAGCCAAAACCGCTAATTTTGGTATTATTTACGGAATATCCGCTTTTGGCTTGTCCCAACAGTTAGGATGCAGCCGCACGGAGGCGAAACAGCTCATTGATGATTATTTCGCGGCTTTCCCTCGGGTAATCAGTTATATTGAATCTCAAAAGGAACAGGCGCGCGTACGCGGGTACGCGGAGACGCTCTTTGGGCGGAAACGCTATCTGCCGGACATCAACTCACATAATGCTACCGTGCGCGCTTTCGCAGAGCGCAATGCGGTAAATGCACCTATTCAAGGAACCGCAGCGGATATCATCAAAATGGCGATGGTCTCTATTCATCGGCGGCTCAAAGAGGAAGGGCTGCGCGCACAGATGATTATGCAGGTCCATGACGAACTCAATTTCAATGTGCCGAAGGACGAAGTGGATCGCGTGCGAGAGATCGTTGTGTCCGAGATGCAGAATGCTGTACATTTATCCATACCATTAATAGCCGAATGTGGCGTAGGAGGAAACTGGCTTGAAGCTCATTAATATTTTATTAGTAATCCGAATCCTTTGTGTCGGCAACTCGTTTTCATGGGATGCCGTGGAGCAGGAGTTAGTGCCGCTTTGCGACGCGAAAGGCGTGCAGGTGGAGGTTCATAATCTGTATTATGGCGGTTGCTCGTTGGAGCAGCATGCCGAGTTTTTAATGCGCGACACGGCGGCGTATTCGCATCGCGTGTGTACCAACCATCGCCATTCGGTTGGAGCACGGGAGTCCTATATTCCGCATCTCCAGAAACGGGTGATAAAGGACACGGTTTCTTTGCGCGAAGCGTTGCTGGACGGGGAATACGATATTATCTCGCTCCAGCAGGCAAGCCATTTCAGCGGCGTGCGTTCGTCCTATGAGCCGTGGCTCGACATGCTGGTGGATACCGTTCGAGCGTATCAGCCGAAGGCGAAGATCTATTGGATGCAGACTTGGGCGTACAGCCAAGATGCGACGCACCCTGCGTATCCGACCTATCATAACTCGCAGGCCGAGATGTGGGATAGCATTCAGGCTTGTACCAAACTGATCAAACTGCCGCTTATTCCTTGCGGAGCAGCCATTCAATATGGACGTGAGACCAAATTAGGCGACACATTCTGCCGCGACGGGTATCATTTGAACTATACGTACGGACGATATACGGCTGCGTGTGTATGGTACGAAATCATCACCGGAAAAGACGTAAGACAGAATGGTTACAAGAATCCGGAAATGAGTGCGAAAGAGCGTCGTTTGGCACAAAAATCTGCCCATCGGGCGGCAAAAGAGGCAAAAAAACGCCCCTAAATGCACTTTTTTTGAAAAAAAATGCAAAAATATTTGCACATGTCAGAAAAAAGCAGTACTTTTGCACCCGCTTTTGAAAAGGAGACTATCTGGTGCGGTAGTTCAGTTGGTTAGAATACCGGCCTGTCACGCCGTAGGTCGCGAGTTCGAGTCTCGTCCGCACCGCCAACCAGCGCAAGCTGGTTCTCTTTTCAAAACAAAGGGGATATTCCCCTTCCGGCGGAGGCCGGTTTCCCCGCAAGACGGGGACACCTCCGGGTCCATTAGCTCAACTGAATAGAGTACCACACTACGGATGTGGGGGTTGCAGGTTTGAATCCTGCATGGATCACAAATTGAATTGCCGAATCGCTTGAAATATAAGGGGTTCGGCTTTTTTCATGCACTATTTTTGCCGACCAATTGCCGACAAACAAAAAACCGGCGGCAAAACCACCGGTCTTTCACCAAACCTTTTTTGCACCTATGTTTCATTTCCGACTGCAAAATTACAACTTTTTGTCAACGGCTGCAAATATTCTTGAATTTTTTTCACAAATTCTTCGTGTGTCCGTACGACTTCGGTTTTGTACAACTTCAATGACAACTTCAACATGACGCGTCGTTGGTTCGCCGTCGTGTCATTCGATTTGCCGTTTTTGAGTTCAAGAAATAATCCGTGGAAACGTCCGGCGGGTATTGCCAAAAACAAATCCGGCACACCGGCGATCACGCCTTCGGCTTGTAACTTGCGCGCGACACCGATGTTGCGTTTGCCGCCGTTCGGAATGGCGATCAACAAATCCCACCATTGCGGGTATGTTTCGCGATACCAACGCACGCAACCGACTTGCAACGCGTGTTCCGTCGGTGCGGTCTTCTTCGCATTGCGTTTGCCGCGTGCGTCACGTGCGGACGCTTTGTCCCACATTTCGATCAAATCTTTGTCCGCTTGCACTTCCATGTCACCAACGTTCGTATTTGGATTTGTTCGGGAATTGTTCCGCAAGATACGTTGCAAGATACGTGCGCATGACATTCGGCGAACAACTGAAACATTCGCGGTTTTCGTCCAATCCATTGAAGAATTCTTCGCGCGTCGTTTCGTCACCATATTTGCGATCGTGACGTTGCACCCATTCGAACGGACGTTTTGCCAACATATAATTCAGCATAAGACACGTCGGTTCAACGCCACCGGTCAAACCATACGACAATTCACGCATTGCGGCGAATTGCGGTTCGTTGAACAATGTTTTGTTGAAATGCGTGTTGCCGTGCCAACTGAAATTGTGCGTCGTCAAACCCGCCGCCGTCAACAACTTGTGTGTCGCCACCAACGATGTGTTGTAATCAAATTCGCCGTCTTCGGGTTTGCGTTTCGACGGAAGCGCACCCTTCCGGAATATCGGGTATTGGTCGAAGTCCGTTTCGGCAATGTAAAAATGATCGTCGGACGAATACAAAAAATCGTCGGCGATGTCGGATTCTGCAACCGCTTTTTCGATACAACGCAAAATATTCTTGTGTTTGAAATCGTATTCGTCCGGACATGGAATCCACGTCACGACGGATTGATCAATGAAATCCGGACAATATCCGGCAATGAATACGCGTCCAACGTTGCGCCCGAATCTTTCGATTGATCGTAATGAATAGCGCAATTCTTTGTTGTCCCAATTAGAGCCGCAGCCGATCACATATAATATATCCATGTCACTTGTAGTTTTTGAAAAGATATTGACGCATGATTCCTTTGTTGTCGTTTCCGATGTTGTCGAAGATCGTTCCAATCACATTGACGTCCGATCCGGCGAAGATACTTTCGAAGACGAACCGGTTTGCGTCCGGTTTGATCTCCGGTATTGCAGCAAAAGCCGCAGCGTTGGCGACGAATCCGTTGTACCATGTGTCTTTGCCCGATCCGGTGAACGGCGTTGCGACCATTGGACGATCAGTATTGACAATGTGAAAATATTTGTCGCGACATTTGCCGAATTCGTATTCCCACATGCGATGTGTTGCGCGTGTTGTGTTCCACACGTTGAATGCGCCGCGTGTATGAATATACAACGCCGGTTCGCCCGACGATATGCAATGCGCCTGCAAATAACGCAATGCCGGTTGTTCAAACAATCGTCCGTCATGCCATATTTGAACAAGACGATACGACCGGATCAACCATTCTTCCATTTCAAACGCGATCCGTTGTCCGGCTTCGTTGTTCACGCAACCGCACACGCACAATGGTTTGTCGGATTCCGGATTGACGACAACAACTTTGATCATACGGGAATGACTTTGAATTTGCGCAACAACTTTATGATTCCAATGATCACAAGAATGATCACGACGCACCATGCGACGATTCCGGACGTGTACATGAAACGTTGCCATTTCGTCATTTCAACCGGCTTCGTTTCCGTTCCGGCATGAATGATCGTATTGACCTTGCGCGCCGAATCCAATTCGTGTTTCAACGTCGTGTTCGCGTCAACGACGGAATCCACTTCATGTTTCAACGTCGTGTTGTCATGGATCAGTTGTTCGACGCGTTCGCGCAATTCGTGTTCCTTCTTCGATTCCTTCGTCCCGACACCGGTGACATTGGTTGCGTCGCCGGTCTTCGCATTGTACGTTCCGCCACCTTCGCCAAAATGGATTGTCGTTTCGGTTTCCGTTTCCGCGTCGCGCACAACCTTTTCGTTCCGGTATATGGTGTCGTGAATAATGATCGTGTCATGGATCGTCTTTATTCCGGAATGTAGAGAATCAGCCATTGCCAACGATTCGCGGTGATCGGTACGCGACGAATCTTGTGTGTCGGTTGTGGTTGATACGGCGGCGGGTGTCTTGCACGACGTGAAACAACACGCCATGACGATTGCCGCCATGATTGCAATGATCACAAACGCGACACGTTGTGCCGGTTTGTTTGTTGATGTCTTCGATTTCTTCATATCTTTGATGTTTAAGATTATTCGATCGTGATATATATTTTTCGACCTTCTTTGTGTGCTTCGTCCAATATACGCCACAATTTCTTGAATGTTTGCATGGAATTGATCACTTTTCCGACAACCTTGTTTTCGCCAACGATTATGCAACCCGCCGAATCTTCTTCGGTGTTTCCGGTGTGTATAAGTACACCGGAAAATTCGGGTACTTCCAACAATCGCGGCATTCGACCTTCGGTGAACGCAAACGCCTTTTTCTTTGAATACGACGGCGAAACAATGCGCATTGATACTTCGTACGTTCCGAACGGAATTGCCGTGACTTTCGCGATCTTCTTTTCTCCGTTGTCAAATTTCCCGTTCCGGTTCACGTCACGCACTTTGTCTTCGATCGTGTCACAACGGAATTGCGCTTCGTCAATCCGCATGTGTCCGATCGTGTATCGTTCGCACATGTATGCGCGTTTCAATTTGATAATCAAATCGTTTTTCTTCATGATTTAGTCTTCTAAAAGATCAACAACCGCATATATGCACATGGCGACGACGGCGAATGCGGCGGCGATCACAAGAAAACCAATCCGGATCGCGGCAATGACATGCGCGCGTGCGCGTTCCATATATTTGTATGCGGTTGTTGACATGGTTGATTATTCGTTCGATTCAGTATTCGGGCGTTGTACATACTGCAAAAACGCACCTAACATTTCTTGATTGTCCTTGTTTTTGAGTATTTCGGACAACATTTTTGCCGTTTCTTGCACACGCGCTTTTTCTTTGTCGGTGTTCTTTTCGAAAATGCTTTTGCCTTCGATCGCACATGCGAAGATTCCGCCGCCCAACGTCAAGAATGGCAACGCGGGCAACGTCATTGTCGTGTGTTCGTTCAATAACAAGATCGCCAACATTTGTATGATGTCAATGATCGTCACGACGAACAACATATTGTAGTAATTCGACACTTTGCCGATCGTCTTGCGTAATCCGAAAGAAGACCGGAATTCACCGCGTTGTTTTGCCTTGCGTATTCCCGCCCACAAGTCAAGAAAAATGGCGATCAACACAAGAAAATACACAACGGCGACGACAATGAATTGCGCCATGTATGTTTGCAAAAACGGAATAATATTCAATGATTGTTGCATAATGATTTACTTTTTCATAATGGTTTTCCCTTTCGTTTGATTGTTTATATTGGATTTATTGGATTTATTCGATTGCATAATACTTTTTGCGATTGCCGTGTTTGACGATCATGCCAATGAACGGCATTGACGATCGAACCTTCAACAAGCGATCACGCAATGACGGCGAACCGGATATGAAATACAACGACGCGCCGGTCGGTTCATTGTTGCCGTCTTTGTCCGTTGCGGCGTACCGGAATTTGACCGCCAATTTTTCTTTCGTGACTTCTTCGCCGGTCTTTTCGTCCACGCTTTTGATTTGTACGATTTGCGCGTCGTCAAAACATATCATGACGCTTTCCAATGCGGTGACGGACACACGATCTTTTTTCGGTATGCCGAATTCACCGATTTCGCTTCCTTTGATGTCTTTGAATGTTTGCATATTCTTTTCAAATAATTTGTAACGTTCACCAAACGTTTTGCGCATAAGATTTCGACAACGGGCGTGTTTGCACCAACCGAAATATGACGCCATTTGTTGTTTCCAATATTCGTCGTCAACATTCATACGTTCCAATTGCCGTGCGCGGCGTTTCATGCGCATTTTGATGTCTTTTCCCAACAACGTATATTCTTTGTTGTCTTCGTCCAACCGGAATTCATACCCGATCATGCGCAATGGTTCGTTCATTGGCGCAATCCGGTAATTCGGTTTGACAACCATGCCGCGTTTTTTGCAACGTCTGACATACCAATCCATGAACACGTGACATTCCTTCTTCGTCGGAATCGCAACCCATACGTCGTCAGTAAATCCGACACACGGATATTTCCAACGTTCATTGATGTCGCGCAAAATCGGAATCATGATCAATATTGCCATAAGTTGTGAAAGATTCACGCCAATCGCAATGCCGATTTCTTCCAACGTTTCTTCGTCAATGCCTTCGTGGAACATATCCACAACCGCATACAATATCCGCAAAATCCTTGTGTCTTTGAATACACATGCCAAATCCGCTTTCAACACGTCATGTCGGATCGTCGGATAAAACTTCCGAATGTCCGTTTGGCAATAGTACCATAACGGATATTTGTTCATGATACGTTCAATCGCACGTTTCGCGTCATGGATTCCACGACCCTTGATACAATTGTATGTATTGCGAACGAATTTTGAATAAAAGTATTCACGCAATACCATGTAAACACACGTCAAAATGATTTTGTCCGGATAAAATTGCGGACAATTTATGATCCTTTCTTTCGGTTCGTACACTTTGAACGGGTGCAACGGGTTGAATTGGTATGTTTCCGATGTCAATGATCGACGGACGTTTTCTTTGCATTCGTCCCAATGCGCAATCATGTATTTTTGTGCGCGTGTGTAATCCGGCACACGCATGTTCGGGTACTTGTGTTTGTTTAGCGAATGCCGCATTGCTCTTTCGATTGTGTATTCGCTGCAAATTTCTTCATACAAACATTCGGTTTTCCCGTAACGTTTCATTGATTGCCTATTCTTTTACATTTCAATTTTCGCATATTGCTACTCATAAAAGTTTCAAAATATATGTTCCGCCATTTTATAGGCGACGCGATAATCCGGCGCGTTGTATTTGGATTTGAATATTTGAAGAAGCCACGCCGTACACATTGTTCGCATTGTTCGCATTGTTCGCATTGTTAGCCTGCCCGCAGCCCGCAAAGGCGGCGTGGATTCACCGGATTCGCGTTTGCACGTCACATGTCAATGGTGACGTATGAAAGATCTTCCGGCGGCGTCCATGTTCCGCCCGAATGTTCATATCCCGCAATTGCAGCCGATGACGCTTTCAACACGTCGTCCGACGCTGCATTGGTCTTCTTCGTTCGCGACGCGCGCAACGATATTGCACGCAATACGTCATTGGTCGTCGCCGTCGTGCGTGATTGTCTTGAACCACGCAACGACAACGAACCCAAAACGATTATTTTTGATTGATCAATCATATCGTCGTTTCTTCTTCAACGTCCACGTCCAATTCGGACACGATCGTCACGAATACGGCAAATTGCATGAACGCTTGATTTAATATTGATTTGTACCCACTAATTTGCGCACCGCCGCCATTCTTTGTGAAACACATGTAATGTCCGGACGATTTCGGAACGCTTCCGATTTGCGGTATCTCCAATTCGGTGATTGCACCGGCATTCTTCATTGCGAAGTATTCGCCGAATTTTTGTGCCGGAATCCACTTCGTCACACCGCCGATTCTTTCTTCGCCTTCCGGTATGGTTTCGCGGTCGTCGAAGATCACCGCAATGGAATAATCAGTCGCGGACGAATTCACAACGCCGTTGTTGTCGCACACGTAGAATTGTTCGGCATTGTCGCAAATGAACGATTCGTCCGGTACGATCACACGTCCGTGGAAAAGAATGCAAGAATTTCCGTCGTTGAAATACGTGATTTGCGGTTTCAGCGTTTCGCCCAATCCGGCGCGACCATATACCATTGAACGGCAACGGCAATATACGACGTCCGGAATGTTCGCGTCAAGAATTTCGATCACATATCCTTCGGACGTTTCGAATTGCGCAACAAAATTTTCGGCATTGATCGTGTCAATGACTGAATGTATGTCGTACACTTCGTCGTCGAACGTCACGCGCGAACCTTTGACGATGTATTTCGTATTTTCCGCCAATGTCGCTTGCAAATTCGCGTCGGCGTGCGTTTCTTCGCCAAACGGGTTGTTTTTCGAAGCGATCCAACCATTCTTGATTCGGCGCGTCAAATTGGCATACACACCATTGTATTGCACTTCATACGGATTGGTGCGGATCACCTTTGACATGATCCGTCCGGACGTTTCTTGCGACGCCGTGTCAATCTTGATCAATCCGTTTTCGACCTTCAAACACCCGTCAATGGATCGGTTGTCCCAACAACCGGCAACGCCGTCCGATCCGGAATTGCCCGTGCCCAAAATCGGAATGTTCAATGACGGCGGCAATGCGCCCAAATAATGCCATTGATTCAACACGGCGGGCGAATCTTCTTTCGTCGTGAAATCGTATTGTTCCGGATTGTTGAAGATTTGATTTGATGTCAGTTCCGACCAAATGCAATTTGAATCGAAGTATGTTGCCGGATTGATCGTGATATGTCCGTTTGCATACAACGCCAACAATGCGTCGTAAATGGATTTGATCCCGACACCTTCGACGATCATTGCGCCGCCGGTTGCCGTTCCGGTGAAATCCAATTCCGTGTCACTTGCAACGTATGTGAACGACGGCGTTTCGTTTTCTCCTTCGCGCGGAATCAGTTTCAAACGTTTGTTCGTGTAATCCGTGCCGGACGTTTTGTCCACGTAAAACATGCGGCAATCCGACGCGAACAAACATTGGTAGAAATAATCGTTGTGTTCCAAAATGAAATCAACTTTTCCGAATATCCACCGGTACATGTAACCGGCTTTCGTTTGTGCCGATTTTCCGATTGCGCGCACTTGCAACGGCAAATCGTAAACCACGCAATTGCCGATTCGCGCCGTCGCGCTCAAACTATATCCGCCGAACGTCGTTCCGCATGTGTTTTGATTTGCGACGTATGGCGTGCATTTGATCTTCGCGTAAATGTTCCAACCCGTTGATTGAAGACCGCCAATGCAACCGCGATACATTTTGGAATTCCCTATAAGAATAGGCGAAGAAGCCACGCCGTACACATAGTTCGCATCGTACGCAGCGCCCGCATAGTCAGCCCGCCCGCAGCCCGCAAAGGCGGCGTGGATATTATTTCCATAAGGTGATACGCCGTAATCAACGTCGATCGTCGTTCCGCCGTTTAAGTAAATAAGATTGCGCATTGTGCAATAAATGATTTGCGACGTTCCGCCGCCGTCATAAATTGCCGCGCCCCAATAATCGCCAATGATTGTGAATGCGTGATTGCCGACGAATGCTTCGTTTCCGTGTCCACGTACGACCGCACCCGTTGGTGTGATATTGGCGGCGCGTTTGACGTTCCAACCATGCGAAATCGTGCCAAACGGGTGTTCCGGTGTTCCGTCACCGCCTTTATAATCCGCACCCAAATCCCAATCAACGAATATCGTTTGATTTCCGGCGGCGTTTCGTGCCATACGCCACCAATTTGCGTTTGTTGCCATGATTATGAATTATAAATGTATTGAACGTTTATGTCTGCAATTGATCCGGCGGTTGTACGTCCGATTTGCCATACCAACAATGCGTTGTCCGGTACGGATATTTCGCCCGTCCACGCGCCGTTTGTCAACGTGATCGTCTGCAATGTACCATTGATTGACACTTTCAACGAAGACACGTTGTCGGTGACAATCTTTGTCAGTTTGATTGCGCCTTTTAGATTGCGCATTTGCACTATTTCGCGCGCGTCTTGAAAATCAATGGTGAACGCGTGAATGATGTTTTGCATTTGTGCCAACAACGAATTGATTGCACCGACGATCGTTTTGTCGGACGTCTGCAATGTGTTGTCCGTTTTGTCTTGCTTCGTCGTTGTTGCCGCCGCGATTGCGTCCGCCAATCCGGTGATTTGTTCAACGGAATGCGTGTGTCCTTCGAACGAATATTTTGTCCACGACCAACGCCCGTTCAATGTGACGGCATATCCCATGCGACCGGTCAACAAACGAATACGACCGCGCAATGCGGACGACACATTCAATGTGTACGATTCCGTTGTCAATGGTGTCACACACGCCACCGGATAAACACCGGCGGGCAATGACATGTCAATCAACGCACCGATGTCGTCAACATAAATGGTGTTGTCAATCTTTCGATTCGTGGACAACACGAATTCTTCGCCGTTGTACGTGTACAATTCGCCGGTGTCTTCGGTAATGTACACAACTTCGGTTGACGGGTCTTCGATGTCGAACAATGCGTCGTAATCTTCAACGGACACGACTTCTTTTGGCACATTCGCGGCAACGCTTTCTATTTGTTGTTCGATCGCGTCCAATGCCGCCGCAATGATTTTGTTTTGTACGGGGTTTGTTGATATTGGTGACAACGCGTCGTCAATCGTGATCGCGTTTCCATTGATCGCCCCGAATCTCACTTCAATTATGATCATAACTTCGTTTCTTGTTTGATTGGTGTTGAAATAATGTTGATTCCGGTTTGGAAGCGACGTATTTGTTCGATGTCACCATTCGTCGGATAAATGTATATGTCAACGTACAAATCGCCCGACATGACACGCGTGTCCGCCGATCGGATCACGCCCGTCAATTGCGTTGGCGAAGATACGACCAAATTGCCATATCCGGATTCGTTCAACGAAGAAAACTTCGCAATATGATTGGTGTGCGTATAAAAGTACGCAACAATGCGTTGCGCTTCCGACCATGATTGCATGTCATTTTGCGAAAGTTTGATCAACGACAATGCAAATTCAATGTCTTCGCCTTGATAATGTACCATGTTACGATGTTTTAATTGGTGAAAAAAGTGCGGAACGCGTCATGAGCAATCCACAACGCGCCCCGCTTTGATCATTCCGCCGTGCTTGCGCTTGTGCTTGCGCTTGCGCTTGAAGATCCGTCGCGTACTTCAATGCAATCAATGAATTCGGCGATCGGCTCAAATTCAACTGCCTTCGGGTCTTCTTGTGCATTCCACTTGATTTCGACGTTCCATACAACGCGCGAATCCAAACCTTCTTCGACGGGTGCTTTTGCCGTGATCGAACAATCCGCGTCCACGTAATGCAAAAGCGTTTCCGTGCGATACGCGATGTTCCATTTGTGACGTGACGCCGCCTTCCAAAAATCGTGATTGTCTTTGTATGCAGGGTCTTTGACGGACAATACATAATCGGTTGACAATACTTTTTCGGTGTCGTCGCCGTACCCGTCGCCGGTCTTCGGTGTGCCGCCGTCAAACGAACCAATCGTCTTCGGAATGACGATAATTGATCCGGCTTCGATCGCCGCGCGCCATTGTTCAACGGACAACGGGAAATCAATTTGTGTCCCCTTCTTTATGAGAATAAGGGAACGAACACGTCCCATTTCGGGCGTGTCGCATGGATCGCATTTATGCACCAATGCGCCAATGCCTTCCGTACATGATTTTTTGTAGATCATATTTGTGAATATTTAGTGACACGGACTTTGAACCCGCGTCAATTTGTAATTGATTTTGAATAAGAAAATATCCGGTTCAATCGGGAACGGCAAACCGGCATATTCCGATTGCCAAACTTCGATTCGATTGAAATTCGTTGTTGTGACTTCCGTTTGCACGGATTTGTCACGCATTGCAACGTCTTCAATCGCACGCACGCAAATACGTTCAAGACGCATGAAATCAATTGCCGAACGTTTGCCATAAACCACCAACGACATGTCGTACACAACGGCACGTTGCGGATCGTTTCCGAATCCTTTTGACATGATCGTCGTATATGACTTTTGTTTCAACCGGTGATATGACGTGATGTCGCGTATGTCGTCGTGTAAAACGTCCGTACATTCGCCGTCCGGCATGATTATGACCGGCACGACAACGTCCATGTAATCACCTTCGCGTCGCACAACCGGTTCGGCAACGCCAAACAATGTCACGTTGTCCAATCCGGCTTCGTTGCCGATCTTTGCATTGATTATTGATACAATTTCGTTCATAATTGCCCGAAAACTTCTTTGATGTAATTGCGCCCGATTTCTTCAACGATCAATCGTTCGGATTCAGTCGGCGAAAAGATCGCACGTGATCCATACGCGGGTCGTTTCTCCTGCCATTTGGCGCGTTGGAATAATTCCGGTGTTGCGTACCCAATTGCCGTGCCTTTTGCGATCGGAAACAAGACCATGCCTTGTTCCATTGAACGTGTCAACGACAACACGACTTTGTCACCTTCTTTGCGCCCGTATTTGGGACGTACCTTCGAAAAATAATACGTGGAATATTTCCCGATTGGTCGTCCGTCGGACGCAAGACCTTCGGTGTGTATGCGCTTGCGCATGAGTGCCAACAACGTTGACGCCTGCAAACGTGTCATGCGGTCAATGTCCAAATCCGACATTGCTTTGTCAATCTTGTTGACAACCACGTCCATGTTTGTTTCAATGCGCAACATACTTTGTCAAATGATTGGTTCACGAAATACCATGATGTCGTTGATCTCCGGTTGATCGGCGCATGTGAAACACGCGGACGCATGAACGTCTATTCCATGCACGGCAACTTCAAGTTCACGTGTGAATTGGACATGGAATTCGTCACGCATTTCGCGCGCCTTCGTATGGTCAATCGTCGTATATGTGTTCATGCGGCTTGATGTCGCACGGGCGTTCATGATCTCTTCGCCGATCAAATACCATAATGCCGTTGCCAACAAATCTTTGTGTTCGCAAATAAGGCATTCGCATTTGTCACGATCCGAAATCTTGTGCGCTTCGTTGACTTCGCGAATGAAAAACGTGCGGAATTTCAAAATGGCGCGTTTCTCAATCTCCTTCCACAAATCCGACACCCCTTGTTCGCCGTCAACCAATTTGGCGACGGACGCTTCGGAAATGTCGGGCAATGCGTCGGCGTACAATCCGGATTGGACTTCCCCCGACACATTGGACGACAAACCAATAAATCCAACTAAACAATCAAACGTCATGTTTGTTCGTTTTTATACGTTCGTTTATGCCTGCGATTCGGACGCGCTTTCGCTTTCGCTTGCGCTTGATTCACTTGCGGGTGCAACGGATTCGCTTGAAGGCGTCGGCGCGGGTTCGGTGTGGAACACGGCGTCAGCGGTCGGACGTACGGCGGTTGCGCCGTCGTCGGCTTTTGCGATGTAATGGAATGCACCATTGACACCACGCAACGGATCACCAACGGCATACATATCATTGGGCGCAACGAATAATCCGTAATGCAGACCAACAAGAAGTACCCAACCACGATCGGCAACCTTCTTTCCGTTGTCGTCGTAAACCGGACAATCTTTGTATTTCAATTGGCAATCGAACATGAGTTGCGACAATTCGCCGTTTGCAAGTTGTACCGGCATTGGAAGCGTGAAGAAGGCACTTCCGCCGCGTTCGCCTGCATAATCACCAACGTTTTTGTTCCACGGAACGAAGCCGATTGAACCTTTGCCGAATACGCCGAAATGGTTTGCACCCCATTTGGTTGCGGTCTTCGGATCAACGTATGTATTCAGTCCCATTGCACCGATACCGGCGGCGTCGAATCCATTTTTGAAACGATTGTACAAATCAAATTGACGTACAACACCCGAACCACACACAAGAAGATCGCCCGCAACTTCGTTGGCTTCCGCGTCTGCAAGAAGTTTCACAACGCCGTCATTCATACTTGCGGTCGTGCCGAAGGTGATTTCATGTGCGTTCGCGTCGCCGTATGCAGCGTTCACGCCCCATTTGGACGCCATTGCGGACACCAAATTCGCGTCGATCTTTTGAACAAGTCCGTTCACCTTCGTCAATAACGTTTGGTACAATCCAACCATAAGCGGGGTTTGAAGTGTATTGACGCCATTGATTTGTGCGGCGGCGGTCTTTGCGGCTTCTGCTTCGTACGTACGCATTTGATCGTCGGTGATCAATATGCCGATTTTGGAATACATGCCGTGTCCGATCTCGCACGTCTGCCATTCGGCGGTGACGCTTGTTTCGCAATCGTCGCGATCGGAAACGTCGTCTTCCGTTCCGCGATTCATGTATCGTACTTTGATTTGTTGGTCTTGCCCTTTCAGCAATTCCGACATGTTGACAACTTGTGTCGTTGCGTTGTTCTCTAACAACATTTTGAGGAATCCAACGGGCGACACCTTCATTTGCGGATCATTCAAACCCGCGATCATGGCGATGTTTACATACAACGCCGTAATTAAACCAATAAGTTTCATTGTTGATTACTTGTTTTTGATTAAACATTCAGTTTTACGCATTGCCACTTCCGCCACCGCCGGTCAAATCTTGCATTGCTTGTGCAATTGCGCTTGTGACTTTCGACGTGTCAACTTGTTGTTGACCGCCCGCCGGTTGTTGCACGGGAATGGTAATGTTTGGACGTTGTTGCGGCGCGGGTTGCGGTGCGGTGACACGAAGCAATTTTGCGTCCGCCAATGCTTTGTCGGCAAATCCGGCGAATGTGTACGGCTTGTTGTTTGCGTCCAACAAATCCAAATCGGTTGCGTTGGCGTTTTTCAACTGCAATTTGCCGTCCTTGATCACAACAACACCGCCCGCCGTTGCCAATGCTTTGTCAAGAATTGCACGGGCAATCGTAACGTTGGTCGTTGCGTCCAATTGGTCGTTCGCGTAATTTTTGCCGGATAATTCGAAATCAATGAGTGATTGACGCATGGCGGCTTCGTGATCCGACTTCAACTTCGCAATTTCGGCGTCTTTCGCCGTCTGCAATGATGTCAGTTGGTTTTGAAGTTTCGTCAATTCGCCATTCAATCGTTTGACTTCGGTGTCCTTCGTCACGTCGCCCGACGCTTGTTTGGCTTCCAATTCCGCGATCTTCGCTTGAATCTTCGCCGAAAGAATGTCCATACGTTTGTACGTCGAACGTTCGGATTCGAATTCAGTTGTTGCGCCGTACGTTTCCGCAAGCGGGTTCAACTTCGCGTCGATTGCGTTTAATACCAATGCGTCGTAATGCTTTTTGACGTCGGTGTTGTTTTTCGCGCCTTCAAGTGACATAAGACCGGTGTTGATCGGGACGGCGACTTTGTCGTCGAATTCGATTTGTGCCAATTGCGGGTTCGCTTGAATGAACGCAACAAATGTTGGGTCGTTTTGCAGTCCTAATTTGGACGCCGTTGTGTTGAGAAAATCTCCTAATTTCATAATGATTTATGTTTTTAATTGTTTTTTGCCCTTCGACCGCCACGCGACTTCGGTTTCTCCGGTGCGGCTTCTTCGGATTTCTCCGGATCGCCCGCCGCCGGTTCGTGATTCTCCGGTGCGTGATCGGCGTGTGACGTTTTGATTTCTTCGATCTCTGCTTCCAATCGCGCGATTTCCGCGTCCTTCTTTGCGGCTTCTTCGCGCAACGATTGGTTTTCGCGTTTCAGTTTGTCGCGATCATTGCGCAATTCCGCCAATGTGTTTTGCGCTTTTGCACGCGCGATTTCCGCGTTTTTCTCTGCGATCTTCTTGCGTTCTGCTTTCTCCACTTCGGGAAACGCTGCAAAAATTTCGGCTTCCGTTGGTGTTTCAATCTTCGCACCCTGCGAAAGATAAAATGCGCGGTTTCCTTCCGGTAATACGACCGGACGCCCGCCGTCTTTCGGTGTTACTTTGATAAATGCTTTCGTGTTCATAACTATATGGTTTTGATAAAACGTCGCAAAATTAGTAATCATTTTGTATATAAACAAATTTTCTTGATTATTTTTTTCAAGATTTTTTGTTTTCGTACCGGAAATGTAGTAATTTTGCACAAAATTTCTTCATGTATGAATATTGATCCAAAAAAATTGCACGGACGCGACTTGTTTATTTATTACACACAAGATTGTCCGGACGAAAATTTGATGTCCATTGTTCGCATGTTGCCGATCGCGCTTCCGAATGACGAAGACGTGTTCGCGGTGTTGGAACGTGTTGCCAATGGCGAAATGATTGACGTTTGCTATCCGTCCGAAGGTAACGTCCCAACCGGTGTTGAAAAGATCGGCGAAATTTCGGACGGCTTCTTGTATTTTACAAAGAATTGATAAATTCGACCATTTCCGCGTAAATTGTCGGCAAATACTTTTGGAAAAACGCATTTCCAATGAATTTGTTTTCAAAAGCGTGTGCCATATATTCGTGTGTTCGGTTTGACGGATCGGACATGTAACTTTTTGTGTGTCCCCAACCATACTTCGGCGTCAACGACATGATTGCGTCTTGAACGGCTGCAATTTGTTCGATCACGTCATGACGTCCAATGCCAAATTCTTTCACGCATTCTTCTTCCGACATGTTGTACAACACGCGTTTGTATATTTCGTCCAATTCTCCCGTAATCTTTTGCGCACGGCAAATTTTCACCTTCTTCATATATTCGTCATATCGGTATTCCTTCGAATTCCAACGATACGCCTTTTGTTCGGTTGTTTCGACCGCTTCCATAAGGTATTTGCGTTGACGTTCGCGCATTTCTATCACGCGTTGATCATATACCAATCCACGTTGATTCACGATCGCGTGTCCGGTTTCATGATACACGACGGATTCTTGTTCCCATGCCGAATTCAAACCGCGTTTGCCAACTTCCAAATGTACTTCATATCCACGGCAAAAACTTCCGCCGCTTTTCTCCAATACGATTTTCACCGGACGCGCCGGATCAACCAATGCAAATATTGCTTTGTTCAATGTCGTTCCGCGTCCCTGCCAATATGACGATCCGGTCTTCAATTCTTCGGGAATTCCGGATTTGTTCGCCTTCCATTCTTCGATTTCCTTTTTGTATTTGGTGACGACTTGATTGAAGAATTGTATTTGTTGCAAACGTTCGCCGTTCGTGCGTATGGTTTCCCAACGCGAATATGGTGATATTTCCGCAACCAATCGTTGCATGATTTCGTCCGCACCAATGAAAACCGCTTCGCGTCCCAAATCAATACATGCTTTGTGCGCCTTTTCCCACGCCGATTTTCCGTTGTCAATTTCTCTGCCTTTCACCATTGCAAGGTGATTCAATTGATCACGTGTCAAACGGCGATTGTCGAACGCTTGAATATCAACGCCGGTACGCAATGCGTCTTCGCGTATATTGCGCAACCATTCCGCATAATCATTCGTCCATTCGATCCATTCTTCGTTGACTTCGTTTTCCGGAACGGGTTTCGGTTTGTTTTCGATCCGTTCACGAATATGTTGCGGCACGGCTTCTTTCGCGATCGGGACTAATTGGTGACGACAATTCCAACCGCCAACGTTGATTTGGAAATTCTCCGGTGTTGTGTCTTCGATCATGCCTTTTGGCAAACCGGTTTTCGGGTTCAACGCAACGTGGATCACTTCGCCGGTCTTTTGTGATACGACTTCGCCTTTCAATAAATTCGGAATTTCCGAAACATGAATGTACGGGTGGTGTTCGACGATCACATTGCAGAATTCACGCGTTGATTCGATCGTTGATCCGACGTATTCGAACCATTCCGCGCCCAAATCGTCGGTGAACAATTTGTTGTTTTGACCAACATATTGCGTCATGGCGGTTGTTGCATACGTTCCGGCGTATCGTGCAAATGCCGATTGTCCGTCTTTCGACGACACCAATTGCGAACGGAAATCCGCAACCAAATCCGAATATTTCGCACCGGACGTCACCGCCTTCAACAACATTTTGTTGAGTTGATCCAACACGCCCGTTTGCAAACCCGCGCCGGTCAATCCGTCAATGGTATTCGCCACGGCGACACGCTGCATGGCTGCATACTTCGATTTGTGGTTTTCGCCCAACGTCTTTTGCGCAAACGCGTTGGAATAATACGCAACTTGCGTCCGGTATATGTCGTCGAACGCTTGCGCCACTTCTTTGACGCCGCGCAAATATTCTTTATTGTTGGCAACACGCGCCAACCGCGTTTTGATGTCGGACAACAACTTCAAATTGGCGGTTGTATTGCGAATGAACCCGCCGCCGTCAATGTCCAATTTCTTGATCAGTTCCACGGCGGAATCGAAGATCGCTTTTTCGGTCTTCGTAATGACACCCGCAAAGTGATCGGACATTGCGTCCATTTTTTGAACAATAGTGTTTATCGTTGCATTTGCCATGATTGGTCGTTTTTTCGCCATTTGGCGGACTTTCGCCCGCCGCATGGACACTTCTTCGTTTCAATTATTCTTCGCCGCTTTCGCTTGATTCATTTGCGGTTGATTCGCTTGCGCTTTGTGATTGTGAACCCGAACCGGATTGCGAACCGGAAAACATGCCTTTGAACATTGGCGATTCCTTCGGTTCGTTCGCCTTTTTGACTTCGTCGGCGTACGTCTTCAAGATCGCACATTGTTTGCCGTAATCCAATTCGGCGAATTTGGCATTGTCACGCATTGCACGACGTACGAACGCGACGATGTTGCATGATATGATGTAATCCGATTCGGTGATTCCGTCGTTTTGGCGCATTGTCATTTTCGCGTCGTCGGACATACCGAACAACGGGTCAAGATCGAACGTGATTTCAACCATGCGTGCGACTTCCGGATCGGTGTTGAATTGCTTTTTGGCATAATCAATTTCCAATTCACGCAAGATCATTGGATTCACTTGTGCGTCGCGTGCGGCTTTCAATTCCGCCATGAGTGTTGAAGTATTCAAAATGTCGTACTTCGTCGGCACATTGATCTTCGGCAACAATGCTTTGCGTGCGTCGTTGTTCGGCACAATGATCTTGTACCGGTATTCGTTCACGAAGAAATATACGTTGTCAAGAATACGCACGATGTCTTCGGCAATGGCGTTCACAAAGTTGTTCAATTCGTCTTTGTCGTATGCTTTCGCCGTTCCGGATTGCGCGATCGGTGTTTCTGCAAGAAATTCCATGTTGATCGCCGCCAATGCGTCATATATATGTTGGCGCACGTGTTCGTCTTCAAACTTCGCGATGTCGGTTGACTTGTTGACGTACCCGATCGGCGGTGTCGGTATGGCGTTTTCGCCGAATTTCGACGCGTTGATTATATATTCGCCGTATGGTGACACGTTCGTCACCGATCCGCGACCATGACAATGGTGACACACCTTCGTTTCGTATATGTCGTTGCCGTGTTCGTCTTTTTCTCCGGTCTTGAACGATTCATTGCCCGTTCCATTGCAGACCGGACACGTCGAATTGGCGAACATGTATTTTTCCGAATGGATATGTTGCAAAATTTCCGCTTGCAAATCGGAATATTCGCGTGCGGCTTCGTCCAATGATGGAATCATTCCGGAAATACGCGATTCGTAAATCGTTTCGTTGTTGACGCGCGAATGATACAATCCGCCACACTTGAACGCGGGCAATATACCGATGTTGTGTTGATATATGCCGTTTTCGATCACGTCTTCTTTCGCGGCGGATCGTTGTTCGTACCGGCAACATTGCGTCGGCGTGATCACGTAATAAATCGCGCCATTGTCATTGCGCTTTTGTCCGTTTTCCGTGTAATACGTTGACGTGTCATGCGAACGCAACACCGCGTATTCGCCTTCGACGTAATCCACAATTTGATCGGAATTGAAGAAAAGTGCAATCGGGCGCACATATTCTTCGGGTTTGACTTGCATTTTTTCCGGAACGATCGCCACAATGCCGTTTGCGTCCAATAGATACGACCGCATGAGTACGGAAAACGCCCAATTGGTGATTGACGTGAAATGCGGGTATTTGCTTTCGCAATAGTCTTGCAACGTTTCGCCGTCTGCAATCTTGCTTTGCTTCGCCTTCGCGTCATACTGAATGTTCCAATCTTGCGACCGGCGGATTTTCTCCAATGACGAAATCACCTTCGACATGGTGCGTTTGGTGATCGGAACGTATATTTTTTCGCGATATGATTTGATCGCTTCGGATTCGTTCGGGCGTCGTTCTTCAATAAGTTTTTTCGGCACGTCGCCGTATGCGTGCGTTTTCAGTTTCTCCGAAAGCGAAACACACAATGTCCGGTTCGGGTACAAACCACCACCGACAATTTCTTTGACGGATTGCGGTGTCAATACCATTTGTCCGTCGTTGTCTTTGACTAAATTTGGCATGATCGTATATGTTTTAATTGTTTGAATTGCGTGATGTTACATTGGCAACCATTTTCCATTCGGCTTTCGTGATCTTCGTGCCGCATTCCAATTTCGAATAGTTTTCCCAATTGATTTCGTATGAATCCGACTTCGTCAAACGTTGTCCGTTGATTTTTACGATGTCGCAAGACAACGCCATGACAATGCGTTTGTGCCATTCATACGGCACATAATCGGTTTCGCACTTGTATTTCTCGTTGATCGTCGCGAACATGACAACGCGTTCGCCGGACAACTTTTCATACACTTCGTCTTTTTGTTCGGGTTGCGGGTCTTTCACCATGATCGGCAACCATTGACGGATCGGACGATTGGTTGTGAACGGCAAATCGAACGTTTCCGTTCCGCATGTGTACGACAACAACGACAATCCGCCGTCTTCGTTTTCATACCGGCGCAACAAATTCGAATATACGTACGTGTATATAACTTGCGAAAGATACAATACAAAAGACGCGGAATAAATGAACCGATCACCAACGGAATTGACGTGCAACGCTTCGTGCGTGAAGGTGTGTTCGTAATATGTCGAATTGACGCCCAATTCAATGCCGCATGACACCAATGTGTTGTATTCGGATTCGGTGAAGTCGGTGAGATCAACGCCGCCGGTTGACTGAATACCCGTCATGAATTGTTGGTATTCATGCGATTCGTATGCAACTCCGCGATGTGCTGCAATGATTTTTCCGGCGGTTGATCCCCAACCATGACCCGCCGCCAAATATCCGGTAATGTGAAGATTGTATTTCTTCGTGCGATTGTTCCGGTATATAATTTGACATGCACTTCCGCCGATTTCTTTATATATCAACGGGTTGTGTCCTTCGGTAATACACATTGTCAGTTCTTGCGCGGATTCTCCAAACAAATTCGTGATCGCCGGTGTGTCGGTAATGTCAACAAACGCCGATCCGTTCCACACGTAATATTTTTCCGTGTCCAATGTATAGTACAACCGATGTTCGTATTTCGGTATTGAAGACGAAGACGCCATGCCGGACAATACGGCATAAGTTTGTACTTCGGTTGTCGGAATCACAATATTACTTCCGATCGCATACAAGTCATATTCCAAACCCAACATATCAAACGCGCCATTCGCGGAATAAATGCCGTTGTATGGATAACGCGATTCCAACCACTTTCGTTGTGTGTCGGAAGGTACGCCCAAACGTATGCGGAAACATTCGTATGGTGCAACAAATTCGCGCGCTTTGTCGGCGTGGAATAATGCGATACCCTGCGAATAATAGTGTGTCGGATAAACGCCGAACATGTTGCGAACGTAATTGCCCGCCATGTCGCGGAATCTGCCGGACAATGTTTCGCCGTCACCATTCAAAAACGGCACACCGGACGCGTCAACGATCGTGAATTCAGTTTCCGGACGTTCGTTCACGTCTGCGAAAAATGATATTCCGTCGTCACCGAAGACAACCGGCAATGGCATTCCGCATTCTTGCGGATCAATTGTCTTCGTGAATTTCAAAAATTGGTTTTCGTACATAATTTCATATTTTTGGAATCAATGTCAATTCAGTTTCGCCCGACTTGAACGTGAATGTCATTTCTTTCAACCAATACGACATTCCGTCAACGCGGATCAATCCGTATGGATTATGTTTTATCATTTGATATTCCGGAATCGTCAACGGATATTTGATTTTGAGTGTTTCCGCCTTCATTTTTGGCGTTTCGTTGGCGATTGTGGCGTTTTCTGCAAGTTGTCCGGACACATTCCCATTGGACAAATAAAAACGTTTGTAATTGCCAAATGATCGCGTGCCGTAACATTCGTATTTCGCTTGATAATTCACCGAACCTTTTGTCAGTTCAAACGGCGATGTTGTATTGAAGATCGCCAAACGCGGTTTCCAACGTTCCGCCATGCGACGCGGCGACAAACGCGGGTTCACTAATTCCGAAGGTTTTGCAATTCCTTCGACGTTCGTGACGGAATCTTTTGCAACGCGATATGATACCGAAGGCGACGACAAATAGACGTCCGCTTCTAATTCGAACACGAAGATGTTTTCGTCATATTTGAATTCTTCATTGCTATTCACAATCGCTTTTCGCCGTGTTGCTTCGATCGAATAATTGTCCGCAATCCATTTGCAGAGTTTCGACACGTCTTTCGCAATGGCTTTGATCTTCGAAGTGAATGTGCGTTCCGAATGCACGGAATCAATCGAATTTATTTCTTCGTTGGTCGTATATTTCTTGTACCCGATATTCAATGACGTGATCATGCGGTCGGTGTCTATCTTCAACGTCTTTTCGTTCGGATTGTTGATCGTCAAAATGATGTTGTTTTTGTAAAACCAATCCCATTGTTCAACGCGCACGTACAACGTGCCGTCTTCTTCGACGAATCCCCACCCGACACAATCCAACGCGTCCAACGCTTCGATGATGTCTTTGAACGACAATGGCATGTTTCGTTCGGTTTCTCCGTCCGAATACAAATTGCGTATCTTGTACCCGTTCGTGATCGCCTTTAATGCGCCCGCGCCGAATGGATTTGCGCTTTGTAACGCAAGCGGATTGACAATTGAATCAATACGTCCGTACAAATCCGATTTGCATGTCATTTGGTTGTCGGATATACATTCAACAATCTTGTTCAATGCTTCGTGAACCGGCAACATGTCCGCGTCAATATCTTTGTTCGTTCCGTACGATTCGCATGTCATTTTGATGTACCCGCCTTCGGATATTGTCAATCGCATTGGCGTTCCGATTCTTATTCCTTCTTCGTCAACGCCCGCGCTACACCAATAATATGAGTTCAACACATGGTTGTAATTGTCGTTGCGCATGTACACACCGAACCACAATTTTGTGTGTTCAAGATTCGTCAAATGCAGATTGACCGAAATTGTTTTGGAATGTCCGCCGGAATCGTCGTTCATGTGGAACAATTCCGATTTCCACAATGGTGTGAAGTCTTCAAGATTGCGTCCAAACTTCGTGTCCATGTCAATTAACGCCAAATAACAATCGTATTCATAACGTCCGGCGGAAACGGTCACATGTTGGTCAAACAATTTGTCAAGTGCTTCAATTTTGACATTCATGTTGATGTCAAGTGTGTACTTCGTTGTGTCGCCGTACTTTTCGTCCCAACCCGAACCCTTTGCAAAGAATGGTTGATAATACGATCCGATTTTCGCGTCTTTAATTTGTTGTTTGTCCGCCAATATAGAATCGGCGATGTCGCACATTCCGCCAAATTCGCCGAATTCGTCCAATTGCGGGTTTTCGGACGGCACGAAGTTTATGAATTGGTGTGATTTATCAACAGCAAGCGAAAAACGCCCCGTTTGCACACTATCGGTATTGAATATGACTTGCGTTGCCGCACGTGATTCGTTTTGGTACAATATAGTTTTTCGCGGAATTCGTAAACGTTTGAACGCGGGCAAATGCGCCAACGGCGAACCGCCGATCGTGTCTTCGCGGTTCAAGTCCACTTCCGTTTCGCTTCGGTTGTTGAATGTCGTTTTGACACCTATTTCGCCGACTTTGCACGAAATCTTCGTTGCATTGCCGGACGCTTCCGAATACGTTGCAAGATCAACAACGCCCGTGTACACAACTTCGTTTTGCCACATGACTTTGTATGTCACTTCCGTGTCAATATTCGCGTTGTATGCGTTCCGGATCAGCGTTGCGGCATTGTAGTTCGACGAATTGTAGAATTCCAACGTGCCGACGGACACTTCCGCCGACATGCCGTGATAATCGCCGCGTTTGATCGTGGTTTTCAGTCCGTCAAAACCGACCGGTTCGTCAATGGTGTGTTGTACGCCACCAATGATCAAATAATGTGTCAATTGCGTCAAGTCCATGCGGCTTCGTATTTATGGTTCAATATATGGTGTGTGTCGTTTCCTTCGGACACAAGAATTCCGGATCGGTCAATGTTGACGTGAACCGCCTTTTGTGCCGGTATGCGTACGTTGTCGGCGATCGTGCGTCCCAATCGGTCGTAATCAACCGGCAATCCCATTTGTTGCGCGATCATGTATCTTGCAATGTCCGAATCAACGTTTGGCATTGTTGGTCGTGCGCCTTCCGGAATGCCGTATTGTCCCCACAATTCCGGACGTGACAATTTGTCATGCGGTACGATTGACGCGCCTTGCGGAATATACATAAGTTCCGCGCCACGTTCACCAACCATTGCGTATTCGCCTTTTCCACCGGCACGACCTTTTGCGTATTGCGGCAACGGCTTTGCCAATACCATTGCCAATTGTGTTGCACCCAACGCCGCCGCCATTGCAGTCATGACGATCGTTGTGACACCGAAATCGGCTTTTGGTACGTCCGCCCAAATACGCATGATCGCCATTGCCGTGTTCATTGCAATACTGAATGCGGCTTCCGCTTTTTCCACGGCGGCGGCTTTGCGTTTCAATGCCAACTTTTTATCTTCCAATTCCTTTTCGGAAATGTACTTTTTGTCCGCGTTTTCCTTCGCTTCTTCGGCGTCGGTTGTGTACATTTCGTCCAAATCTTCCAATTCGCGTTGTATTTGGTCTTGAACAAACCCGAAGATTTCCGACGCCATGTCGCCAACGAATTGAAGAATATTCGTCACCAATTCTTGTTGTTCCGCCATGCGTTCGGCGATCACTTCTTTTTCCTTCTCCAATGCTTCGCGTTCAATATCCAATTTGGCGTCTTGATATTCGCGTTCGGAAATCAACCCTTTCGACAATTGATCTTCGATTTCTTGCATTCGTATGTCACGCAAATTCGCTTCGTGATTCGCAAGTGTTTCACGCGCCGCACGGATTTGTTCATTGGTCGAATTTTCGTCGTTGAGAATACGCAATGCGGCGTTTTCGGCTTCTTTGATCCGCATTTCCGCCGCCAACTTCGCGTCGGCAACTTCGGCGGTTGCACGTGCCTTTTCATTCGCCGCCAAATCCGCTTGCAACTTCGTATTGATCGCCAAAATCTTTTCGGCGCGCAATTCTTCGTTTTCTTCGGATCGTTCAATTGACGCGATTTCCAATTCGGCTTGTTTCTGCAATACCTCGGCGCGTGTGTCATATAGATATTGCCCGCCGAATGATTCAGCCATTGCCATGTCATTTTCAAGACGCAATTTCGCCAATTCTTGTTGTTGCGACAATTCTTGTTGCGCCAATTCGTCATTGACACGTTGTATTTCTTGCGAACGTTGTTGTTCAAGTGCCTTGCGCAATTCGATTTCCGTTGCGGAATTGCCTTTGATCGCTGCAATCTTGCGGTCGAAGTCCAAATTGATTTTCGCGATCTCCTTTTCCGATCCGTCTTGCATAAGTGCGATCCGGACGTTCAACAATTGGTTTTCCGCTTCGGCGATTTCTTCGCGTCGGCGTTGTTGGTATTCGCGTTGTTTCTGCAACTTTTCTTCATTCTGCTTCGTCATTTCGGCAACTTCGCGAATGTGTACGTCCTGCCGGTGTTTCTTGATGTCTTCGTCGAATTGTTCCCATGTTTCGCGCATTTCGTCCAACATTTTTTGTTCTTCGTCGGATATTTTCCCGTTGGCGGCTTTTTTCTTCGCCACCATGTCATTGTATGCGCGTACGGCTGCGTTGCGTTGTTTCATGAGTCCGTTTTCTTCGATTTGCGCAACTTCTTTCCACGATTTGCCTTCGGCTTCCGCAAGTTTCGCGGCATAATCGGATTCCGCCTTCGTGTCCTTGATCAACTCTTTCGTGCGTTCCATTGTGCCGTTGAAGTCGCGTTGTGCTTCGGCATTCTTCTTCGACCATGAGAAAAGCGCAATCAAACCACCAACCAATGCCGCCGTGCCTGCGACGATCAACATGACGGGGTTTGCCAACAATGCAGCGTTCAACGACCATGTCGCGGCGGTTGCACTTGTGGTTGCGGCGGTTTGTGCGCCCTTCGCCACGGCGTCCGCACCGGACGCGGCAACACCCGCCATTGTCTTTGCGGTTTCTTCGGTCTTCGCCTTGTTGAATAGTTTTTGCAATGCCGTCCGGATCACTACATTCGCGACGGAATCTTTGTTCAACGTGTTCGCCACTTGTTGCACGCCATTCAACACCGCCAATGCCGCTTGTACCTTCAAGAATGCTTGTTGCAATTCTTCGGATTCGCCGCCCAATAATGCCATTGCAGACGTCGCCACGTTGAATGCACCGGCAACACCCGATCCAACGGACATTGCGGCGTCAAGATTCGCGGTGTCGGACGAAAGAATGCGGATTTGCGCTTGCGTATCTCCCATTTGATCCGTCAATTTGGCGGCTTGCACGGACAAATCAATGAACGTTTGCGAAGATGTGTCGCCCGCCATTTCCATTTGCGCCAATTGTTCGCGGATCGCACGAATTTGTTGCGTCATTTTCGCACCCGCACCGGACATGACGTTCATTGTTGATACGGATTGTTTCAACGACGCAATGGATTTTTCGTTCGTTGTGATTTCTTGTTGCAATGCGGTCTTCAATTCCTTGTGATAGTCAATCACACGTTGAAGTTCCGCCGCGTCTTCTTTTCCGGCTGCAATACGCGCTTTGACGGCGGCGATGTCTTCGGCTTCCGCTTTCGCAAGATTGCGCATTTGCGCTTCAAGTTCCTTCGACCGGTTCGTCATTTCGCGCAACTGCAATTGCGCTTCGTTCAAATCGGATTCGCCGGTGACACGTACTATGATGTTTTGATCTGCCATGTCGTCAATGTTTTTTCAATTTGTTTTCCAATTCTTGTTGTTGTCGTTGCTTTCGTTCCATGTCCGCGATTTCGCGATCCAATTGTGACATGAATTGAATGAATGTCAACGATAAAAGACGGGTATTATTGCCGCCCGTCACGATTTGTTCCCATTCGTCGAACGCTCGTTCCCTTTCGTTGAGCCATTCAAACGAATCAAATCGGCGTGAAGTTGGTTCAATTCTTGATTCAGTTCGAAAAACATGTCGAAATTGCCAACGGCATTGTTCAAGAATGGAATTAACTCCTTCAACGGCTTTTGCAAGAAAAAATCCGTCACCGATTGATCCTTTTTCCAACGTGCGATTTTCTTTTCCGCGTATGCCGGTTCGTATGATTCCGGTTTTTCGGTTTCGTCGAAAAAGACGATCGCCGCAAGACGATAACACAAATCCAAATCGGCGGTCAATGACAACCGGTCTTTCAATATGCCGTTCAATTCGTGGATTTTGAACACGTCAATTTCCTTCGCGTGCAATACTTCGTCCATTTTCTTTGTGTACTGCAATAGGAATTCGCGCGAACAACGCATTTCCACTTCGTTGTATGCCGTCAATGCGGCACGCGTACGAAGGTACGGCAAATTGTTGATGTCTTCGAAACAATAATATTTGCGCCCGCCTGACGTGAATGCGTATTCGATCCGGTGCAACGCTTGTTGTGCGCGGCGATCTTCTTTCGTCTTGCGCCATACTTCCGCACATTCTTTGCAGAGGTTTACAAATTGTCTAAATCCCATAATTTTTGTATTTGATTGATTAGTGATTCACGTGTTGTTCCATATCCGATTTTGTACCGGTCTTGATACAAATGCCAATATCCGCGTGCGTGCCATACGTCCAATTCATACCGGTGATTGCCATGACATGCCGTGTATATCAGTTGACTGCCCGAACACATGCAACCATAATTGGAAAAAGCGAATCCAAATGGCATTGCGGCTTGTTCGATGTCGCGTTTGTATTGGTCTTTTTCATTTGCCGTCATTGTTTTTCCCTTCCATGATTTCGCCGCCATTCGCACGTGCAATGATCGCGTTGCGGAAATCAACGTCAAGATAATGCGACACGCGGTTCGACACGTAATTTTTGTATTTGCGGTCAATCTCGCGTTTCATTTCTTCGCGCGTTCCGGTGAAAAAGACGTCGTCCCATTGGCAAACGTACACAACTTTGTCGGTCTTCTTCGACATGCGCTTCGCTTTTGCGATTGCGCGCCGTTTACGTGACGCAAGACGCCACATTTTTGACCATTTGTACGGAAATATGATCCACGCAAAAAGTATCGTCAAAACAACGGACGCATACCACATTGCGTTGTGTTCGATTTGAATGACGTTCGTTTTATTCTGCATAATACAAATATTTAATGATTGCGGCAACAATAACGTTTGCGCCGATCACGCCCAACATGACGGGTATGATGTACCAATCAAACCCATACAAAATCGGGTACAATACCAATGTCCAAACGCCACCCATACACACGTTGCATTCGTACAATGGTTTTTTCAACACGCCCAAATGCAGTTTGTCCAACGCACGGGCAATGTAATCTTTCAGTTTGCCGAAGATCATGCCGTCGTACATTGAAACATGAATGGCGGTGATCATAAGTGCAATCAATACAATTTTTTCGATCATAATTTTGGTGTTTTATTGTTGTATCAATGGTTGATCGGTGTGAAGTGCGAATAAAAGCGGTGAAAGAAGTATCGTGCATTGTCCAACATATCGGCTTTTTGCGCTTCGTTTTCACGACTTGTTTTTATTGGCTTGTTGTCTTCGTCCGATTTCACATTCTCAAAATCAAATATCAATGGTTTGCACCGGTCTTTGTCAATAATGACGACGAATCGTTCAAATATGCTATTGACGAACAAACGTGATTGCGCCAATGGCGGGTTCGTCTTCGCGACTTGCATTGCGGCTTCGCCCAATCGGAAGTAATATTGCACTTCTTTGTAATTGTCAATCAATGACATTGTCGTCAAATTGCTTCCGGAACAATCGCCGGTGATAATCAAATTGGCGTGCGGGTATCGTTTTTCGATCTCCATGCAAATCATTCGCGTCGTGCCTTCCATTTTGATTGTGTCAATGCACGTGATCCGTTGCGGATCAATTTGCCACAAACTGCATGTCATTGGTGATCGGTTGAAGTCCAACGACACATACAATGGCATTCGCGGATTGTACGTTGTTGTGCCGGTGTGACGCTTGCGATCGAAAGTGAACAACCACAATTTGTCGTTCGACGTCCACGGGTTTTGTTGGTACTGCGTTTCGAACACGTATTTGTTTTGTTCGCGCATGATCTTCAATTCTTCCAACGAATGTTTGAACGGGTACAACGGGCGTTCGTTCCCGTCTTCGTCCGTAACGATCGCGGGCAATGAAATGACGCGCCAATCGTACTTTTCTTCTTCGCGTTGAAGATACCCGCACAAATCGTCTTTGTGTAAACGCTGCATGATAACAATGATCGGTGTGTTGCGATCGTTCACACGCGAACGGATTGTGCCTTCAAATATGTCAATGACCTTTTGCCGCATGACGGGCGAATCTGCGTCAATCACCTTCAACGGGTCGTCAATAATGATCGCGCCACCAAATTTGCGCTTCGGATCGTCGTTTTCCGGTGTTTCGGTTTTGTCGTCCGGTTCGACGTCGTCACCATTCAAGAATGATTCGATGTCGGTTGATTCCGTTTGTACGACACCCGCACCAAAACCGGTGATTTGTCCGCATGACGATGTTGCGTAAATGCCGCCGCCCGCCGTCGTGTACCATTTTTGTTTTGCCTTCGCGTCTTTTTTGACAACGACTTCCGGAAACAAATTTGTGTACCAATCGGACGTCACCGCGTCACGTATCTTTTCGGAATCGTCCAACGCAAGATTGGCGGAATACGATGTCAAAATGTACTTCGACGCCGGATTCAATGCCAATCCCTTTTTGACAAACGCTTTTTTCATTTCCGTTTTCGAATAGCGCGGCGGCAAATTGATAATCAAAAAGCGCGTTTTGCCTTCAAAAACGTCGTCGAATGCTTCCGCGATCGTCTTGTGGTGTTCGCCAACGTTGAATTTTTGTCCGGTTTCCGACGCAAAGAAAAACCGCGTTGCAAACAATGTGTCTTCGAATATACAATGTCGTATTGCTTGCGATTTTGTCATGGCGTCATATCTTTGTTTGCAACTCTTTTATAAATTCGGCGGCTTCCGCCGGTGTCATGTCGTGTTCGTGTTTCACTTTTGCCGTTCCGGACACTTCGATTTGTTGTGCCGGTGATTGTCCGGTCAAATCCGCAAGAAGTTTCGCGGCGGACGTGTCACCGGACATGGCTTTGCGATATAATCCAACGATGACCGCGCCGTCCCATGTCGCGTCTTCTTCTTTGCCTTGCGGGTTTTTCAATTTGATGTGTTGTTTGCCGTAAAACTTCGCCCATTCACGATATGAACGATTGCGTCGCGCCGATTCACGTGACTTCTTGTTGGCTTCTTTCGCCGTTTTCGAATTGAATGACGTTGCATTCCGCTTCGATTTTTTCGGCGTTGCCTTCTCTTTTGCTTCCGTTTTCGATGTCTTTTCCTTTGCCATGCCGTAAATCGCCGTTTTCCACGGCAAATCATTGTTTGTCCAAATAGAAGCGCAAATCGCTTGCGTCGATCGAATCACCGGCGGAATACATGGTGTTGCCGATCATGAGTTCGTCACAATCGTTCAATTCGATGTATATGCAATTGCGCTTGTGGCTTGATTTCTTCTTCTTTTCGTCTTCGGGAACGCCCCAATTGGCTTGTTTGACGCCCCAATCCGCAAGTTTGACGGCGTCCCATTCATTCGCCAACATATCGTTGTCATATTCGCCGTCGTGGGTATTCTCCAAAATGATTATTTCTTGCAATGTTTCCGCGTCTGCATTCTCCGGAACGACGATACATGGAACGTCGGTGAATTTGAGTTGTCGCACGGCGCGCAAACGTTGGTTTCCGCCCAACACAACGTATTTGCCTTCGTATTTGAAGACGCGCAACGGGAAAACGCCCAACAAATTGTTTTTGGCAATCCGTTGTTTCAATTGTTTGAATTCGTCTTCGGTGATCGTACGCGGATTCGCCGGAACGTTTGGTATTTGTCCGGTGTTGTTGACAAGATGTCGCGTCGCGATTTTTACTATTTGCGCAAATTCGATGTGCATGAACGTGAAATTTGGCGCAAAGATAGTAATCATTTTGAATACAAACAAATTTTCTTGATTATTTTTTATAAAAAAAACGCCGGTGTGGATCACCGGACGTTTCGTCATTGAAGATCATTCGTCGAATTGCAATTTGAGTTCCAAATTTTCGTCGGGCAAAAACAATCCGTTCACCTTCAACATTTTTCGCATTGCTTCGCGGAACGTGACGCCGTTGTTTTCGAATTTCATGACCATGTCATAATATTTCGGGTACAAATCACGCAAGATCGCCAAACGGGTGTCATTCTTGAATTGGCAACCGAACCCGCACGCGGCACAACCGGTGCGCCGGACGCCCTTCGAATAGATGTCCGCGATTTCAACATTGTTTTCCCGTATGAATTGCCAAATGTCGTCTTCAAGCCATATTGACAACGGAAGCGATTGCGCGTTTTCTCCAAACACGTTGCACCCGCCACGTCGGATATACGTTTTTTCACGCAATTTCGATTCGGACGCCATTGTGCCGACGATCGGAAACAATCCATATTCCTTCGCAAATTTGTGTGACGGGTCTTTTTTCAACTTCTTGCAACACATGTTCGACGTTTCGTATGGTTCGTTGATAAGGTATTTCCATTTGTCGGACAATACGAATTGCGAATCCGGATTGCGAAGACCAAACGCATTTTGCGATTTGATCGAATTTGGGTTCGTGCGTATGCAATGGATATATTCCGCAACTTCTTTCGATACAAGCGGAAATCCGTATTGTTTCCATACTTCGCGCGGCGTGATCTTCGGACGAATGATCTTGATGTTGTGTCCTTCGTCTTGCATTTTATGGACGAAATGGACAATGGACGGATATTCGCAACCGGTGTTGACGAACACGCACAAGATGTCGCGTTTGATTATTTCGCACAACTTCATAAGAATCGTTGAATCTTTGCCGCCGGAATATGCCAAATACACATTGCCGTTGTTGCGCGCAATGAATGAATCAATCACGCCCAACGAATGATCAATCTTTTGGTTCAACGTCCATGTTTGGCGTTCGTGTAGTTCTTTTGCCGTCATGTCAATCAAATAAACTTGTTTGTAATTGTCCGGAATAAAAACCGACCGGTTCAAACCCCGCGTCTTTATGGAATACGCTTCTTTTCATTGGTGCGTCTTTGTGAAAATACAACAATACCGGATCATGCGGCAATCCTTTTATTGGCGTAACTTCAAACGATGTCCCCAATACGAATGAAACATACGATGTCAAACCATTGGCAAACAAAACACAATTCCCGACTTCGATATTTTCAAAATCAGTCCGCAACGATTTTGCGATGTGATCGTTGATTCGCTTGAACCAATGTTCGTGCGTTTCGCCTTCGTGTATTCCGTTGTTTTTGGTCTTTGCCATGATCAATATGCCTTTCCGTGTTTGATTGGTCGTATTTGGTTGTACGCGGCTTTCGCTTTGATGTGCCATTCGATGTCAATGCCATATTCGCCGCACAAATCCATAAGTCGCAAGAAGGCGTCCGCGATTTCGTCTTCGAACGTGTCTTTGATGTGCTTTTCGAATGCGTGTTTGCACATGGCTTGCGCGAATTCTTTGTCCGTCAAATGTCCGTTCGGCATTTTGTACAAAACCGCGTCGTCTGCAATACTATGAATCGTTGTCGGCGTTTCATTGTTCCACGCTTCGGTGTCGGCATGTCGGTTGTGCCGGTCTGCTTCCATTGCTTCGGACAATTCCGATACAATCAACATAAGATTGGTTGCGATCGGTTGATGTTCAAAACCCTTCGCCAATACTGCTTCGTGTTGCTCTTTGCACGCTTCGTTGATTTTCAATACGTCAAACATGATCAGTCAATTTTGATTGGTTTTAATGATTCCCATTTGTTGTCATGCGCGGTGTTGTAAACGAACAACAACCGGCGGTCAATCCACTTCAACAACACTTGCACTTGTTGATTGAGTAATGCTTTTGCGGGCATAATGCGATTCCAATGCACGCAATAGATCGCGCGGTTGCATTTTGCCAATTGGACGATTTGTTCGATCCATTCAATCCGGTTTATGTTGTCCGGAATCAAACGTTTTGTGTAATATGCCATGATGTTTTGTTTTTATTCGTTGAACAATGATTGTTGCGCGTCCGGCTTCTTCGGCGTGTTGAATTCGATGTGTTCGTCAATCCACTTTTCCCAAAACTTCGCTTTGTCCAATGCCGTTTTGGATCGGTTTTTGAAGAATTCTTTTTGCCATTTGCGCATTTGTACGACGGCGCGGTAAAAATCCGTTTCATTCCGGATCGGTAATCCGGCGAATAAAGGTTCATTTTCCATACTTCGATTCGAATTTATTGTTTGAACACTTGAAATGCGGCATGGTGAAGTGTACATGCGGCGCGTGCGGATTCTTCGGATCAACCACGACGCATTGATGTTTTCCGGCGTTGTACCCTTCGCGGATTGACACCATACATTTGCAGTTTCGGCAAATGCGTTCGCAATATTGCGATTTCAGTTTCTCCAATTCCGCCGTTTTCCCATGTGAACGCGATTTTTCAATGATAGCGCGTGCCATTGGACTTTGCGGCGTTTGAAATCCGCTTGCGATCATTTTGTTTCCATTTTCCATATTCAAAATAATGATAATTGTTGTTTGTCAATTGATTTTGCGATTTCGTTTTCGAACGTGCGTATGATGTCACCGGCGATTTCCGATGTGCCGTAACCGGCTTTGTTGATTGCATACGCAACGGCATTGCGCGCGTCTTCTATCGTCACCATGTCCGGACGTTGTACGGAATCCGCGAAATGTGCGCCATACATGACGGCGTCTTTGATCGTGCGTATTTGTCCGAATTTCGACACCTTTTCCGCCGTTGCGGTGAACATGTCTTCGCGTGATTGTTGTTGTGATTCGTTCATTGCCTTCGTTCGATATGCCTTCCGGACGTGCCGTTGACGCGCAACGGACACGCCGGTTGGCGGTTGATCACTTTTGATATTCCTTCATGTTGTCCAACAACATTGGCATGACAATTCCGACGATGTCTTCGTTGCGATGTTCACGAATGTCAATCAATGGTCGAACGTGGATCGCCTTGTTGTCACCTTTGAAGAAGAATGCCAATTCGTTTGCGTTCATTGCACGCGATATTTTTTCCAACAAACAATATTTGATTCCGATTGCCGGTGTTGGTTGCGTGTTCGCTTGAAAATCGTTGTCAATGATCGCGTCAAAATTCGGTATCTTCAACATGTAGTTTTTGAATAATTGCACGCACCGGTCTTCGGTGATCTTGTGGAATTTGAACGTTTGCGAAATGTCGCCCGAATCGTCATTCCACACAAACCCGTCCGGCGTGACTTCAACGCGGCGGCGTTGGATCAGTTGACGGAATAAATGTCCGTGAATGGATTTGTTGTTCAACATTGCGATTTCTTCTTCGGTGAAATCCGAAATATCCGCGATCTTTGCCCGAACCATGACATGTGCGTCGGTTGCGTACGCATACCCGTTTATGAAATGCACATATTCCATGACGGGACGGATCATATCTTCGGCGCAACACAAATGCAGTTTGTACGCCGGATCGAAGTTGTGACGATCGTATTTGTCATAACGTGCCATATTCGTGAATGTTTATGCCAACGGGCGTTTGTAAATGTCAATGATCTTCGTTTCTTCGACGGACAATAATTCCGCGTCATACGACCGCAAATAATCGGTGATCGTCTTGCGTGCGGATTCCAAATCGTCCGCGCCAACATAAAAGAATACCGGTTTGCGTGATTCTTTGTCGCCGTCAACGACAATCAATACGGCTTTGCACTTGAACACCTTTTCCGGCGATTCACATGCAATGATGTCGTGCGGCGCAACCTTCTTCATGGCAACGACTTCGATGTCACCGCCGAATGCGTACGGCATAAGAAGATTCAACAAGATTGATTCCGCACCGCCGAAATTGATGTCTTGCACAACATACTTTTCAGTTACTTTTGCGGGGTTGTCTTCGCCGGTCTGCTTTGTGTACCGGACTTTTGATTCATAAAAATAAAACATAATTTCAAAAATTTATTGGTGAATATTATTTGTTGGATTTACGGGGTTTGTGTACGAACATTCCCGTGGTTGCCAATTGGCGCATTTTTTCGTCAAACGTCTTCGCTTTGATTGTTGGATCATTCTTGATCCGGACGAAATCCGTGCGTGTCAATTTCGGGTTTTTATGTTTCAACGTTTGATATTCGCGGCATACCTGCAACCAAAAGTTGTCGTCATGGTGAACAACTGAATGTTCAACCGGTGATTTGCGCTTCGGTTTGTCCGGATCGGCGGGTTTGTGTTCCGTCACCGGTGCTTCGAATCCCAATGCCATTTGCGTGTCGGCACGTTTCGCGGCTTCCGTTGCGGCGGCTTCTTTGCGCTTGCGTTCCGCTTCGGCTTTTGCTTTTTCCGCAACTTCCGCAGCCGTTTGTGCGATCTTCGTTGCCGCTTCGATCGGGTTTGTCGGTTGTCCGGATTGTTGAAGTTCCGCCAATTGGCGTTCGTGTTGTTCGATCGCTTCTTTCAGTTTTTGACGCGACTTTTCTTCTTCCAACATGCGTTCGTGTTCACGTTCCATGTCGGACGCGTTCGTCAATACTTTCACGACGAATGCAATGATCACGACCGCCGCAAGAATAATAAGAATGATTTTCATTGTTTTGTTGATTTTGATTGTTTGATAAATTTTTCAATTCCATGCCATATTTCCGATGTGCATTTGCGCTTTGCCGACTTGTAATATTGTACGGCTTCGCGTGAAAAATACTTCGGATTGGCAACCGGTTCGCCATTTACGAAAGCGGGTACTTCGCCGCGATACCGAACGATTTGTCCGGTCATGACGGGTTCGCCGTGTTTGTAAATGATTTCGCCTTTGTCGTCACGAAGCGGAACGGGTTTGTATTCCGGATCGCATGTGAACGGCGCATGTCCTATGACATACCGGTTGATTGACACCAATTCGTTTTCGTATATCAGTTTGTAAAATCGAACGCGCCGATCCTTCAACAATACCGGACGAATGGTGTTGAATATGCGGTCAATTTCGTCGCACATTTCGCGTGTGAACACGCGTCCGTTCGGTGCGGTGTATTTCAATATGCCGTCGTTGATTTCGTACGGACATTCTAATTCTTCAACGTAATACATGGCGTTTGGTGTTTTTGTGCCGGTTTTGAAGTGATCGCCACCGGCATTGATTAGATCGTTTTATAATACAACGTTTGTGCCTTTGGGAATTGCTTTTGAAGTTCGGAAAATAAGATTTGCTTTGATTCTCCGTCACTTTCAACGTACTTCCGGAAATTCAACAATGTGTTGCGGTTTGTGAATAACATTGCAATGTCGTCGCCTTCATTCCGGAATCCGCGAAAATGATTGATCACGTTTTCGAATACTCGCAAACCTTCGCCGTTGTCCGTTTGCACCTTCTTTTCTGCAATTTTCCGGATTATGTCCGCGAACAACATGCCGTCCGCCGGTGCGAAGATTTGTTCGTTTTGCCGTTTCCAACCGCGCAACCATGACAACGGGTTCGTGATTTTCTTTTTTTGCACGTCACCATTGGGTTTTGTGGTTTCCGTCGTCCAATTGGTTGATTCATTGTATTCGTACGCTTCGCGCGCTTCTTTGCTCGCATTTGGGCGTCCTTCGGACAATAAAATCAATGAAAAGTCGAAAATTATTTTTTCTTTCTTTTGAGAAAAAGAAAAAGATTTATCTTTTTCGTTTTCATTTTCTATATCCTTTTCATAATCATATTCATTATCATTATCACTTCCATTTGTTCCGGCTTGTTCCATTTGTTCCACTTTCGGAACATTTGTTCCATTTGTTCCGGCTTGTTCCATTTGTTCCACTTTCGGAACATTTGTTCCATTTGTTCCGGCTTGTTCCATTTGCGCGCGTGAATATTGGTTGCCCGTGTGACGCCTTCCGGCTTCGGCACGCTTCGCGCAAATTTCTTCGTATTTGCCTTTGTCCGAATTTATGTCGGCGACAATGAAATGAATTGCGGTATGAACGGCGTTCATTGGATCGTATTCCGGTTCAATTCCTTCAAAAACATATTTACACAACGCGTCGTATATTTCTTCGCGTCTGCAATCCGGAAACATTTTGATTTGAATCCACCATGATTCGCGAAAAATGAACGTGTCGTATGTTTTTGATTTCTTCATTTGTTGATTGAATGTGCCAAAAACGCGGTTTTCTTGCGATCTGCCGCGTTTTCGGCGGTTCGTGGTACATTTTATTGTTCGGACGATTCAAAATTGATTTCCGACGATTCTTGCGCGTTTGTCGGTATTCCCAAATTGCGTTTGGCGCGTTCCAACGTCGCTTCGTACGATTGCGCTTTCGGTTTTTGTTCGCCTTCGGGTTGTTCAACTACAATCGCCACAAGCGGTTTCGGCTCTTGCGCACCTTCGGCGGGTTGATCGGCGGGTTTTTCCGGTTCGCTTGTTGCCGGTGCTTCCGGTTTCTTCTTTCCGATTGATTCTTGCAACGCTGCAATCGCGGCGGCATTCTTCTTTTCGGCTTCGTCCGGATTGTCGGCGGGTTTCACTTCTTCGAATGCGATGTCTTCGACTTCGTATTGATCTTTGATTCCCATTGTGATGTTCGGCGCATACAAGCGTTGCCAAAATGCGGCGGAACGATAACGCAACATTTGTTCCGGCATGGTTTGCCATTTGCCGCCCCAATGTTCGTCACGTGCCATTTGCAGCGATACCCACGAACCGATCAATTCTTTTCCGGTCTTCAATTCCGTCGCCTTTGCACGCATTCGCCAATTCGCCGTGCCGTCATTCTCCGATTCCCATTCAAGCGTGCTGAATAATCCGCACGAATTGATCCGTCCAATGATATATGTTGCGTACCATGACGTGCGACCTTGCACGACAATAAGGTTTTGCAATACTTCCATGACGGGCAATTGTCCGCGATGTGCGATTTCCAATGCGATCATGCAATTGCCGATGTTTTGTTCACCTTGAAAGTGTTTCGGCAACATGTTTGCGGACGCAAGACATTTACACATGCGCAATGCGTGTTCGAAATGTTCGATCGAATCGAACACCAAAAAGTTTTGTTGTGGTTTCGCAACCGCCAATGTTTGTTGTTGCGGTGCATTTGGATCAGTCTTTGACATAATAGTTTGAATTTAGAAATGAAACATTTATTTGATTGTCACGTATGCTTTGCGCTTTGTGACTTTGGTGTTGTACTTCGCGAAGATGTCCGGATTCTCCGACTTGAATTTCGCTTGATCAAAACCGACGGATTCCGTGGCGGCAACGTACGTGATACCGAACGCGTCACATTTGATAGACTTGATACCATGTTCGTTGTACAACTTTTCCATTTCGGTTTGCATTTGCGTCTTGAATTCTTCGACTTCTTTTTCCATTGCTTTGATCGCGTCCATTTTATGTTTCAATGCGACCAATGCTTCTTGCGTTGCGGCGGGCAAATTGTACGCGGCAATTTCTTCGGGTTGTTTCCATTCGAACGTCGGAAGCGTTGCGGCAATGATCCGAAGACCTTTGATCAGTTCGTCAACGTCGGCGCGCACGGAATCTTCGTCAATCTCAATGCGGCGCGATCTTGCGAATTCATACGAATCGGCGTTGAACATGCCGTTTGTCGGATAGTGCAACAAAAACAATTGTGCGTCCGCACCGATCGCGTTTGCCTTTTCACGCAACAACAACCAATGCCATGCAAGTTGTCCGGAATACGTGTTCAGTACGTCGGCGGTTTCCAACTTCGACGCTTTGCATTCGAACCATACCAATGTTTTTGCGCCGGTTTCTTTGTCTTCGACAATGACTTCGATGTCAATGTGGTTCAATACGGAATATCCCAATTCCTTTGAAAGTGCGTCGGACACGTACAACGGGTTTGATTCCGCTTGCGGATAAACGCTTTTGATGTCGTTGTACAACTTCATTTCGACGTCGTCGCCCAACTGCATTGCGGCGGACTTGTTGAATTCGGGTTTTTCCGCAAGACCCAACATGACGGCAATGCGAAGTTTCGCCGAATCCGTCAATTCACTTGAACGTGCAACGGACAATACCATTGCGGCGTCACTACTTCCCAACCCACCTTTGCGGGTTGCAATGATGTTTTCTTTGTAATTCTCCATGAGTGCAAAAAATTTAGTGTTGTTTATAAATTTGTTTGATACGTACAATTTCGTTTCCGTCAATCCGGATCACGCCGCCGATCTTCGTTGGACGTATGATCTTTTTTGCGATCCACGCTTCGATCGTCCGGACGTCAACGTCGAACATGTCGGCGACCTTCTTTTTTGTGAATACCGGATCGAATTGTGCGTCGTGTTGTTGTTGCCATACGTGTTGTGCATGTTCAACCGCTACATTCGCGCATTGTTGCCCGAATTCTTTTAGTTGATCACCATTCACGATGTACAACGATTGTCCGGAAATCTCAAATTGGTTCATTTCGGCAAATTTGCAGCCGCGTCCGCGACGCGTTGGTTCAACAATGCTTTGTCGGCAACCTTCTTTTCAACGAACGTCACAAATTGTTCGTATGCTTTGCGTTCCTTCGGCGTCAATTCCGTCGCGTCGGTACGCTTCCACGCGTTGAACAATGTTGATGTCGTGCAATCCGCTTTCTTGCAGATTTTCGCAATGTCGCCCGCTTCTAATTGGGCGCGCAATTTTTCGGTGTTTGTTTGAAATTCAGTCATTTTGATGTGATTTTTTATAGTTACACAATATTTTGCGTTGTGCGGCGTCCGGAATCGAACCGGCAAAACCTTTCGCCGCATACGGGTGCGACTTTCGCAAGCCGCAGCCGCCAACATAAACAAATTAAATTGCCGGATCAATCACGCAATGTCGGATATATTGCCGGCATGGTTTCAATGTTTCGCAATGGTGCATTCTTCGGAAGTGACGGACACGGCGACCAATAATCGCAAACGTCCGTGCCGAAGTACAATTTGCCGTCGCGTACATTCGCGGAATTGCAAAGTGTTTCAGCAAAGAAACGACGTTCGCCGTTGCCGCATTTGCCAATGTACGACACGAAGATGTGTTCTTGTGGATTCTCCGGAAGTTGTTTCGCGGATTCATACCAATGAAATTTTTGCGTTGCCATAAGATTGAAGATTTGGTGATTGAACAATTTATTTCCCACGGATCGCGGCGTCAATGGTTGCCCAAATAGCCGCCGGACATGCCGTGTAATATGCAATTGCGGCGATCAATGATTCCCAACCGCAACCGGCGTTGTACCAATATACACATGTGCCAATGCACGTTGCCAATGATAATGTCGCCCAAAATGCGCCATTGATAATTCGTTTCGTCTTCATGATTACAATTCATTTAATGATTCTTTGACCATATCGTTGAACGTCTGCAATGCCGTTCCGAAATTGCAAGACGAAAATTCACACTTCATTTCACGCGGTTTGCCGATCCATACTTCGCCACCGGCACACGTTCCGTCTTCCATGACAAACGCTTTCAATACGATTGTCACTTCCGGTTTGTCGTACCCTTCTTTCGAAGTGTACTTCGCATAATTGTATTGTTTCATTTTACGTTTCATTGTTGATCAATTTTACAATCTGCCATAATATTCGCGAATTCTAAATGATAACTTTTCGCCGTCCATTGTGACTTCGTGCGTGTCGCACCAACGTTGCGCGTTTTCGCGTGTCCGGAATCTCCGGTAATGTTCGCGATCCGGAAAAATACATGAACGCGGATCAATGAATGTGTCAACGAAGCGTTTGCCGTTCTTGCGGGCGATCAATATGAATGGTTCTTGAATGAATCCCAATTCATTTTCACCGGTTGATCCGAAACGGGTGCGGATTGCATATACTAAATATTGTAACATGGCGATTTGGTGATTTGTGGCGGGTTTGATGTTGTCGCCCCCGCCGGATTGATATTAAATGCAATTTGCAATGATTTCGTCTTTCGTCATGTCTTTCGCACGACGTAAAAATTTACGATAACAATCCGAACCAATACCCCAATATCCCAATTCGGCGCATGGTTCAACTTCAATTGGATCGTCTTTGTCGTCAACGAACGTGCCGTCCGGCATAAGATGTAACATGATTCGGTGTTCGTCTTTCAATGTTTTTCCGCAGAGAAGGCAACCGCCGTTGTTCATTCCGTCATTGACTTTTTCCGATTGTTCAAAATACAATGCTTTCATAATACTTTTTTGAATTTTAATTTGTTTATGTTAAAAATTTTATTTTATCGGCATTTTTTCGTCAAATTATTTGCGTATGTCGATTTTTTGTAGTATTTTTGCAGTCGAATTGCAATTCGTTTGCAGATTTTTTGTAGTCTTTTTTGAATTTCGGTGCAAAGGTACTACAATTTTTCCGCATTTCCAAATTTTTTGCGGAAAAAATGCGGAAAAAATGCACTTTCTTAAAAAATGACACAAAAATCTTAAAAATTGACACGTATGAACACGCAAAAAGACCGATTATTCGCATTTATCAATCTTCATGGATATTCCGTCCGTGAATTTGAACGTGCGTTGGGCGTATCGAACGGAACGATACGACACCTTAATGACAATT
Organism: uncultured Bacteroidales bacterium; assembly: GCA_902765485.1. Classification (GTDB taxonomy): domain Bacteria; phylum Bacteroidota; class Bacteroidia; order Bacteroidales; family Paludibacteraceae; genus Colicola. The sequence continues at coordinate 158,173 of CACWZZ010000001.1, forward strand.
TGAGTGCGAACATAAAAGAAAAGATTTCCGCAAAATTTCCGCAAGTGAACATGGATTGGTTGTTGTTCGGCACGGGCGACATGTTGAAGGTTGACCAATCCGCGACGCAAAACAATGCGCCCGTGTATCAAAACAACGGAAAAGGCGGAAACAATGTCACGCAGGGCGCGCCGATGTCAACCATTGACAAATTGATCGAAGAAATGCGCGCGCAACGTGAATCGGCGGAAAAACAAATTGATCGTTTGTTGACGATCATTGAAAACATGAACACACCAAAATAATGTCAGTATGAAAAAATCGCTATTCCTTATTTTATTATGCGCAATATGCGCGTGCGCGTATTCGCAAGGTCGTTCGATCTCACTTGCAAAGAAGATCACAACGCCGTACGTCACCGACGAAGGCGACACAATCGCCGTCAAGACGTCAACCATTCAATTGTTGGATTGTTCCGGCGACAACAACCAATACCGGTATGTGCAATTGTTGAACAATGCCAACGAACCGATCCAACCGGCAACGGCGAAACATGCAATGAAAAAACAACCCGTCAAATTCTTCAAGACGCAAGACGATGTCATGTATGCTTTCACCGAATATTTTTGCATAAATATCGAAGCCGCGTTGTATGCAAAGGAAATCCGAATATTAAAAACGAAATAATTATGAACGCAACCGAAGTTACACAACGATTTGTACAATCGTACTTCAATTTGTACCAACACCGGATCGTCGAAACGAAGAAGCAATTTTGCGACGCCGTCGGATTGTACACAACCAATTTGAATTTGATGTCGAAGGGCGAACGCCAATGCACCATTGCACAAATATGCAGTCTTTTTGACAAATACGGCGTCAATCCCGTTTGGTTGTTCACCGGAACGGGTGCATTCTTCGCCAATGGTGACAATTGATCATGGCAAACGTTGTTTTCCGTCTATCGTCGAAACGATCCGGTGACAAATCCGAATTGTTGGTGCGCTTTTATGCGTCGCGCGTGATTGATTTGCGTGCGCATACGCGATTGTTTGTACCAACGGAATTGTGGAACGACAAAATGCAACGTTTGTTGATTCCACGGCGCGTCGTCACCGAAGACACAATCGCCGCAACGGAAATACAATCGAAGATCGAAGAATTGCGCACGTTGATATTGAATGAGTACACACAAACGCACGACGAACGCGATGTCACGAAATCATGGTTGGAACGGATCATTGACCAATTCCACAACGTTGATCGCCACGAATTGACGCCGCTTTCGGCAATGGTTGACCGGTATATCGTCGCACGGAATATCACGCCGCGAACCGGCGATCAATACGAAGTGTTGAAACGCATGTTGGATCGTTTTGCCGAAGCCAACAAAACGTTGTACGTCGGACGGATCGAAACGGCGGACATTGGCGCGTTTGAATTATTCTTGCGCGAAGAAGAAGTCACGACGAAGAATGGAAAAAGACGCATGGTCGAAAGAAGCCGAAACACGATCAATTCCAAATTGCGCCGCTTGCGTGCCTTGTGCAATTATTGTGTCGAAATCGGCATGACGGATTCAAACCCGTTCAACCGGTACAAAATACCGGCGGACGTGTACGGAACGCCCGTGTTTTTGACATTGGACGAACGCGACAAACTATATGCAACGCACTTCGACAATCCGTCATTGGAACGGCAAAAAGACATATTCGTGTTTCAATGCCATATTGGTTGCCGTGTGTCCGATCTGCTATCCATGACAACCGAAAACGTCACGCCGGACGGATTCATTCAGTACATACAATTCAAGTTGCGCAAATCCAATCCGATTGTCGTGCGCGTGCCTTTGACGGAAACGGCAAAAGAAATCATTGCGAAGTATGCCGGACAACCGGACGGGCGATTGTTGCCGTTCATTTCGCAAGACAAATACAACGACGCAATCAAACGTGTGTTGACGGACGCCGGTATTGATCGCATGGTATTGGTGCAAAATAAACATTCGTACAAAAGCGAACCGAAGCCGATTTGCGAAATCGCCGCGTCACACCTTGCGCGTCGCACCTTCATGGCGAACATGTTTCGTCAAACGCGATCGGAACGGATCGTGTCGTCATTCACCGGACATGCGCGCGGATCGGCTGCATTCAGTCGGTACACCGACGTTGACGACGAAATGAAACGTCAAATCATATCCGGCATTGATACGTCGAAATAAATTGCCGACATTTTGCCGACGCGATTGCATGTTCATTTACTTTCATTTCGCAATGGCAACAACACCGGCACAAACAAATATGTTGTAAAACACGAAAATTGGAGAAATAAAACGAAAAGTCCCCTTGCGCGCCTTTGTCCTGCATGGATCACTACTACAAATCGTAAGTCGTTGAAAATAAACGATTTACGATTTTTCTTTTGTAGATTTGCCCCACATTTGCCCCTACCTCCGCTATATTTAGGCACTTTTGCCCCTCTTTTGGGCGGCGGTCATTTAAGCCGCAGCCGCAGCAGTGTATATACACGAAAAAGCACCCACTTTTGCGGGTGCTCTCTAGGTGGTCTAGTGGTGCTCTAGCTATGCGGCATGATATCCGCATAGCGTATAGGCTTGCCGCTGCTGGTTAGATCTACTTGCATTTCGCTCTTTTCTCCCCAGCCTCTCTGCTTTCCTTTGCTCTTAAGGGCAAAGATTATAGCCGTAGTGTCTCCGGCTCGCATACGCTCTACTAGGCAGTCCTCTGCAAAGTCTAGAAACTCCTCTTTTACCTCCTCTACTACTGCGGCAAATTCCGGATCTTTCTTGCACCACTCTCCAAAAGTACTGCGGGCTACTTTGTGCCTGCGGCATGTTTCGGATAGGTTGCCTAGCGTCTCTCGATAGGTGGCTAAAATAGCCTGCTTTTGCTCTTTCGTGTACATACTCTTTTTTTAGTGTTCGATTTGTACGATTTTACAATAGTGCTGCGGCTCTTTCTCTAGCCTAGCCGCTTTAGGCTGTAGGTGCACCGGCTTTTGGTTTCTCTCCGGTTGTTTCTAGGTTGTTAGCCTCCTATATAGCTCTAGGTACTCCGGAAAGTTATGCACAAATTCGTATATACCCCCAGCGGCTCTATATTCAGCCTGCACTCGCAGTTGATCGGTGCGCGGTCTATCCGTTCCGGCTTTTATCTCCAGCTGTACTGCTTTGCCTGCTATGATCGCGGATATATCGGCCATACCTTTGCGGGCACTTGTGGTGCGATATTGTCCGCGTGTGGGATCATATACTCCGGTGGTGTTCACTCGCGCGGCAAAATAGCCGTGAAACTCTAGGTGCGCGATAATTGCGCGTGTGAGGCTGTTTGCGTCTTTGTCACTAAAGTGGGTGCGCGCTAGGCACTCCGGCGGGATCTTTGGAAACTTTAGCGCCTGCGCTGCATTGTAGGCTGTTTCAAACTCCACTAGCTCTGCTGGCTTTATGTATCGCTTTGCCGGTTTCGCTGCTTTGGGCTTTTTAGCCGCAGCGGGGCGGCGGTGGTACATACCCCACAGCTCCCCTACTATTATTTCGTTACTGGCCATTGCAAAAATACTCTATGCGGTCTGCACCGCAGGTTTCTAGATATGTGGCTATATTGGCTTTGCTCGCTTTGCTCAATACCTCGCGTGCTGCGGCTGTGCATCGCACCTCTAGTACCGGTGTGCCATCGTCACTAATTTTGCCTGCTCCATACACCTCTAGTGCTCGCGTATTTCTACAGCCGGTAGCCTCTATAAAGTTAGCTGCAATAGTCAGTGCTGCGCGGTCTGCTGCCAGTACCATCGCTTTTGCTGCGTAGGCTAGTGGGTGCTCTTTCTGCGCTGCTCTTTCATATACGCTGTGCAGATCTGCTGCTTTTACTAGGTAGCCATTGCGCAGCAAAGCTAGTCCTAGATCAAACTCTTTTATAGCTCCATCGGTCGCAAGGTTCGCTAGAACCTGCTTTGCATTGCTTTGACTTGTATTGTTATTGTCTTGTATTGTATTGCTTTGTAAGGGGCTGCTAGTACCTGCTAGGGTCTGCTCGGTGCTGTTAGGTATTGCTTTTGCTCCGTTCTCCCTGCGTCTGTCGTTATTCTCTCTGCGCTCCTCGCATAGTTCCTCTAGATCTCCCTCATAGCATGCCATAGCTACAGCCGCAGCCGGCGAAAGTCTCTGCGCGTCCGGCATCTCTGCTGCTCCATATACTTTGGCTAGTTGGTAGTCTATAAAATACTCATATAAGCCGCAGCGTTCAGCCTCATTAGGTACTGCTTTGCGTATTCCTCGCACCCACTTTTCGTATATATGTGCGTGTGGTCTCGCTTTGCTCATAGTTCTAATAATTTTGATTTGTTAGTACTCATTTTGATTAGATCTACTTGCGTACTCCCTTTATGCGCTTTACCTCCGAAAGCCAGTAGAAACACTTTGCGCCTACTTTGACTGGTACTAGGTAGTTCTCACGTCCCCAGCGCCAAAGGGTGCTGCGATCTACTCCCAGCATAGTAGCTGCCTGCGTGGGTGTTATCTGCATATCGGCCTGCTCGCGCTCCAGGCGCTCTGCGGTCTCTGCTGCGATAGTGTTTGCAAACTCTTTGAGGTCTTTGGCATCTACTACCAGTAGTGCGCCGTTTTCGTTTTTCAAAATCTCTGCTATATTCATATTATTTGCTGCGGCCACTATAGGGGTGCTACTGGGGCACTGTTACCCTCCTCCTCCCCTTTGGCTCGCTGGGTGGTTTCCGGTCAGTCCTACCTAGTAGCGGCGGCGGTGCTTTCCGAAAGCCGGTGCAAAAGTACTATATTTGCAGCAGATATGCAAAAAATAACTAGCCGCCTCTAACTGGTCGGCTAGAAACGGCTAGAAACGGCATAGAAGCCTGCAAAGATTTGCTACAAAATCGTAGAAAATCTATAGATCTGCGGGTATGTATATATCTAAGGGGATAGGTCTTTTAGGGTGTCTCTCCGGTTGTAGATATTGGGCTATGCTCTCCCACTTTCCGCACTCCGGAAACTCTGCGGCAAAAGCCTGCGGTTTTGGGTACATAGTTATGTATTGCTTTTCGCGTAGTGCTATTATGTGCGCAGCCACAAAAGCGCCCCCTCTGCCATCTATTTGTGCGTGCAGCCACTCTATTAGTGCTGCTTTGTCTTTGGCTTTAGCGCTCACTATATCGCTAAATAGCGCCGGTGCTGCGGCTCTCCTCTGCTGCGGCTTGGCTAGGTTCTCCAGTGCTGCGGCTATCGTTTCTCGATCTACTAGGCTGGCTAGGATCTCCGGCGCGTCCTCTGCTGGGTGTGGGTGTTTGCAGTGTGCAGCTACTAGCGCTGTCTGCGTGCGCTCTGCGTGTGTTAGATCTCTACGCTCTAGCAGTAAAGCCGCAGCGTCCTCGATAGGCTGCTGCACGCTCTCCCAGCGGGTGTGCCAGTTCTCCAGCCATTTAGCCGCAGCCTCTGCGGTGTCTAGTCTCTCGATAGCCATCTGCATCGCATAGCCGTAGGCATAATAGAAAGCACGCAGCCACTCCCACAAATTCCGCAGCGGGTGGTGGTGGCTGGTGCAGTAGTTCGCTAGCTGTAGGCCGTATATAGGGCACTGCGCAGCCTCCGGTGTTGCGGCTACTAGGTACAGCGTAATATGCGCGCGGCTGTTTCCGGATAAGCCGCAGCGCTCTAGGTCTGCTGTTAGGTACTCTGCGCCGGTTCTATAGGCGCTTGCTGCGCAGTGAGGGCGCAGAATCTCTAGGCATACGCGCACTGCGTCTAGGTCATTTAGTTTGCTATAGTCCATAGGTCTCTATTTTGTTGCGTCTGCTGCATTTTCTTTTGCGGGCTGGGTGTTTTATCGGCTAGCCTCCAAATAGGCTTGCAGGTGGCTTTGTGTGGTGGTTCTCGCTGCGGCTCTAAAGTAATTATTTTAATTAGTTTATAATTATTTTGATTACCGGCTAGGCTATACCTCCCCTGCAGCCGTTCACATACCCAGTGCGCCTGCTCTCCTACTTTGTGGCTACTCCATCGCTGTAGGCTAGTGCCTCTAGGATCTTTGCACCCACTATAGGCGCTATAGCCTGCTGGTAGTCTGCTAGCGCGTTTGCTGCGGCTATAGCCTCTGCGCTCTCCTCTCCATACTCTGCGGCCACTATGTCATGTAGGCGGCTGGCTGCGTTCTCTACCTCTTTTGCTGCGGCTAGCAGTTTGTTAGCCTCGCTGTCTAGAATTGTGTGTGTCATTGTGTTTGTGTATTTAGTTAGATTATATAGCGGGGGCACTACTGCGCCTCCTCGATTAGTTCTAGATCTGCACCCACTTTATAGGCTGGCTGGCGAAAAGCTACACACATAAGCGCAAAGCGATCTGCGCGCTCTAGGTTTGTATAGCGTTTCACTGCCTCGCTATTCTCACTATGCAAGCCGGCTGCATATTCATTTATCTGCACTTTGTTCAGCATATCTACGTGCGTTTTGCGTGCTAGTTTGCTGCTGCCAAATTCATATAGCGGGCGGTACTCATTAGTTCCGGTCTCTGCGTTGTACTTTGTTACTTTGCGATCTATTCCGCAAGCTTTTAGCAGGTCTTTTATTTTGGCATTGTAGCCACTAGCGCCGTAGCGGTTGCGCAGGATAGGAAACGAAAAGCCGCAGCCCTTTATGATATCTAGTGCATAGCGCATGATAGGTGTCTCTACCTCGCTATAGTCTGCTGCGGCCTCTGCGGTCTTTTCCGGCAAATAGTGGATATAAGCAAAGCCGCTGGGATCTACTGCTATATTGTCCATAGATAGGCGCGCAAAGTCTCCCAGCCTACAGCCGAAAGCGCACTGCACTACAAAAGCGCTGCGGGTCTCCTCTAGTTTCGCTGGGATCTTTGCAGATAGTACGCGCTGCAGTTCCTCTGCTACTAGGTATATAGGCGCATCGTATTTCTCGCGCAGTACTTTGCGCGTGTGCTCTTTGCCTAGTCTCCGGAAAGGGTTTGCGTCTATCTCTCCAGCGTCCTCTAGTGCAGTAAAGAATGTGCGCAGCATCTTTAGCTTTGTAGCTGCTGTGTTATCGGATCTGCGCTCCGTTGGTATGTCGATAGTCTTGCAGTCTGCGTACAGCTGCGGCCAGTCTGCTGTATAGCGGTATTCGTCTAGCACGAAAGCGCGAAAGTCCATAAGCACCGGCGCAGTCACTTGCGCGGGTGTTATGTCTATACGATTAGTAACTACTAGGAAGCGGCGCAGTATTCTAGCCACTACGCTATAGTGTCTGCCTCGCGCATTGCCTATCAGTCCATCGCGCTCGCTGTCTGCTATGTACTTTTGGAAACGCTCTAGCAGGGTGCGCGGCTGTCCGGTCTCTATGTTAGGGCGCTTTATACGCTCTATATAGGTGTGCAGTGTTTCGCCGGTCATGGGTGCACCATCGGCGCGCATAGCTGCATAGGCTGCGGATATGATCCGGCGCTCCTCGCGTATATCGGCTACTAGTTCCGGATCGTATTTGCTCACGTGCTTTGCCGGTTCGCCGGTGTTATCCAGCTTTGCTAGGTCGCGCAGATCTGCTACTATGTCGCTGGGGTGTGTTAGATCACACTTGCGGCCATCTTTTAGACGAAAGCGCAGCCGGATAGTTCCGGTGCTCTTTGTAGTCCTCAATTTTAGCGTTACTTTTTCCATCTCGATAGGGCTTTATATCAAAAACTGGTGCAAAGATACTGCTTTTTTTTGATATATGCAAGAATTTGCCCCACTTTTGCCCCACATTTTTGCAATTTTTTGCAATAATTTTGAAAAAGCCTGCAAAAGTGTATGCGCGTATATATGTAATATATAAGCAGTTACGATATTTCAGCGTTTTTCAAAAGTATTGTATTATTGAATCCTGCATGGATCACAAGCGTCTGAGGTTGCCTCAGACGCTTTTTTGTGTCGGTAACGTATCACGAATATCCCCCTAATCACCCCTTAATCACCCCCTTATCACCCCCTAATCACCCCCTTATCACCCCCTTTTGGCACGAAAAAAGGAAAAATAATTGTAAAAAAATGACATTGTCTATTGCATAATTAAAAAAAATACAGTATCTTTGCAGCCGAATTTATACCAAATGCCGCAGAAGGCGTATATGAAGCCTTGTATTATTTGGAGGAAACCTTGTATTATGTGGCGGAAGCCTTGTATTTGTGTGTATAGCGCATAGTGCATAGTGTATAGCGCATAGTGCATAGTGTGTATAGCGCATAGTGTGTATAGTGCATAGTGTGTGTAGTGCATAAAAGGCAGGAATACCATTATAACGGAGTTAGCCGAAAATCCGTAGAAGAGTAGGCACCCGAAAATCAAAACAATATGAAAACCATCTACATTGGAAAAGGAACTGACAACGATTATGTTGCCAATGATTCGACTGTATCCCGTAAACATGCTTCAATCACAGTAACCGATGACGGTCGGATAGTGCTGAAGGATCTAAATTCCACAAACGGAACTTTTGTCAACGGCAAGCGTATTCAATCCGAGGTGGTACTTCAACCGAACGACGTGGTGTTATTAGGCCGATATAATCTGGACTGGAAGAGCGTAGCGTCTTCTTCGAACGGAGGTCATACCCGCCGCGTGTCAGCATATAATCCCAACAAGAAAGTGATCGGTCGTGCCAATACATGTGATGTATGCCTGCCGTACGAAGATGTGTCTTCGGAGCACGCTTTTTTGGAGAAATTGTCCAGCGGCGAAATCGCAATAACCGACAATCGTTCGACCAACGGCACTTATGTGAACGGCGAACGGATCAGTTACAAAGTGCTTCACAGCGGCGATGTAGTGACGATTTCGAAAGGTCATGTGCTGGAATGGGAGAAACTGATGCCGGCAGCAGCTGCGGGTGCAGCAGGCAAGCAAGGGGCAGGAAAAGCGAATAATAATCTGACCTTTATGGTAGCCGCCATAGCGGCTCTGCTGATCGTCTTAGGCGGCGGAATATTCTATTATATCAAGCACAAGGCATGGAGCCCGGAGAAAGTTTATTCGACCTACAAAAACAGCGTGGTATTAGTGGGCGCAACCGTTCATTACACGCCTTATTATAAAGGAACGAAGTTGTCTGAGGCTGCGTGCAATGAAGGTTTCGGGCAATACAGCGTGCAAGAAGGCGAAGTGTACCGCAAATCAATCTCCTGGACAGGAACGGGTTTCTTTGTGTCGAAAGACGGCTATATAGCAACAAACCGCCATGTGGCGAACATGATAGCCAAAGAAGATGCGGTAAACAAAGAGAAAATCCGCAAGCAGATAAAAGTGGATCTGGAGACCTGGTTCAATTCGCTATATGCTGCCTATCTGAGTTTGCGGGATGCAGAAGCACGTACTAAGTACGCCAATGTGCTGAACCTGTTGTCGGAGATCTACCAGCACGAAGAGGACATAACCATCGAGTTGGAATATGATTTCCTCGGCGCCGCTTTGAACGATACGCACGTATCGACGCTAAGCGATTTCTATCCGTGTACCTTTATCCGTAATCATAGCAACGAAGATGTGGATGCAGCTCTGATCCAGTTGAACAGCAAGCAGACTCCGGAGCACGCGGTGGTAGTCAGTCTGCAGGATATCTCGCGCGACAAGGATCATGCCCTTGGCAGCAAGATTTACACGATCGGTTTCCCGCGCGCGTTTATATTAGGTCAGACCGACACAGGTCTGGAGGCGAATAACCAAAGCGGCGAAGTGACGCAGGAGCAAGGCGATATTACTTTTGGTCACAATATCGTCACGACAAGCGGCGCGAGCGGTTCTCCTATATTTGACAGTCATGGTCGTTTCGCGGGCATAGTTGCGACGGTATGGGCATTCGGCGGAACACCAACCGGTTACAACGGCGCCGTTCGTCCCGAGCGCGCAGCGGAACTAATGAAATAAAGATAAAATATTAACCCAATAAAACATACAAAAGTTATGGCAACGAAAAAATGTATCAATGGTCATCAGTATGATGCCAGTATCTACGGCGACAATTGTCCGTTCTGTCCTTCTCACGAAGCAACCGCAATGATTCCGAACGGTGGATCGTCCAGCGGCGGGGAGACCGCAGTAATCGGTCACGAGGCTCCCACTATTCCAATGAACGAAGGCGCGGGCGGCGAGTTCGCAGGCGGCGGAACTGTGATCCGTCGCGCAGACGGTCAGCCAATGACAGGCGGCGCGGGCGGCAATAAGAAACTGGTAGGTGTGCTTATTTCCTATAGCGTAGATCCGATGGGCGAGGTATATAAGATATATGAAGGAAGAAATATCATCGGTCGCGCTCCGGTGTGCGACATCGCTATTCCGAGCGACGAGAATATGTCCGGTCAGCACCTGCTGATTCTGTATGTAGAGGCAGAAGGAATCGTTTGGGCAGAGGACCAGAAATCGTCCAACGGCACGTATATCAACGGTAAGTTCTCCCGCGGCATGATCGAATTGCACACGAACGACCAGATTGTGATCGGCGGCACCAAGTTTATTTTCTTCCAAATCCCGAGATAAACTATGGACAGCAAATATAATTATTGTTTCGTATCCGAACGCACAGACGTCGGTTGCAAGCGTCAAGCCAACGAGGACAATCTGGTACATTTCGAATGTCCGAACGGTTTGGTAGCAACGGTCTGCGACGGCATGGGCGGTCATGTAGGCGGCGCGGTAGCCTCCCAAGTGGCTGTAGATGCTATCCGTTCGTTCCTGACGGAGAACTATTTTGAGAATCCTCAGGAGGCGATCGGCATGGCGATCGACGCGGCCAACAAGGCTATTCTGGCTCGCGTACGCGTGCAGCCGGAGTTGCAAGGCATGGGGTCAACCTGCGTGATGCTCATCGTGCGCGACGGAAAAGTATATATCGGTTCGGTCGGAGACAGCCGCATTTATCTGATCCGGAGCCGCCGAATCATGCAGTTGACGAAAGATCAGTCTTTTGTTCAGCTCTTGGTCGATCGCGGCGAGATCACGAAAGAGCAGGCGGAACACCATCCCCGCAAGAATGAGATCACGAACTGTCTGGGAATCGCCGATATGCGTGCAGCTACTGTGCTGCCCGATGCGATCATTCCTGAGGCAGGGGACTGTTTCCTGCTCTGCTCCGACGGTTTGAGCGGCATGGTACCCGATGAGCGAATCGAGCATATCGTAAGCCAGCAAGGTACTTATACGTCGCAACAACGTGTGGATCAATTAGTTGAACTGGCGCGGCAAAACGGCGGTCTGGACAATATAACGGTCCAGATCGTGGAATTTGCTGTCAGCCCAGCTGCGTTAGCGAAGAGACGTCTTCCTCTCAAATGGCTGTTTGGGCTGGTGGCTCTGCTTGTCGTGATAGCAGCCTGTGCCGGTCTGTATGCATGGTTAGGCGGTGGCAAACCTGAGGAAAAAGCCGAGGTTGTAGTAGTGGACGACACGATCCGTGTGACGTTCTCGCCTGTTCCTTTTGAGGCGGAGACCCAACTTTCTATCATCCCCGGTGCGGAGATGGATACCGTTGTTCTGCGCGCCAAGGATAAGGCAGACCAGCGCGAACCAATTGTCAAATCGGAGAATTTGTTCCAGCAACTGCAAACCCAGTTGCAAGGCAAAGCCGCCGAACTCGAATACCGTCAGGACTGCTACATCATATCCTCGTTCGACAAACTCTCATCTGACACGCTTGCTCTCGTTCTTCAAAAGGATTCATCTACCTATAAAGTCCAGGTGATCAAAGAGATTCCGTTACCGGCTCCTGCACCGGAAGCAGGCACTCCTGCTACCCCTGCAAAAACCGACAAAAAACCTGCTCCCAAAACGGACAAAAAGGACGACAACCCCAGCGCGTTAGACCATGTTTCCAAAAGTGTCACCGGTGTGACAAAAGTTGAGGAAAAGGACCGCAAGGATCTGCAAAAAGAGGACGACAAAAAGGATAAACCCGCTCCTAAGCAAGAAACGGCACCGGAGGTAGAGAAGGAACCTGAGCAGCCGCAGGCAGCACCTGCTGAAACTCCAGCTGAAAATCCCGCTGATGGAAAGGCTACCGAAGAGTCCAAGTCTCCAGAGGAAGACCCCAAGAAACAAACCAACTAATCCTATTTATATATGGAACTCCCGGGTTATTCCCATATCGAAGAGATCGGCAGAGGCGGTATGGGCTGCGTCTATAAGGCAATCGAAAACAGCACAGGCAGGATTGTTGCTATCAAAATGATGTCCAACAAAGTGACCTGCTATCCCGAATATCGGTCTCTCTTTTCCACCGAGGCGAACACCTTGCGTCAGCTGAACCACCCGTCGATTGTGAAAATCATCGGGAACACGTTCAGCGACGCGCAAGGCAATCTGTATCTGCCGATGGAGTTTGTGGAGGGCGAGACGATCTCTCAGCACGTGCGGAAATACGGCGCGTACAGCGAGGCAGAAGGTCTGCAACTAATGTGCCAGATCTTGGACGCGATGCAATACGTCTATAGCCAGAACAAGATCCACCGCGACATCAAGCCGAGCAACATCATGCTTCGTCCGGAAGGAGGAATATGTATTATCGATTTCGGTATAGCGAAGGACACACATATCTCCACCGGAATGACGGTCGGCAACGTGATCGGAACGAGCGGTTATATGAGTCCGGAGCAGGCAACGGGTCTGAATATCGACCATCGGACGGATATTTATTCGCTGGGTTGTCTGCTGTATTATATCTTGTCCGGCCAAGACGCAATCACGAAAGCGGATAACGATTTCGAGACCAAGTTGCGCGTGCTGGACACCGTAATACCCGATATTCGCCAGATCAATCCCTCTATCTCTGAGAATACTTCTTTTGCGATCCAGAAGGCGACGAACAAAAACATGCTGAAACGCTTCCAGACCCCTGCGGATTTCAAGGCCGCTTTGTCGCACGAGGAAACGCGCACGGAGGACGTCTCCAAAACGATCATCACTATCGGGCGCGACACCGACAACGACATCACCATGTCCACCGACAAAGCGATCAGCCAACATCACGGACGATTGATCTTCATCAAACCGATGCCTACTGTGCAAGTGTCTATTCTGTATGAAGATTTCAGCACAAACGGCACCGGACTGGACGGCAAATACATCCACCAGGCCCAGGAACACATCTCGCTTGCCCCGATCGATCAAATGCCGGAGATACTGCTTGCCGGCAGGCCGGAGAACAAGGTGAGCTGGGACGAAGTAGAAAAGATTTACCGCCAGAAGACGGGACATTCTCTCTTTGTGCTGCCCGCACCGGAGGAGGACTCTCCGACACTCATCAATATCCCCTCCAAACCGAATCCGAATCCATCCGCTTCGATCTGGAAATGGGTAGTACTCATTACTCTCTTTATTCTAATCATCATTATCATATTAGCCAACCTATGAAAACGCTAATCATTGGAAAAAGCCCTAAATGCGACATCGTCATAAGCAACGATTATGTCAGTCGCGAGCATGCCGAAATAAGTATCGTCGGCAACCAGTATGTATATTATGACCACAGCAAAAACGGAAGTTCAATAGGCGGTCGGATTATCAACAATGAACGTGTGACGGTGGCTCCCGGTACAGAGATCCTGCTTGCCAACCGTGTGCCCCTTCCGTGGACCCAGATCTATATGATGCTGCCGATGCAAGGAGTGGTGGTAGGCGAGTCCGGCACCCAAGTGGATCGCGTGGCTCCGGTGGCAGATGTGCCGCCTGTGGCTGCCGAGAAAATTCCGGCGTGGGTATATGTCGTCTCGTTCATTATTCCGATTGCCGGATGGATCATGTATTTTGTATGGCGGGATGAAAACTACCCCAAAGCCAAAGCGGCTTCAAATTGGGCATGGATCGGATTCGGAGTGAACTTCCTTTTAGGCATGCTGGCAGGAGCAGCCTGATATTGATCAACCATTGAAAAAAACATACAGTTATGATAGGAAAAGAAATTCTAAACTACCGCATCGTATCCTTTATCGGTAAAGGCGGAATGGGTACAGTGTATCTGGCGGAACATAAGTTCATTTCTACCCAGAAAGTGGCAATCAAAGTGATAAACGCCAATATGGCGAATGACTACACGCGCTCCCGTCTGAAAGAGGAGGCGGAGCATTTGGCGGAACTGAAGCACCAGAACATTGTCACCTTCCATGATTATCATATCGACGACGAAGGCAACATCTATCTGATCATGGAATATGCGGACGGCAAGAGCCTGGACGACTACATCCGTACGGAGTCCGGTCTGATCGTACAGGAGCGTATATGCCCGATCTTCGAACCGATACTGGATGCGGTAGGGTATGCACACAAGCATAATATCCTCCACCGCGACATCAAACCCAGCAATATCGTCATTACGAAAGAGGGTACGCCCAAGATTCTGGATTTCGGTATCGCCAAACTGATCAAAAGCAAAGGAGACGAAGCGAACGAGGATTTCATCGTCGGCACACCTTCCTACATGAGCCCGGAGCAAGTGAAAGGCGAGAAACTGGACGAGCGATCGGATATCTATAGTCTCGGCGTTATGCTCCACCAGATGCTGACAGGCAACCCTCCGTACGATCTGACGACCATGACGGAATTGCAGATCAACCAGAAAGTGGTGGATGAGCCCTTACCACGTCTGCGCACGTACTATCGTTATGTATCGGACAGCGTGCAGAAAGTGGTGGACAAAGCAACTGCTAAAAATCCCGCAGACCGCTACCAGAGTTGCGCGGAATTTAAGAAAGCCCTGCATAACGCCATCTATCCGCCTAAAGTCTCCAAGGGCGTTTGGATCGGTATCGCTGCGGCGGTTGCCCTTGTGCTCGGAATAGGTATCTATCTATGGGACTATAACCGACTCAAGGTCACTTACTACAAAGACTATGTGGAGCAATACGGCGCACCGGTCGGTATCGGACAAGTGAGTGAGAAAGCGGCGCACCACCGCATTGCTACCTATCGTTTCGAGAGCTCCCAGCGCAAAGTGAGGACCGTATCGCTCGTCAACGCCAATGGACACTTGTGCCTCCATGAAGACTCGGAATTCAAGGATAGACCCGCACGGCAGGAGATATACTATTCCGACAACGGCAATGTGGATTTCATTAAGATTTACGACAAAGCCGGCAAGGTGCTCTATCGCATCGACTACAACGAGAACCTGTCTGTGGCTACCCTCCAATACGACGACCAGCATAATACCGAGTTCACCCTTGGCAACATGGATCCCCTTTCCAAAGAGGCTTCCACCGAGTCTGGAACTGAGAAAAGCCGTATCTCCCGTTACCTGCTGACATACGACGAGAACGGATATGTGATCAAAAAAGAATACGCCGGGCTCTACAACAAGAAAGTGGGTGATAAGAACGGCATCTATGCGCATGTTTATAAACTGGATGAGAAAGGACGTGTGATCGAGGATCAGTATCTCGGTATTGACGGGCAGCCCAAAGGGCTCTCGAACGGACTCAATATCCGGACATATACTTATGATGAGAACGACGACTGGATCGAAACACGATACCTGACGGTAGAGCGTTCGGCTTCCAATAACTCGCAAGGTATTACCGTCATCAAGATCGATAACGACGAATGGGGCAACCGTATCGCCGAGACCTATTACGACCTGGATGGAAATCTGGCTTATCGTACGGATGCATGCATTGCCGGAGCACGTTATGTGGTTAAAGACGGTCATAGCATCCAATATACGTTTATCGGCGATGACGGCAATCCCTGTCCTACTAATCTCGGAACCTATACCCAGTTGATTGAATACGATGATTACGGCTATACTTCCAAAGTGACGGTTCTGGACGAGAACGGCGAGCCCTTTGTCACTACCGATGGATATGCTATCCAGCGAGCTGTCAATGGTCCGAATGGCGAATTGCTGGAGTGTTGGGTGTATGACGAGAAAGATAGCCTTATGGAGAGTTCCTATGGCTATTCCGGATTCGTGGCGGAGTATGATTCAGTCGGGAATATGACCAAAATCATTTATTACGACATCAATCGTCAACCTAAGATTCTTGCCGACGGAACAAGCGGCTATATCGATGAATACGACGATAAGAACAGAGTGGTCAAAATCATCAATATTGACGGCAACGGAACGCCTATCGAGAATGAGGACGGAGTGGCTATCACGCATATCCGCTATGACGAGAAGGGCAATATTGTCCAATTTGCATATTATGACACCAAGGATTCTGCCCTTGTACTCGAGAAAAGCACCGGTATCGCCGGATGGAATAATACCTATGACGACAACGGCAATACCATCAAGCGTGAGTATTTCGGCACAGATGAGAAACTCGCTCCATACAACGACTATATGGCGTATTATACCATGGAGTACGACGAGAATAATTTCCTCGTAGCCGAGTATTACTATGGTGTCCATGGCGAAAAAGCGGTTAATTCGCAGAGAATCCATGGCTATCAGTATGAGCGGGACAGCCGAGGCAACATGACCATCAATAAACCGATCGGTATTGACGGCAAATTAGCACCAAACTATCTGATCGCCAAATATGTCTATGACGACAATAACAACATCGTCGAGACCAGTTATTTTGACCGCGATATGGCTCCCGCAACCAACGCGCGTGATTATCATAAAACGACCTCTGTCTATAATGCACGAGGACAGGAACTGGAGGAACGCTACTATAATACACGTGGCGAACTGACTCTGTCCAACAAGAAAGCCGCTATCGTGAAATACGAGTATAACTCAAAGGGACTGAACACCCAAGTGGCTTTCTTCGGAAAGGACGACAAACCTTGCCTCAATGATGAAGGCTATTCGATCCACCGGAGCGAATACGACAATTTCGGCAGAATCATCAAACAGATGTTCTTCGATACGGAGGGTAAACCTACCGACCCGCGTGTGATGGTGCCTGTTGGTGTGTGCGGATATGATAAGTACGGCAACATGAATTATATTGCTGCGCAGGACGAAAATGGCAATTTCATCATCGGTCCTTCCGGCTACTCAATCCAAAGACATGTCTTTGATAAGGCGGGAAATACATTGGAGAGCACCTACTTCGACCAAAATGACCAGCCGATGAATATTGCGGAAGGCTATCATAAAGAGGAAATGCAATACAACAAGCTTGGTAAGAAAACCCAGCATGCCTATTTCGACAAAAACCTCGATCCTGTTATCGTCAATGGGGCACATCTGAAGAAATTCACCTACGACGAGCAGGGAAATAAACTGACCGAAGAATGGTACGGCAAAAACGGCAAACCGATCAATAACAGCTATGGCTATTACAAGGAGGTCTATACCTACGACGAGAAAGGTGAACCCAAATATGCCAAGACCTATGCCGCGAATGGAAAACTGGTCAATAACTATAAATATTCGCCCTCTACAGGATGGCAAGTGGTGGAGAAACAATCCAAGCCCGTTGCCTCAAAATCGACAGCGTCATGGGAAGATACGGTCAATGAGATCAATAAAGAGTTGCCGTACGATATGGGTGAAGAGGCAGGACACCTCACCATGGTTTCCTTCAAAGTAACGGGCGATAAGCAATGCCTTATCAAATATAGAATACCTATGAATAATGATGATATTAGTGATGAGGCGATGAAGGTGCTCAAAGAGGTAATCAGCCAACTTACCCGCAATTTCTGTACGGAACTCTTCACGGAAAAGGGTATTCGTGTGGATGGTAATTTATATTCCGCAGATGGCAAAATCATCTATGCAGTAGCATACCAAAATTAACATAACATCCGGCTGACAGCTGTGATCCAAGGAAAATCGTCTGCTTCATGCGGACGATTTTTTTGTAAAAAATGATACTATCTATTGTGTATTTCAAAAATTTGTTGTACCTTTGCGGCTGCAAAGGTCTATTTTATTAAAACTCTATGATTATGAAACGGATTTGCTTACTGATTTTATTAGCCACAGCTTTTGCCACCATGCACGCGGAGAGCAGCGCTACGGTGAATGCTGAGATAGTGCAAGGCACGGAAATGTACGGCATGCGCGGAATGACGGTCCACCTGCAGCTGCATACTTCCGGCGCACTCAACGAAATGGCTAAAGTGCGGTTGGTCTTCTACAACAACCAAGGCGACGAAGTGCCCGCGTACAACAAAACTTTCTGCGCGGACGGAAAGGGATTCAGCATGGAATACCTGTACGCTATTCCGTACGAAAAGACGGAATTTAACAAACTGACCTATTTCATCCCTTTTATGGCGTTTAGCAAGTTGCAACACGGCGATTATTACCTCAAGGCATGGGTCTATCTGACCAATAATCACTATTACGAGGGTGACAGCAAAGCCACCAGTGCACCTGTCCGGTTCCGCTATTCAGGCGGCTCTACCCAGGCTTCCACTTCCTCTTCGTCCTCCGAAACAGAGAATTTCCGCGCTGCCATCAAAAAAGCGTACTCCATCGGCTCGGCTGAAGCGCAGTATAATGTGGCTATGCTATACCTAGGTAAAAAAGAGGTTACTTTCAAACTGGCGGAATACCTCTTCTGGCTGAACCTTGCCGTCAAGCAAAACTATCCGAAAGCCATGACGGATATGGCGTATGTCTATCGGAACGGAATCACAAACAAAGAAGGCAAATATATCTTTGTGCCCAATCTCATAGAGGCGTTGCTCCTGTACGAGAAACTGGGACGATATGATCTGATCAGTCTTCTTTATGCCGAAGGCGGTTTCGGAATAGACGCCGATCCCCGGATGGCTGCCGAGTACGCAGAGAAAGATTGCGATTCCAACCCCGCCAAATATTTCTTCCTGGCGAGTATTTATGACGGCGAACCTGTGCCGGATGGAATCCCCGATGACTTGAAGAAATGGTACGAGACCTTGGCGAAAGTACTGCCGGTGGACAAAGCGAAATCCCTGGAATGCAACAAACGACTGTATGCCCAATCGCCAATAGAGAAAGAAAGCACAGCCCTCGTTATTGCCGGTAAATACCTGCGAGGAGAAGGTACGCCGGTGAATGTGACTGCTGCCAAAGAGTATTTCGGGAAAGCCGGACGCGACGGCTTCTATTGCGAGGCGTTTATCTTCGGACTCGGTGGTAATGCATGCACCCAAAATCCCTATATCGGAAAACACATGGTGGAGGCGGATGTGCAATTCCTGCAGCCTTTCACGGTGGCGAGGGATTTCAGGACCGCCATAGAGGCGATCGACAAAGCCATCGAGATGGACCAAGGCAATCCGGACAGGCTGGCTGACGACTACAAGTTGAAGGGACTGATCTATGCCGCACAAGGCAATGAATATGAGGCGCTGAGGATGTATGCCAAGGTATTGGATTTCAATAACCAGTATTTCAAACAACGCAAGGATGATCCGTTGCATCATTGTATCTTTACCGCATTATAAACCTACAAAAACTCACCGATATGAAACGAATATATTTCCTTTTGGTTCTGGCACTCCTGATTGCCGCTAATGGCTTTGCCGCAACGGTGACAGACCGTTTTGGACGCGATGTCAAGATTATCAACAAAGAGACGAACGCGAAGAAACCGGTCAACGAGTGTGCGTATATCAATTCCACTTTAGTCATCCCTCTGCAGGAGGATGCGAAGCAAACGCAAACCATTTCCTATGACAAGCAGCACAACACGTTCTTCGTGACCATCTATCGCGGCAAAAAAATCGTCGGTACTGCGCTCTACGATATGTATGGAGGCTTGATCCGGCGCTTTCCAGCTCCGCCGATGCTTATCCGTTATAACGCCAACTCCGTGGTAGCCAAACAACAGAAAGATACGACCAAGACCATTCAGGTACTGGCGATGTCGATCAATGAATACAACGGACATAAATGTCTGGATCGCGCGAACGGCTACATGAACACGCGAAAAACAGATGCGCTACGGCTCTATAAATGGGCGGTGGATTTAGGATGCCCCCTGGCTTCCAAGAGCACCTTGGCGAATCTCTATTACGAAGTAGCCATAGCAACCAATAACCAGCCGGAATACTACCAATACATGGACGAGAGTGCGCGGCTGGGCAAGGTCGAGGCTATGGAGGCACTGATCGAGAACTATACCCAAAAAGCGATAGAAACATCCGATGACGGAAAAGCGGAACAGCTTCTCTTTACGGCATTGGACTGGGCTACCGTGGCGTATAACGAGGGTAGCGCAGTAGGAGCATACTGGCTTGGCAGAACGACGATGGCGCGCAATGAAGTGGATAAGGCACGCTCCTATCTGGAGTACGCTGTGAAAAACGGCTATCAGCCCGCCAACGAATTACTCGCCCAACTAAAGGCACAAGTCGCTCCGACCCCGATCAAGTGGCATCTGCCCCAAGAGATGATTACCCATCTGGACGACCTGTCCGTGGACGATTTGGGCATATTGGCGCATAAGGGCTATAGGGAGGCAATGGAGTATTATTGCCGCAAGAAATTGTTCTTCGACTATTCGCTGACCGATATCTATCTGGCGGATGTTACGGACGCGCTATACGGTCGCCGGAAGCCGGATCCGGAACCCTTAGGAAACAAAAAGGCAATGGATGTGCTACCGGTATTGAGCGCCATCGCGCCTACCAGCCCCGCGGCTAAATTTATGCTGGCGTGCTGCCTCTCCGACAAACGGTGCTTCGGTGTCGTTTTCGATACGGAAAAGGAACATGCTTTCGTGGATATGAAAAAGGCACACCAACTGGCGCGCGAGTACCTGCTTAATCCTGCTCCGGAGGGGAATGAACCATGGGGACTCAAGCCGCACGAAGTGACGGAAATGGCGGAAAATATCCTTGGCTATGACGCGAATTATCAGCGTCCTGCGCCTACGCTCACCACCGTCAAGGAAATATCCAAGATTCCTACCTATGCCCAGATATTGGCCACTAAAACAACGGCAGCTACCAAAACAGCGTCCACTACCAAACCGGCGTCCACTACGACCACGACCCCTGCAAAAAATACTACGCCCCCCAAGAGCACGACCACGACGGCTTCGACCGCTCGTACCATCGAGCAACTTATCAACTACCCCATGGGGCAACTCTATCTGCCGAAAAACGGAGAAGGAATGCTGACATACGGACAAGGAGACCGGTTTGAGAAGACGATAAAAGACCATGTGTCGTGGAAATATAAGTACGGCATCGTAACAGAAGGAAAATTAAGTCATCTCTATTCATATAGTTCCGATGGTTTCGATCTGAAATACGACGTCTATCCTATTTACGAAACAAAGATGGTTTTTAGTGACAATTCGCAATTCTCCCACTGGGAATACGATATCAAGTTTCCACAGGACAGATATACCTATGACGAGGTTCAGAAAATCTATAACCGGATAATCCAGGAACTGAATGCGTTGGGCTTAAATATGCATGACGAGACAATTTATGGTGACCTGACTAAAATCAATAAACAAGGTCGGCTTGGAGGAAAGCGAGTGGATGCGGAATTGAAGGATTTTAAAAGTATAAAAGCCTATTATATCAGCATTGATATTCATCCTAAATGGGATTAAGCATATATGATCAAACTACCCGATGACCCGAATAAGGAGCCGGAGAGGCTGTATTTTGACGGATGGGTGCATTTCTTCCTGTGGGGAAATGTGCTGAGCAATACGATACTCCTCTCTCTGCAACTGGACTCGATCGTCCATTCCGGCGTGCTGACTCCGCCCTTCCTCGCTTTGAGGGTCGGCTATCTGATTGCGTTTATTCTCACCGGCGCAATGACGATCATCTCCTTCTATACGCGGCAGAAGAACGCCATCGCATGGGCAACTACGTTTCTCGTTATGGTGGCATTTAACCTGCTGCAGATCATAGTGTTGATATGCATCAACTATACCAATGCCCGGTTAGCCTATATCATCAATGCGGGTATCTGGCTCATTTTCTGGCTGTACCTGATCCGCAATGCGTACAATCTGAAGAAGATTTTTCCTCCCGAGGAGCGCGAATGGAGACTGCCGGAGCGGATCATATTGGCGGTTTTTATTGCCTGCATGGGCTGTTATTCCGTCGGCGTCATCCAGACGGAACTGGATCCCTACCACAATACCATTTATACCCGCGACATGCAGGTGCAAATAGCCATAGAGGAACTGACCAAGGTGACGAAAAAAGACCACTATGGTGTGTCTCGCGACAGTCTTGTGCGCGAGGGGGATACAATATGTATGTACGGCCACTATCGGCGGCTGGAGAGGGAGGATCTTCGCCCGTCCGTACTGGCGACCTTGGGCACAGCCGAGCGGCAAAGGACACTATGGTACTATGCGCAAATGAAAGGACCGAAAGCGCTGCGGTGCTATGCCTTTTGGGTAGAGAGCGGTTTTACCTTGAAGACCGTGCTGCGCGACTGCGAGGGCAATCCGGCTTGTTCGTTCACCGTCTCGCCCGACGAATACCTCGCTGCGCGGGAGCAAGGAGACCATTTCCGGTGCGACCCCAAGGCATGGGAAGATGTGCTCGCCGGAGAGAACGAAGACGCGCCGGTCAAGAAATGGACATTCTATCAACAGACCCGGCTCAGTCTCGACGGTGAATATCTGCGCTACGATCTGCTCATGCCGGACTATGGCGATATTGTGCTGGAGAAATTCACTGACGAATTTATCAAAGATGGTATATGCGGACTGATATGGTTTTCCGAATGCCCGGCGTGGATTTTAGCTGGTATTGACCATCGGGGTATGCTACTGCATTTCGACCGCAGGGACGGGAGAACACACACGGAGCTGACGATGCCATACCAAGTATATAATGTAATAGAACTATAATTGAAAACAAAAGTACATGAAGAAAGGAAAAATAACGCTATGGTGGCATAATATCTGGCGGAACGAGACGACCAGCAATGTGGCGCTTTGTATTCTCAGTCTCGCGCTGGTCATTTTGTTTTGGATCATCGTGACGCTGGTCAATGGTCTCGACTGGGGTGCCACCTTCAGTTCGCTGATGAAAGTGAGTCCGAACCCTGCGGGGGTAAGCAAGCAACTGCATTTCGTGCTCGGTCTGGTCGGATCGGTCATCATCACGCCTTTCGTCTTCGCCGCCATCACGCTGGGTATCCGCCATCGGGCGCAGAAAGTGCAACTGGGACAGCGGCGGTACAAAAGCTTGCGCGATCATTTGGTGATGATCGGATATAATGCCTATTCGGGTTCTATCATTGCCAATGTGTTGGGCAAAGAGGAGAACAGCAACCGCGCTTTAGTGATCTTGACGACCCGTCCTCCGAAAACCATCCGTGCGGAGTTACGCGCTCTGCTGGCGAAAGAGATCGAGCAGCGCGTGATCATTTATGCCGGTTCACCTCATTCGGCTTTTCATATCCATGCCCTGAATCTGGACCGCGCTGTGGCGGTATATATGACCCTTGACGGGGCGGAGTGGGAGAGTATGTACACCCGCAGCGTCTCTGTACTGCCGCTAATCGCCAAAGAAGCAGGAAAAGGCGAACGAATGCCGCTGCCGGTTTATATGATGATTAATGACTCGGAGGCATACCAGATCAGCAGTCGGCTGACGATCCCGGAGGCTTACAAACAGCACGACGGCAAGCAGACCATCGATATCCATGTATATAATTTCTATGAGAACTGGGCACGCCTGCTATGGAGTTATAACGGGTTACGGGGAAAAGGCGGAGAGTACGTTTATGACCGGCTGGATTACGAGCTGCTGGAGGGCACCGACCGGTACGTCCATCTGGCGATCGTGGGATTCAACGACATGGGCAAAGCGTTGCTCAATGAAGCGATCCGCATGTGCCACTATGTGAGCCATCAGCTTTCAGATGTCAGCCATCAGACGGTAGTGACGATTATCGACAAACAGGCGGAGCGGCTGGAGCGCAGTTATCGCTCCAAATACCCGTATATAACTTCGCAGGTGAGTGACATCCGCGTGGAGTTCAAACAAGCGGACATAGAGGACCCTGCGGTGCGGGAAGAGATCAAGAAATGGGCGGATGACGAGAAGCAGTTGCTGACGATCGCAGTCTGTTTTGCTTCGCCCGACCACGCCATGCAGACCGCTCTGTCGTTGCCCGAAGAGGTCTATTATCGCTACGAGAAAGGGGAGTTGGTTCACCCCAACCGAGTGTTGGTGCATCAGGCCGTGCGCAGCAGTCTGCAAGACCTGCTCGATGCCAACGATGTGCGGTTTGCCCATCTCAAGACTTTCGGCTCGTATTACGAAGGCGCAACTATGGACTTGCTGAACGACGATATGGCTACGTTCGTCAACGGGCTCTATAATGAACATTTCTACGACGATATCAGCCGCGTGGGGGAGATCGAGCACCTCGACTGGCGCGAACGAATGCCTCAGTGGCGGCAGCAATGGATGGCGTTGCCGGAGAAAAACCGCCGGAAGACCCGCGACCAGATCGACATGTACCGCTCCGTTTTCGCTTATCTGGAGCGCCAGGGAGTGGCGAAAGGAAAGCTACTGACCGATCCCGATATGATCGAGCACCTTGCCGAAGCGGAGCACCGCCGGTGGAATGCGCAAGCCTCCCTGCTCGGGTACCGGCAGGCGCGCGGAGACGAACCGCGCATGGAGGACGTACGGGTGCATACATGCATCGTTCCGTATGATAAATTGACGAGATTCGAGCAACTCAAAGACCACGTAGTGGTGATGTCGGCGCTCGTCTTGCGCGAGTGGGAGAACGCAATACACGCGTAAAAATAACGGAAAAAAGAAAAAAAGTGCTGAATTATTTGTATAATTCAAAAAAAAGCAGTATCTTTGCACCGTGAAATGAATGAGGGGACCCGAAAAGGTCTCCTCGCTTTATTAAAATAACATGGATAAACAGCAATTACAGACTTGGATTGAAGAGTACCTGAGCGGTACGGAGTATGAATTAGTGACGCTGGAGATATCTCCGGCGAATGATATCCTCGTGGAGGTGGACCGGCTGGAAGGCGTGGATGTGGATTTCTGCGCAGAGCTGAACCGTTTTCTCGTGGAACGGCTGGATGCCGTAGAGCCGGATTACTCGCTTGAGGTGGGTTCGCTGAGCCTGACCGCTCCCTTCAAAACCAAGATGCAGTACCAGAAGAACTTGGGACACGACGTGGAGGTGCTGGCGGACGGCAAGAAGTACAAAGGACAGCTTGTTTCCGTCGATGAGGAGACGTTCAGCGTTGATGTGGCGGAGAAAGTAGCGGTAGAGGGCAAGAAGCGCAGAGAGACGCAGATCGTGACCCACACTTGGAGGTACGATGAGCCCAAATATGTGAAATATGATTTAAAATTTTAATATAATGGCAAGCAAAGAAGAAACCGTCAACTTGGTTGACATTTTCAAAGATTTCAAAGAGAACAAGAGTATTGACAAGCAGACCTTGATCACAGTACTGGAGGACTCGTTCAAAAGCGTGATCCTCAAGATGTACGGTCCGTCTGCCAAGTACACGATTATCGTGAACCCGGACAAGGGCGACTTGGAAATCTATCGCGACCGTCTGGTGATGGAGGACGGCGATGTGGCGAATCCGGATACCCAGATTTCGCTCAGCGATGCGCGTGTACTGGACGACGAAGCGGAAGTGGGAGACGATGTAACGGATCAGGTTTCGCTGGCTTCCTTCGGACGCCGTATGATCCTGAACCTCCGCCAGACTTTGGCATCCAAGATCCTGGAGCTGCAGAAGGAAAATCTCTACCAGCGGTACAAAGACATGCTGGGACAGATTGTGACCGGCGAGTTGTACCAGGTTTGGAAGAAAGAGATGTTGCTGCTCGACGAAGAGGGCAACGAGCTCTACCTGCCGAAACAGAACCAGATTCCTTCGGATTTCTACCGCAAGGGCGATATGGTACGCGCCGTAGTCGTGCAAGTGGAGAATAAGAACCAGCAGCCGAAGATCATTCTGAGCCGTACTGCGCCGTTGTTCCTGCAGCGTCTGTTTGAGCAAGAGGTGCCGGAGGTGAAAGAGGGTCTGATTGCAATCAAGAAGATCGCCCGTATCCCGGGTGAGCGCGCCAAAGTGGCGGTGGAGACCTTCGACGAGCGTATCGACCCGGTAGGCGCATGCGTCGGCGTGAAGGGTGCCCGTATTCATGGTATCGTACGCGAGTTGCGCAACGAGAACATCGATGTCATCAACTATACCCCGAATATCAACCTCTATATCCAGCGTGCCCTCTCGCCCGCAAAGATCAGTTCGATGGAGATCGACGAGGAGAACAAGACCGCAAAAGTGTACCTCCAGCCGGACGAGGTGTCCCTCGCTATCGGTAAGGGCGGATACAATGTCAAACTGGCGGGTATGCTGACCGGATATGAGGTAGAGGTATATCGCGAGATCGACGAGGACTTGGACGATATCTATCTGGACGAGTTCAACGACGAAATCGACCAGTGGGTCATCGATGCCTTTAAGGCTGCCGGTCTGGATACTGCTAAAGAGGTGCTGGCGATCAGCAAGGAAGACTTGATCAAACGCACCGATCTGGAGGAGGAGACCATCGATGAGGTCATCCGCATCCTCGAAGCAGAGTTCGCAAACGATTAAGTCTAACCCTTAACCCCTCGTACGACGCGAGATGAAAGAAGGTCGAAACCGACATGGCTATAAAACTGATAAAAGCATGTAAAGAATTAAATATCGGAATGGCTACTCTGACCGCATGGTGCGAGAAGAACGGTCATCCCGTTGCGTCCGACCCGAACGTACGTATAGACGACGATCTCTATCTCTTGCTGGCGAAAGAGTTCAACAAGGACACGGCGCTGAAGATAGAGGCGGATCGCCGTGCGGCGGAGCGCGAAGAAGCGGTTCGCGCCGAGAGAGAAGCGGCTGAGGCTGCCAAGGCAGAGAAAGCGGCGGCAGAAGAAGCGGCACGCAAGGCGGCAGCGGAGAAAGCAGCTGCGGAAGAAGCAGCACGCAAAGCGGCGGAAGCTGCCAGGGCTGAGAAAGCGGCAGCAGAAGAAGCGGCGCGCAAAGCAGCGGCAGAGAAAGCAGCTGCCGAAGAGGCGGCACGCAAAGCAGCTGAGGCGCAAGCTCAGGCACAGGCTGCCAAACCCAAACCATCCAAGCCCGAGATCTTCACTCTCGGCAAGCCCGAGGTGACCGATGGACCGAAAGTGGTAGGAAAGATCGATTTGGCGTCTATCGACACGTCCACACGTCCGGCGAAGAAGACCAAGGAGCAAAAACGCAAAGAGCGCGAGGAGCGTCAGGCGGCACAGGCTGCTCAAGCAGCACAAGCACAAGCTGCTGCGGCAGAACGCCGGAGACGGGAGCGCATCAAGGGTGCCAAAGTGGACCCGACCGACAAACGCAACCAAAGCGGTAAGCCCAAAGGCAAGAAGAACCAGCCTCGCGAGGCTACTCAAGAGGAGGTGGAAAAGGCACTGAAGGAGACGCTGACGCGTTTGCAGCAGCCCAAGAGCAAGAGCACGACGGCTAAGCATAAACGTGAGCGCCGCGAGCAGGAGCGTGAGCGTCATGAACTGGAGATGATGGAGGCACAGGAGCAATCCAAAGTGCTCAAACTGACCGAGTTCGTGACCGCCAATGACCTCGCCGTCATGATGAACGTGCCGGTCAATAAGATCATCGGTACCTGTATGAGTCTTGGTCTGTTCGTCTCCATCAACCAGCGTCTGGACGCAGAGACGATCAACCTCGTGGCAGAGGAGTTCGGCTTCCAGACCGAGTACGTCGCTGCCCACGTGGTGGAAGAGATCAACGCCGACGAGGTGGTGAACGAAGAGGACATCGAGTCCCGCTGCCCGATCATTACCGTTATGGGACACGTCGATCACGGTAAGACCTCCTTGCTCGACCATATCCGCAATGCCAATGTGATTGCCGGTGAGGCGGGTGGTATCACCCAGCATATCGGTGCTTATAACGTCAAACTGAAGAACGGCCAGCATATTACCTTCCTTGATACACCGGGTCACGCCGCCTTCACCGCCATGCGTGCCCGCGGAGCGAAAGTGACGGATATAGCGATCATCATCATCGCTGCGGACGACGCCGTCATGCCGCAGACGGTCGAGGCGATCAACCACGCGCAGGCTGCCGGTGTGCCGATGGTCTTCGCAATCAACAAGGTGGATAAACCCGGTGCGAACCCCGATAAGATCCGTGAGCAGTTGAGCAACATGAACATCCTTGTAGAGGACTGGGGCGGTAAATACCAGTGCCAGGAGATCTCTGCGAAGAAAGGCACAGGCGTTTATGAACTGCTGGAGAAAGTGCTGCTGGAGGCAGAGATGCTGGACCTGAAGGCGAACCCCAAACGGCGTGCCAAAGGCTCCGTCATCGAGTCATCCTTGGACAAAGGACGAGGCTATGTCGCTACGTTGCTTGTTCAGGATGGTACGCTTCACATGGGCGACATCGTCCTTGCCGGTACCTTCCACGGCCGTATCAAGGCGATGTTCAATGAGCGTGGCCAGAAAATCACCGAAGTGCGTCCGGGCGAACCTTGTTCGATCTTGGGTCTCAACGGCGCGCCGCAGGCGGGTGACGAGTTCAACGTCCTGCCGACCGAGCAAGAGGCACGCGAGATTGCTAACAAACGTGAGCAACTCCAGCGTGAGCAATCCATCCGGACGAAGAAACATATCGGTTTGGAGGAGATCGGTCGCCGTCTGGCTATCGGAGACTTCAAGGAACTGAATATCATCGTCAAAGCCGATGTGGACGGTTCGGTAGAGGCAATCAAAGACTCGCTCATCAAACTCTCGACGGAGAATATCCAAGTCAACGTCATCCACGGTGCCGTAGGTGCTATCAGCGACAGCGATGTCATGCTGGCTGCGGCTTCCGATGCCCTGATCGTCGGCTTCAACGTCCGTCCTACCGGTACGGCGCGCAAGATGGCGGAGCAGGAGGAAGTGGATATCCGCATCTATTCCATCATCTACGACGCGATCAACGAGATCAAGGACGCGATGGCAGGTATGTTGGCACCGGAGGTCAAAGAAGAAGTTACTGCGACCCTCGAAATACTCCAGACTTTCCATATCTCCAAGGTGGGTACGATCGCCGGATGTATCGTCCGCGAAGGCAAGATCAAACGCGGCAACAAAGTGCGTGTCATTCGCGACGGTATCGTGATCAAGACCGCCGAACTGGCGTCCCTCAAGCATGTCAAGGATGATATCAAAGAAGCCGGTGTCAACACCGAGTGCGGCGTGAGTCTCAAGGCGTACGACGACCTGCAGCAAGGCGATATGCTGGAGGCATTTGAGGAAATCGAAGTTGCGAAAACATTATAAACATTGTGAATTATGAAAAAGTTCCTTCGTATATTGTACTTAGTTCCTCTGTCCTTCATGCTGACTGGCTGCTGGACGAGTATCTTCACGGTAGCGCCGACCGTTGAGCCGGTGGCTCCGGTGAAGACCGTTTATACGACCACGGTGACCACTCCTGCGCCGAAACACACCACGGTGAACACGGTTACCGTGACCACCTACAACAGCGATCCGTGTTTCTATCTGGACTTGAATGCCGTGGCTGCAGCATTCGCTGAGAGCCGTTCGGTACGTGAGTTTGAGCAGATCCTCAACTCCAGCCGGTATATGATCAATAACTTGGATCTGAACCGTGACGGATGGATCGATTACCTGCGTGTGATCGAGACCCACAGCGGCTATTATCACACGATGTTGATCCAGGCTTGTCTGGCTCCCGGTGTTTTCCAGGATGTTGCTACGCTGATCGCGGAGCGCAGGACCAGCGCGCTGTATGTGGAGGTGGTAGGTGATCGGTACCTGTATGGATATAACTATATCGTCCGTCCGGTGTTCGTGAAACGTCCGCCGATCTGGGATGTGTTCGGCAGACCGACCTATGCTGTATGGACTTCGCCTTATCACTATGGCTATTTCCCGTCCTACTACACCCAGCCGAAACCGATCTATCTGAACCACTACCAGGCGTACGTGACGACCTATATGTCGAACCATCATTATTGCCACACCTGCGAGTACCCGACGACGGTGTTCTATTCGAATTACACGAATATGACTCGTAATTCGTCCCGCAATGACTACGCTACCCAGCATCCGAACGATTCGTTTGAGCAACGAGTGACCCGCACGGCTTCGAGCACGAACGGTGTCTCGGTGCGTAATGCCGGACAGCTCCGTCAGGAGGTGAATAAATCGCCGGCTAAAGAGGAAGCGAAAACGAGTACATCTACTAAAACTAGTACATCTAGTTCCACTAGTTCGACTAGATCGTCTAGTTCTTCTAGTACTACTAGTTCGACTAGATCGTCTAGTACAACTACTACTGCTGCCTCTTCCACCAAGACCGGCGGTACTTCGGCTCGCTCTACGAGCACGACGACCACTACTACGCGTTCGTCTGCTCCCTCAACGACCATCCAGACCAAGGTCAATAAAAGCGGTACGACCCGCACAACAGTGAAAACCACCGATGCATCAGGTCGTACCACTACGGTCAAGCGTGGAAGTAGTTCTTCTACTCGTTCCGGCAATACCTCTACTCGTTCGAGCAGCACTTCCACTCGTACGAGCGGCTCGTCCGTCAGATCCTCTCAAGGTTCGAGCTCCGGATCCAGCCCTCGTTCGAGCCAACGCGGACGTTGACCCATTCGCCGATCGTCTCACGGATAGACACTTTGGTGCCTTCGTGAAGAGTGAAAAGATCGGTGCCGGAGCGATCCGGTGAAGACTTGGCATTGACGACACCCTGTGTGATGATTGCTTCATTGCGCAGGGTGTCTCTATTATGCAGCGAAGCTGCGTTGAGACCCGTGACGAGCGAGAAGAGTAGGGCAATCCATGCGGTATGGAATGCCGTCTTGCGCACCCACATAGCGCGTCCCAATAGGAACAGCAGCAGCCCTGCCAGCGCCAGAATAAAGAGCGCAATAGAACTCCGGATCCATGTGCGTTCGCTTAACTGATTGCGAACCGTGCGTGCCCAAGAGGACAGGAAGAAATCCTGCTCCGGGATATTATCTACAATCCTGCTCTGCGCAAAAGCCAAGTTGTATTTGGCGTCCTTGTAGTTCGGCTTCAGCCGCAGGGCGCGCTCATAACTGAGAATCGCCTGTGCCAACTCGCCTTGTTTGAACCGCGCATTGCCGAGATTGTAATACAGGGTCGCATTCGGCTGCTCGTCCAATAGGCTCTGGTATATCGTCGCTGCCTCGTCGTACCGCCCGTCCGCATACGCGGCATTAGCTGCCTCAAAATCGCTCTGCGCATAAGAGAACGTACATAAGAGAAGTGTCGCCGCAAGGCACAATCCTCTAAACTCTAAACTCTCAACTCTAAACTTTATCATCATATCTTTTCGTTTTCCAGTTTGTTAATCAGGTTCGTTGTGTCGGCATAGAGGTCGTCCATCGCATGGTCGGTAGCGGGCGCATAGCGCGCAAACTCCGCCGTAGAGAGCACCGCCATCACCTCTTTGATCAGCTCCTCCGAAACGCCCTTCTGGCGCAGGATCGAAGCGATATTTTCCTTATTCAGATCTGCCGTTGGGATAGAGAGACGGTCAGACAGGTACGTCCACGCCGCGCGTTCGATCTCTTCGTAGAAATGGTCTTTGTCGTTCGCCTTCAGGGCAGCGGCTGCGGCTTTCAGACGCTTCTGGGCTACCTTGTTGGCGCGTTTATACCGCATGCGGGTAATATCGGCTGCCTCTTTGATCTGCTTGCGCAGCACAACGAGCAAAATCAATGCAATAATCAGGGGCACAACGTACCACAGCCAGATCCACTGATAGTTGATAGCTGAACGCTGACGGCTGACTGCTGATGGCTTCTTCGTATCAATATAACGAATGTCGGAACCCAGTTGCTTGATGTCCTCTTTCTGGGTGTAACTGATCACGCCGGAAGGCTGGCTGCCATTCGCCGTCGGCTCTCCTGCACCGCGTTTCACTAAGATCGTGTACTCCGGCGTCGAGAGTGTCTTGTAGGCTTTCTCATCGATGTCGAAATAACTGAACTTCACCGCCGGAATCGTATATTCGCCTGCCGAACGCGGAATAGCGAGGTACTCGATCGATTTGGTACCACTCACACCCGCTGTAGTCGTGTTGAAATTATTGGTCACTTTGGGATCGTAAGGTTCGAATCCTTCAGGCCAGTCGATCGCCGGCGTCTTCAGCAGTTTCATGTTACCCGAACCGGCAATGTCCAAACGGATAGTGACCGCCTCGTTGGCTTGTATCTCGGTCTGCGAGATCGACGGCGTGAGTGTGAACCGTCCAACGCCTCCGCTGAATCCTGCCGGCTTGCCACCCGGCAGCGCCGCTACATGGATCGTCACACCCGGAGCGGTCAGCATGCGCGTCACGTTGGTGTATGAACCGAAGAAATCGTCAAAGATAGACCGTGGCCTTTGCTGTACCTGCACGCGCAGCACGGCTTCGAAATTAGCCGGATCAATC
Source organism: uncultured Bacteroidales bacterium (assembly GCA_902765485.1). Taxonomy (GTDB): domain Bacteria; phylum Bacteroidota; class Bacteroidia; order Bacteroidales; family Paludibacteraceae; genus Colicola. Next base: position 190,548 of record CACWZZ010000001.1, read on the forward strand.
TTGATCTCACCGGAGTGTTGCGGGTAAAGGATCGTGCGGTAGAGCACCGCAGTCTGGTAATTGCGACCGTTGTAATGTTCCAACTCCGTTTGGATCTCGCCTTGCTCCAGCTCTTGTTTCAGGAACCCGGTGAACTCCGGCAACTTGGTGTTGTTGGTCAGCTGCGCTACGTCCACATTCGCGAAATAGAGTTTGTAAGTCACCATCAGCGCCTCTTGCTCATGCACGCGCGTTTTGGATGCGATCGTCCGCACAAAGAGGTTCTCCGAAGAGACGTTCCCGCCTTGACTGCTTTGACTGCTTGAATTGCCGGAGGTACTCTGACCCCTTCCTTGAGGGGCTTGGGGAGAAGCTTCCTCATCCTCCGGTAGCACTTGAATCCGCACACCGTTCGACTGAACATTCTCGCCGTCCACTTTGATGGTCGCGGGACCGATGGTAAAGGTGCCTGCCGTGCGTGCCATCAGCATATACGTGTACGTCTGCTCGAACGACGAAGTGCGCTTGCCGTTGACGAACGACGTGCTGCTGCTCGTGCTGGTGTACGGACCGGACAGCACGTCAAAATCCGTAAACTCCGGCGCACGCAGATCGCGGCTGCGTTGGTTAACCGAATAGGTCAACTGAAACGGACGACCTACCACCACCTGTTTAGGCGCTTGCGCCCTGAAAACAACCTCATCGGCAAACGCCGTAAGGGCGATGCCGACGAGGAGGAATAATATGGAAAATCTATGCTTCATAATATAAATCGTAAATCGTAAATTGTCCAATTGTAAATGGTTTTACCATTCTTTCTCAACTCTTCTCTTTCTCCCTTGCTGGCGCTGCAATTTCTCCTGCGTGTCTTGCTCATCTTGCTCCAGGGCTTGCAGGATCTGCTCTGCCGTCTCTTTGTCCATCTTGTCTTGCTGCTCCTGCGGTTGTTGCTCTTGCTGCTGCTCCTGTTGGTCTTGGTTCTGCTCCTGTTGTTGCTGTTGCTGCTGGTCTTGTTTCTGATCCTGCTTGTCTTGGTTCTGTTGCTGTTGTTGCTGTTGTTGCTGCAACATCTCCATCGCTTTCACCAGATTGTATCGCGTGTCATTATCTTTCGGGTTCGCACGCAGCGACTCCTGATAAGCCGCGACCGCTTTGTCGTATTGCTGTTGCGCAAAATTGCAATTGCCGATGTTGTGCATCGACTTGGCATACCGTTCTTTGTCGGTTTTCTTGTCCAGCATTTTCGCAGCGGTCTCAAACTCAGCCTGCGCATCGGCATACTTATCTTGCCTGTAGAGCGCATCGCCGAGGTTGTAATGCGCTTCGTAACTGTCCTTGTTGGTCTCGATCGCACGCCTGTAATCCACCTCTGCTTCGGTGAACTCCTGCTGCCGATAGTTGCGGTTCCCTTTCCGCACATCGCCTGCCTCTTTCTGTGCAAAAAGCGACATCGAGACCATTAGCAGACTGCCAAATATAACTACTATCTTCTTCATAATGTACTTATTCTTGATTCTTGACACCTGATTCTCCGAAAATATCCAGCCTTGTGATCGCTTTGTTCTTGCGGTTGAAGATAAAGAAATCGATCACCAGCAGCAGCAATGCGAACAAAGCAAAACTTTGAAACTGCTCGTTGTAGTCGGTGAAGACCTGTGTCTCTATCTCCTGTTTGCCCAGTTTGTCCAGCTCTTTCTGGATGGCTTTGGTGGCGGTGTTGGTGTTGTCGCAGCGGACATAGATACCTCCTCCGGCTTGCGCGATCTCGCGGCACATCTCTTCGTTGAGACGGCTCACCACCACATTTCCTTGACGGTCTTTGATGAAATTATTGGTGCCGGGCAGAGGAATAGGACTTCCTTCGGGCTTGCCGATACCGACTACCAGCACGCGGATACCTTGTTCTTTGGCGCGCTGCGCAACGGCTACTGCATCGTCCTCATGGTTCTCGCCATCGGTGATCAGAATGATCGCACGACTCGCGTCGCTCTGTTCGCCGAAACAGCGGATCGAAGTGCTCAAAGCCGCACCGATAGCCGTTCCTTGCGTCTTGATCAACTCCGGCTTGATCGAGTTGAGAAACATCTTCGCAGACACGTAGTCGCAGGTGATCGGCAACTGAACGAATGCGTCACCGGCGAAAACCACCAGACCCACTTTGTCGTCCACCATGTTGTCCATCAACTTACTCAACATCTGTTTCGCGCGGTCCAGACGGTTCGGCGCTACGTCCTCCGCCAGCATGGAGTTGGATATATCCAGTGCCACAACGGCTTCGATGCCTTGCCGTTTCTCCGTGCGTTCACTCTGACCAAATTGCGGACGTGCGGCGGCTACGATCAGTAGCGTCAGAGCTACCATCAGAATCGTAAACTTAACCGTTGGACGTACACGGCTGGCGTTAGGCATTAACTGCTCCATCAGCTCCGCATCGCCGAACTCCTCCAACTGTTTTCTTTTCCGCTTGGTGTACCAGAAATAGGCGATTGCAAAAGCCGGTACCGTCCACAGCAGCCATAATATCTCTATATTTGCAAACCTAAACATGAATCTTCAAATTTTCAAATCTTCAAATCTTCAAATTTTCAAATCTTCAAATCTCTAATTACTAATCGTGCGTAGCACAAAATATCGTATGATCACTTCCAGCAGCAGGCAGATCAATGCCGCATACAGGAACGGCGCGAAGTTCTCTGTGTGCTTCGAATACTCCCGCACGCGCAGTTTCGTCTTCTCCAGCTGGTCAATCTGCTCGTAGATGCGTTTCAAACTCCCGTTGTCCGTCGCGCGGAAATACTGACCGCCGGTCGTCTCGGCAATGCGGCGCAAAGTGCCTTCATCGAACTCCGAATCCATCGTCACGTACTGTCGTCCCATCGGAGTGTTCACCGGCACGCGCGTCTGACCGTAACTGCCGACGCCGACCGTATAGACACGGATCCCGAAACTCTTGGCGATCTCAGCCGCCGTCTGCGGGTCAATGTCGCCGCGGTTGTTACTACCATCGGTCAGCAATATCACCACTTTCGATTTCGTCTTGCTGTCTTTCATGCGGTTCACCGCGTTCGCCAGACCCAGACCGATTGCCGTTCCGTCTTCGATCATACCGTATTCGACGGATTTGAACAGGTTGACGAGTACCGCATGGTCGGTCGTCAGCGGACATTGTGTGAAACTCTCGCCTGCGAAAACAACCAGACCGATCTGGTCATTCGGACGGGCGATCACGAAGTCCGACGCCACTTGTTTGGCTGCCTCCAGACGATTCGGACGGAGGTCTTCTGCCAGCATCGTACCCGATATATCGAGTGCCATCATAATGTCTATTCCCTCCGTGCTCTCCGATGACCAGCGGTTGGTCAACTGCGGCCGTGCGAGCGCGAGAGATAATAAGATCACTACCGCCACACGCAGCAGAAACGGCACGTGCAGCATCCAAACTCGCCAGCTCTTGGGTTGCGCCGCCAGCGTTCGAGTGTCCGAGATCTGAACACTCGCATCGGCTTTCCGCAACTCATACCAATACCAGCCGATGATAGGAATCAGTAGCAGCAATAAGAATAAATATCCCGGATTAGCAAATGTCATAATTCCTCCTCCTTTGTACATTGGTACTGCCCACCTGGCCCACTTGGTACTTCCTTTGTCTCTTTCACAAAGTCATAAGCGGTCGTCAGGGCGCTCTCGTTCTCGTCCGGCGTGGTGTGCCATTTGGCGAATTTCACGAGGTCCGCCGTGCGCAGCATGGCTGCCAACCGCTCATAGAGCGCTTTCCCGTCGCTATCCAATGGCAAATTACCATTCACCAATAGAGGCTTCACCTCTCGTAATGTCTCCTCGCTCGTCTTCTCCGTGCTCTGCACGCCAAAACGGCGACTGATGTACTCGCGCACGACGTCGGTCAACTCGGTCTGGTATTCTTTCACCTTACCGTCCTTCCAAATCTTCGCCGCCTTGATCTCGTCCAGCTTCTCCAAAGCCACCTCGTCTGCCGGACGCAGTAACTCAGGATCGATCGGCTCTTCTTCGCGGCGGGTATAAGTGTCGTATTTGCGCCACAGCCAGAAACCAAGTGCGATCAGTCCGCAACTCAGCAGCACAATCAAAATCCATCGGATGATCCCCCACCAATAGATCGGAGCATTCTCGATATCTTTGATATCGGTGATCGCGAGCGTCGTGTCCACCTCAAACGGCTGAATGACGTTTAGCGCCATAGGCTCTGTCCAAAAAGTGTCCTCGCCGCTGGCGATGGCGATCGGACTGATGGAGAAAAGGCTGTCCTTGAAACTCGTCAATTTCAGATCTTGGTGAATCTGAACCCGTCCGTCGGGCAGGGTAGTGGTGTCCGGCGAAGTGCGATCAACGATCTCGATGCCCTCCTGCAACTGCGCGCCGAAAACGGGCCATTCCACTTGCTCGCTTGCCTCATGCGTCACGCTCAAATGCATGTCCGTCTGGTCGCCGATCATCAGCATCGTCGAGTCGATACTCGCACTCACTACTATCGCTAATAAAATATTAAACATTGTGCATTTTTCGCGCATCATTGCGCGAACATTAATTCTCAATTTTCAATTCTCAATTGTGAAAAAGCATCATCAGCTTTTTCACATAGTCTTCATCCGTCCGGATCTCAACATGGTTCATGCCGGTCTTGTTGTACATCTCTTCGAGTGCCGCTTGTTGAGCCCGCCATGCCTCGGCATAAGCGTTCCGCACACTCGCCACAGACGTGTCCGTCCAAACGCGCGCACCCGTCTCAGGGTCTTTCACTTTCAGCAGCCCCACATCCGGCAGCTCTGCGTCACGCCGGTCATAGATCTGTATAGCACTCAGATCATGTTTCCGGCTCGCAATCACTACGGGCTCCACGTGCCCCCTCCCTACGGGGGAGGGTTGGGGTGGGGCTATGAAATCGCTTATCACAAACGCCGTGCAACGTCTCTTCTGCGCATTCGTCAGGTATTGAAGAGCCGCATTCAGATCCGTCCCATGATGTTCCGGCTCAAAACTCAACAGTTCGCGAATGATATGCAGCACATGGCTCTTGCCTTTCTTGGGAGGAATAAATTTCTCCACTTGGTCGCTGAAGAAGATCACGCCCACCTTATCGTTGTTCTCTATGGTCGAGAATGCGAGTGTCGCGGCTACTTCGGCTATCGTGTCGCGTTTCATCTGGCTTACTGTGCCAAAATTACGGCTTCCGCTGACATCGACAAGCAACATCACCGTCAACTCGCGCTCCTCTTCATAGACCTTGATATAGGGTCGGTTCATACGGGCGGTCACGTTCCAGTCGATCGACCGAACGTCGTCACCCGGCTGGTATTCGCGCACCTCGCTGAACGCCATACCACGACCTTTGAATTGGCTGTGGTATTCGCCTGCGAAGATATTCCGACTCAACCCGTGCGTCTTGATCTCTATCTTCCGAACCTTCTGTAATAACTCTTCTGAAGTCATAATATGTATCCGCCAAGTTTGGCGGATCCCCCATTAAGGCACCTGAACGGTATTTAATACTTCCGTGACAATATCCTCCGTCGTCATATTATTCGCCTCGGCTTCGTACGTCAGGCCGATTCGGTGTCTCAGCACGTCGTAGCAAACGGCACGCACATCCTCCGGCGTCACGTACCCTCTCCTATGAATAAACGCGTACGCGCGCGCAGCTTTCGCGAGGTTGATAGAAGCACGAGGACTGCCGCCGAAAGCGATCATCTGCTTCAACTCCTTCAGTCCGTACTCTTCCGGCTGGCGGGTCGCAAACACAATATCGACGATATATTTCTCGATTTTCTCATCCAGATAAACCTCCTCGACCACCTTGCGCGCCTTGATAATATCCGCTGTGCTCAAGATCGGCAGAACGGTCTTCTTCTCGCTCGCAATGTTCTGACGGATGATCGCCTGCTCCTCCTCTTTCTTCGGGTAACCGATCACCACTTTCAGCATGAAACGGTCGGTCTGTGCTTCCGGCAGAGGATAAGTTCCTTCCTGCTCGATCGGGTTCTGGGTCGCCAAAACGAGGAACGGATCGTCCAATTTGAAGGTCTGTTCGCCGATCGTCACTTGACGCTCCTGCATCGCCTCTAACAGAGCGCTCTGCACTTTCGCTGGAGCACGGTTGATCTCGTCTGCTAACACAAAATTAGCGAAGATAGGACCTCTCTTGATCTTGAATTCTTCGCTTTTTTGGCTGTAAATCTGTGTACCAAGCACGTCGGCTGGCAGCAGATCCGGCGTAAACTGAATACGACTGAAATCCGCCTTGATCAGATCGCTTAATGTCTTAATTGCTAAAGTCTTAGCCAAGCCCGGCACTCCTTCCAACAATATATGCCCGTCACTCAGCAGACCGATTAGCAAACTCTCTACGAGGTGCTTCTGACCCACGATTACTTGGTTCATGCCCATCGTCAGGGCATCCACAAAAGAACTCTCGCGCTCCACGCGCTCTTGCAATTCTCTAATATCTACTTGCATCTTTATATATTTTTTTTAAATTTTTCTTTGTCTTGTTCTCGCCGCGTCAGCGTCGAGTTCTCTCTTGCTGTCGATAGTTCGATAGCTCGATTTACCGATAAATCGGTATCAAAAACTGTGCCATTTCTTATATTTCAAAAAAAATCTCTCCAAAATTTGCATATATCAAAAAAAAGTAGTATCTTTGCACAACTTTTCTAAAAAATGTGCCAAACTCTTGCGCATTCCAAATTTTTTTACTACCTTTGTGCCCGAATTAGTGCGTGATAAGTGCGAGATAAGTGGGAGATAAGTGCGCGATAAGTGCATGATAATCGGGGTACGTTGCTATAAGATCACTATCCGCTACACATCCGCCAACACCTAATCGGTTAATAATTTTCAAATTCGCGATATATGGCAAGAATCAAACACACTCCCGACATTGAGGAAATCAGAGGAGCCCGAGGTGGACTCGTTGAGCGCCGCAAGACCTTCTACAACTACGATGGTACGGTGGCACGAGAGGGACGTCTGGAGGCGTACACTCCGAGACCCCGTAACTACCAAGCCAACCCCGTTCTGGCGCGCGAAAGGGCGAACCAGACCGCTTTCGGACAAGCCTCCCATCTCGCGCAAGAGTTCATCGACGCCCTTAGAAACAAAACACCCCTCCCGCCCGATAAACAGGCACTTCTGGACTCTTATGTGGCGCGTTTTAATGCCCAACTCAAAGGCACTCCCGATCCTATTGCGCCCAAGGACAGGCAAGGCAATCACACGATCTATGCCCGCATAGATAATTTCATCCGTGCTATCCTCCGCAAAGAGCCCCCAACCCTTTGATCTCCTCCGCCTGGAAAGGCAAAAAACAAAATCCCAACTATTTTCCCAACCCCGAAATTTGCATATATCTTTAAAAAGCACTACCTTTGCACTGGATTTCAAAACACCAACTATTATGCGCAAACTGATTGACACATTCCTCCGACTCGGCATCAAACTCTGCCTGTTTACCGGCGTGGCATTCACCTTCGCTGCCTGCTATGGACCGGCTCCGGAAAGAAATTGGAAGTACGAACCGGACTTTCAAGAAGACCAACAGAAAATGGAGCAGCAACTCCGTTCCGTTGCAAACGACACATCCGATAATAATGAATCATTATGAGAAAGAAACTTTTAACTCGCACAAACGCCTTCTTGGGCGCGGCAATCCTGTCCCTGCTGGGACTCAGCGGTTGCAAGGAACCCTTGGTTAAGTACGGCACTCCCGATCCTATACCGATGTACGGAACCCCGACTCCGGAGGAGGTCGTAGAAACCCCTCAATCGCCGGTGAACGACTGATGCGCGCGCATCGTCAAATAGGATTCCTCTCTCTCTTTCTCGTGCTGTCGGTGGCTTGTGCTTCGCCGACAGCCGAGTCGTATTATCTCCAAGGCAAACAACTCCGCGAAGCTAACCGGCCGGTCGAAGCCATGCAGGCTTTTCTCTCCGCCGTGCGTGTTCCGTCCGATGAGTTTGCCGTCAAAGGACGCGCGTACAGCAACATGGCTACCATGTGCCGGATAGGCGAACAGCACGAACTCGCCTTCGATCTCTACCGCCAATCCCTCAATCAGTTCGTAGCCGCCGAAGACACCCTTGCGCAAGCCTTCGCGCTCAACAATATGGCGTGGGAAAAAGCAGTCCTTGCGGACAAACAAACCGCCTTTCAGCTTCTCGATTCAGCCCTTGCCCTCTCGTCCTCCGAAGCCGTACAGACCAAAGTCCTCGAATCTCGTGCCGCCGCTTGTCTCTATGCCGACGAATACGACTCCGTCCTCTTTTATACCGCCCAAAAGCCCGCGCACGCTTCCACCCCAATTTCCGCGCACGCTTCCACCCCGATGCCCGCGCTCGACTCCTCCTCAACGTCCGCGCTCGACTCCGCCCAAACATCCTCTCCCTATTTTGCCATTCTTCGTGCGCAGGCATATACCTTCCTGAACCACAAGGACTCCGCGCTCTTCTATGCCCGCCAGGTCCTCGCCGAAACGGACAATCCCCGCTATCTGGATGATGCCTATTATATCCTCACCCATTGTGACTCAACGGCAGCGGCAGACGACATTCGCGACTTAGCCTCCGCACGCACGGATCTCCGGCGTTCGCTGGAACGTAACGACCCCGAATGGATCGAAGCCATGCTCCTTGCCCGGCAAGCCCTTGAGCCTTATTCGCCGCCTCTGAAACCCCAAACGGTCTTCGCGCTTATTGCCTCTGCAATACTGCTTCTTTTGGCTCTTGCCGTGTGGCTCTATCTCCGTTCCCGACGCCGAGAGAATGCCTTGGACGCCCAATGCCGCCTTCTCCGACAATCGCCGGACATCCGCTCGGAGCTCCAATGGAATGACTACCGCCAATTCTCTGCTCTCTGCAACAAACTGCTGTCCGGCATCGTCTCCAAACTGGAGCAGAGAGGACTTCCGGAGCGTGACATCCGCATTTGTGTGCTCGTCCTCATCGGCTTCTCCTATGCCGAAATGGCGCAGATCCTCTTCCGCGCAGAGAACGGCATAGGAAAAGACAAATACCTCATAGCCAAGCGGCTTGGTGTGAGCGCCAAACAACTGCAAGAAACCTTGCGATCGATTGCCAACAGCCATGCCTAAACGTCTCATTTTCATAGTGTTCCTTTGCTTCGTCTCTTTCTCCATCTGGGCGAACGACACGATCTCTATACCGCTGAAGATGTCGTTTTTTACCTATATGCCGATGGACGGACCGACCGGCAGCACACCCGATCCCACCGACCCGAACCAGTTCCGGGCGTCCCTGACAGGAAACAACCTTTTCATCCAAACCCAATCCGACGCGGTCTCCTTTGTGGGCATTCAGCGGACATCGGATTCGTGGCAGAGCGAAGAATATTTCTCCGCCCTCAGTTATGACTCCCTCTCTTGCCCGATCACGCAAACAGGGCTGTACACCATTCGGATCGGCTGCTGGAAAACCAATTTTATCGGACGTCTGGAGGTTCGATCCATCCTCCTTACCGACCTCAACGGACATTATATTAGAAACTCCATTCCCCAATGGTCGGAACTCCCGCCGGGAGTATATATCCTCCGCGTGGAGACATCATTAGGTACCACAAGCTCTAAATTTTATAAACGGCTATGAAAAAACATCTTCTGACACCATGGCTTTTATGCCTGATAGCGTTTGCCTTCTTCGGCTGTGCTGCGAATAGAAGTGACAATCCGAACGCCTTTGGTCCGGACGAACCGGACGGGCTGCCGCGGATGGTCATTTCCGGTGTCGTCCGAAATACACAGAGCGAACCGCTCAGCGGAATACGGATCGATCTGGAAACAAAAGACCCGCAACCGGCGGCTTCGTATAACTATGCCCTTACGGACTCGAAAGGCGCCTATACTATCATCCGCTATCGCGGACATGAACAGCCGGATTCGCTCACGCTCTACGCTTCCGATCCTGCCGGAATGTATCTGCCGCAGCAACTCTCTGCGCCGGTCACGTACGACTCCGCGTATCTCGCTTCGCAACATGCGAAAGTGCCTTATAACGCCTTCGTAAATGCCGATTTTATATTAGAAACTAACACCTCTGAATAATGAAACTTCGTTTGAAATTAGCACTCTGGCTGGAGTCTATCCGCCGCCGTAACCTCAAGGAACTGCACCCTCTTCGCCAGCTCTTTTGGGAATCCACGCTCCGTTGTAATGTCCATTGCCTCCATTGTGGCAGCGATTGTATCGCTTCGGTCGAGACACCCGATATGCCTGCCGAAGATTTCCTCCATGTCATAGACACAGAGGTCACTCCGCACGTCAATCCCCACGAAGTTTTAATCATCATTTCCGGCGGCGAACCTCTTATGCGCAAAGACCTCGCCGACATAGGACGGGCTCTTAAATCGCGCGGCTACCCTTGGGGAATGGTCACAAACGGCTTGGCACTCACCCAAGAGCGCTTCGACGAACTCGTCTCAGCCGGACTCCGTTCTATTACGGTCTCTTGCGACGGACTAGAAAAAGACCATGTTTGGCTTCGCCAACACCCGCTTGCTTTCGAAGGTGCCACCCGTGCCATCAAGTTAATTATTGATCACAATACTTCTACTTCCTCCCTCGCTTTCGATGTCGTCACGTGTGTGAACCAGCGCACGATAGACCATTTGCCGGAGATCCGCGACATGCTCTGGTCGCTCGGCGTGCGAGACTGGCGTGTCTTTGGCATTGACCCGATGGGGCGCGCTGCCTCCAACCCCGAACTCCTACTGACCGACGAACAGTTCCGATACCTTATGGATTTTATCGTCTCCGAGCGCGAAGCCGGACGCCATGTCTCTTATTCCTGCGAAGGCTATCTCGGCACGTACGAAGGGCGTGTCCGCGACCACCTCTACCAATGTGCCGCAGGGATCTCGATTGCTTCAATCCTCATTGACGGCTCTATCTCTGCGTGCACCTCCATCCGCGGCAAGTATTACCAAGGTAATATCTACCGCGATTCCTTCTGGTCCGTCTGGGAACACGGCTTCAAACCTTACCGCGATCGCACATGGATGAAGCAGTCTGAACCCTGCAAGGATTGCAAGGCGTGGACCTTCTGTGAAGGCAACGGTATGCACCTTCGCCGTGAAGACGGTTCGCTCATGCTTTGCCATCTCCATAGACTCAGACAATAATACTCAAATTTTGACATTCTTAAAAATAGTAACCTCCTAAACCCTAATTTTAGCCTCGCTCTTATGAGCGGGGCTTAATAATCGTATATTTTTTAGTAATAAACGCTATTGTGGGCTTGACAAAAAAGCAGTAATTTTGCACCCGATTAAAAATGGGCTCTTTTGAAGCCCAAAACGATAAGAAATTTTAATAGCAAATTAATATGAGTAAACTTTTCAAAATTTTATTGGTCTGTTTAGCATGGATGGCGATTCCTTTTGCCGCTCATGCAGATAATTATCAGTTTACCGATTCGGGATTTGAAGACTGGTCGGGAGAGAAATTTGACGGGAATATACAGCCTAAATATTGGAATTTCTCCAATGTCGAGCAGATGGGGGTAAAGAAGAACTTTGCTCACCAGACAAATGGGCGTTCCGGTAAAGCGCTGAAAATTCAGGACCAGTTCGTAGGTGTATTGGGTATCGGAGCTACCTCTCCGGGATACGTGGCGCTGGGGCACCCTTGGGCGTTTGTCTCCAGTCTCAACACGATTGAGGATGCCACGGCAGGCACGTATGGCGGTATTAGCTGGACGAACAGACCGGACTCGATGGTCGTTTGGATCAAACGGTATTATGATAGCTCTGTTGAAAATGCGGCGGGTGACCATACCGCAGATGAGAATTTCAACCTCTTGTACTATGCCTGGAGCGGTACTTCGCGTGCTTCTTCGTTCAAGGCGAAGAACCTCTCTTGTACCGATGTGTCGGGACCGCATCCGGAATATACCATTGATGAGGAATCCGATATTCGTCAGGCTCTGGACGGCAATGAGTGCGGTACTGCCGTACAAGCCAACCAGATCGCCGAAGGATGGTATTATGAGAAGAAAGCATACCCCAACTGGACACGGATCGTTGTGCCGATTTATTACTTGAATGACGATGTGCCGGAGAAATGCAATGTCATCCTATCTGCCGGACGCTATCCTGACTTCCGGGCTAACTCTGGTCAGAATGCCGGAAACTCAATGGACGTGGACGACATCTCGCTGATCTATTCCAGTAAGGTGCAAAAGATATACCTCAACAACGGCGTGACCAACAAGGAGTGGAAAGGTTTTGATCCAAACAACACCGATGAGCAGATTTGTTCATTAGGCGTGGGAGTTACCCAAATGCCGACGATCTCTTGTGTCCGTGGAGCGGGTTCATTGACCAATACACGGGGCGGAAGAGCGAATTTTCCGGGACGCCGTTTGACCGATGCGGAATGTACAATCACGTATGGTCAAGTCGACGGCGCACCTACCGTCATTACCGTGCGGGCGGAGGATGGTAGCACTACTACCACCTATCGGATCAAGTTTGTCTCGCAGGCAAGTAATAACGCCCGTCTGGCGGACCTGCAGGTGAATGGTCAGACGGTGAATGGCTTTAATGCCTATCTGACGAATTACAACGTAGCGCTGCCGTACGGCACGACCGAAGTACCGCAAGTGACTGCCTCTGCGCAGGACGGCTCCGCAACGGTTTCGGTCACTCAGGCTACTTCTACCACTGGAACAGCTACGGTCTCTGTGACCGCAGGCGATGGAACGACGACCCAGACTTATACGGTCAATTTCTCGGTAGCGGCATTGACGGATGTGACGCTGCAGGCGATCTATCTTGACGGCTCGCTCCTGCCGGGTTTCCAACCCTCCAAGTCGAACTACACCGTTTCGCTGCCTTTGGGCACGACAGACGCTCCGGCGATCACGTGGCAGTCGGCTTATTCGGAGGGAGTGCAGACAATCCAATTACTCAGCAACACCCTTGCCTCCGGCGCACAAGTCCAAGTGTCCATACCCGGCTCTACGCTCACCAAGACCTATAAGATCACCTACAAGATAGAGGCATCGTCTTATTCCTATCTGGCGGGTATAACGCTGGACGGCGAACCAATAGCGGACTTCTCTCCGGAGAAAACGGTCTATACCATTACCCTGCCGTTAGGCACGACTGCCCTGCCGGCGATCGGATTCACCAAGGGCGATAACTACCAGACGGTGGAAATGACGGAAGGCGGCGTGGACGGTACCACCCGTATTGTGGTGACCGCTGCCAGTGGAGCAAAAACCACTTACCGCCTGATCTTCCAAACCGAGAAATCAGCCAATAATGCCTTGGCAGGCATTGCGCTGGACGGACAGCCTTTGGAGAACTTCCACCCCGACACGCTGAACTATAAGATATCTCTGCCTGCCGGCACGAAGAACATGCCGACGGTAACCTATATACCCGGAGATAACTACCAGCAGGTGGCTTTGGCGGTCAACCAGTCGCAAATGACAGTCCGTCTGACCGTTACAGCGGGCAACGGCTCAACGCGGGTGTATATGATCGCATTCGAGGTGGAGAAATCGGCGAATGCACTCCTGCAAATGATCTATTTGAACGGTACTGAATTAGAGGGCTTTACCCCCGAGCAACTGGACTATTCGCTGGTTTGGAATAGTGCTACCATGCCGCAAGTGACCGTGCTGGCAAATGAGGGACAGAAAATATCCATCGTTTCGCCCTCTACGTATGGTACTGCGCGCATTATGGTCACACCGGAGGAGGGCACGCCGAATACCTATACGGTGCGTCTCAACTCGGCGGAAGAGGTGGTCATTCCTGCTTTCCCGATGGATTCCTTCCCTGCTTCATCGGACGCAACGCTGGCTGCGCTATACATCGGTGGAGAGTTATACACTTCGTTCGACCCCGCGACCCTCTCATACACCTATCCGTTGCCATGGCGAACCTACCAAGTGCCGGCAGTCATGCCTGTAGCAGCAACGACCGGTCAGACGATCACCGTAGAGCACGGAGGCATCAACCGTCCTACGCTGATCAAGGTCTTGGCAGAAGACAAACAGACCACTAAGACATATACAATCCATTTCCCCGTTGCCAAATCGAGCAACACGGATCTGGCGTCTGTAGAGATTGACGGTGTCAACTTCTCCTTCGATCCGGCGACCAAGACCTACACGGGTCTCGTCCTGCCGTACGGCACGACTGTTGCACCATCGCTGACTGTAGAGCGCGCCGAGCCGGAGCAGGCACTCATGATCACCGAAGCACCTCTGGGTCAACCCTCTACGATAGTGGTGACCGCCGAGGATGGCACGCAGGCGACATACTCCTTCTCTTATACCGTGGCTTATCCTGACAAAGCGAACGAACTGACGGCAATCGTATTGGATGGAATAGGTGCGCTGGATATGACGCAGGGACCGGACTTCACGATCGATCTGCCTTATGGCACGACTGCGATGGAGGTCGTCTCGGTGGCGAGGAGCTACCCGGAGCAGGAAGTGACAATCGTCAGTGGAGGCGTATTGGAACCCACGGTGATCACGGTCAAATCGCTTGACCCGAGCGAGGCGGACAAGGTATACACCTTGACACCCAATGTCTATCCGTACGACCCGGCGCAGTTGCTGGATATTCAGGTGGCGGGTGTGTCCATCCCGGAGTTCCGACCCGATGTATATAACTATGTCCTTTCCGTGGATGACACTCCTGCCGTGACCTACACGGCGCAAGATGGCGCTGAGGTGGAAAAGGATGCCAATGCCAAATGGGTCAAACTGAGCGTGGAGGCGGGTGAAGAAGGTGAGTATAAACGCACTTATCTAGTAACTTTCTTCTATCCGAATGATATATATTTCGAAACGGATTTCGAGGAGTGGGAACAATTCAAAAATGAGGATGCCAATAAGACTGGAAAATATCCTAAAGGTTGGTACGCTCCGATAAACGCAGAGACATCTGGATCCAAAGGAACATACGAACCGCAGCAATGCTTGGATCAGATCAATGAACACACGCATGGTTCTTTTGCGGCAAAGCTGCAAACGGCTTATCTTTTCACGTCTGGAGAGGCAATGCCCGGTTTCTTATCCCTTGCAAAGCCCAAAGTAACTGTTGGCGCCTTCGCTATCGCTACACATATATCATCTTCATTGTCTTATGGAGATGCAATACCATTTAGGAACTCACCGGATAATGTATCTATTGATTATAATCTGCAATCATATCAAAATGTGAAAGGCTGGCGTTTCGTTTACGATGCAAATGGCTTGGCACAAGTAAAAGATACTATGTTATTTGCCGGAATGCCTAAAGGAGCATGGAACACTTTATCGAGAGTACTTACATACCCGGCAGACTATATCCCAATGACGCTCAATATTTTAATCAGTGCGGGACAAACTGAAAAGTTAGACACTTATTATGTTGGAGACTGGTTTAGCGGATTAAATACCAGTAATCGTCACTTGTCTACAATGTATGTCGATAACCTGCGTCTGAACTATTCATCCGTTCTCTCCGGCGTGAATGTCAATGGCGTGGCGGCAACGATAGACGGCACGAACATTAGTGCTACGATCGACGCAGATAGTTATGGAACGCCAGCGCTTGCGTTCACGCACGCAGTAGCGGACCAGATGCCGGTAGTGACATGGTCGGAGGAGAATAATGGTGTCCGCACGGCGACCATTCGCAACTACGCGGAGAACCTTTCTTACACGGACTATACGCTGACCGTCACCCGTCCGCAATCAACCAACACAACGATCACTTATACCCTCAACGGCATGGATCTGCAGATCACCAAGGGTTCGCCCTACCAGAGCATCGTGATCGGTCGCAACGACACGGCGTATGTGATCGGTGTGACGGCTGAGAGCGGAGCGCAGAAAGTCTATTACGTAGCATGGGAGAAGAGCGCAGGCAACACCGCCGTTGTGACCAACGTACCTGCGGAGAACCCGATCATAGGATCGTCCACCGCCCGCCTGATCAACTTGGAGGAAATGCCGATCGTGAACTACAGCCGCGAATATGCCCTCGATAGCGTTGTAATGGTGACTACCGATACTTGCTATTACCTCCATGTCTTCGGTAGCGGAACAGCAATAGACACTACCTATATTATCGCCCGCCATCCTTCAGACAATGCCCTTCTCGCTTCGATAAACACCAACTCTGAGCCGCTGCCGGACTTCTACGAGGAGACCTACGACTATACCGTTACGCTCGAATCTTTGGACCAGTTCGAGGCTACAGCCCAAGATCCCGATGCGGATGTGCAATATACAACGGTTAGGATAGACGAAGAAAACGTAGCGGTCTTTGTGCTGACCACTGCCGCGAATGGCAAAACACATAGCCGCTATTCCGTGCTGGTTCACCTCCATACGCCGGCAACCGGGGCATACCTCACTTCAATCTCTGCGGATGGCGTGTCGATACCGGAATTCCAATCGGATCAGTTTAGTTATTCCCTCTCTCTGCCTTCCGGCTCCGCTATTCCGGCTATGGCGGCAGTGGTATGCGAAGGAGCCACAGCGGAAATGACGACGGTGCAGAACGGCTCTTCGGCTACGGTCACTTTCGTGGTGACGGCGGAGGACGGCGTGGCTCGGAATACCTATACGGTTCTGGTGGATGTGCTTCCGTCCGATGTATGTACGCTGGCGGACCTGATGGTCGGCAATGAGTCCGTATCCGCTTTCCAGCCCGGTCAGTATAAATATGATATAGAGCTGCCCCATGGTACTGCTGCTCTGCCGGAGGTGGATTATATTCTTTCGGACAGCAAGAGCACGGCGCAGGTGCAGCGTACCGGCAATACCGTTTCAATAGTAGTGACTGCCGAGGACGGCGTGCATACCGCTATCTATTCCGTGGTATTCACTATAGCCAAATCCTCCAATGCCAACCTGGCGTCTATAGCGCTGGACGGCATAGGTCTCTATGCCTTCTATGCCGACGAGGAGTCCTATTTGATTGCTCTGCCGTTTGGAGCGCAGACACCGGTTATCACGGCGGAGCCGGAAGATCCGGCTGCTACGGTGGCTATCTCGGGTAATACAATTACCGTGACGGCGGAGGACGGCGTGACAACGCGCACTTATACGGTTACCTTCACTTGGCTGCCTTCGGAGAACTCGAATCTGGCTGCTATACTCCTGAATAATGTGCTTCAAGACGGCTTTGAGCCCGATGAGTACAACTACCTGAACTCGATCCCGTATGGCGAAGAAGTGCCTGCGGTGACGTGGGTGACAGCGGACGACCAGCAGCAGGTGGACACAACGTGGACCGGTGATCTGGAACTCACGATCTTGGTGACCGCAGGAAATGGCACGACCACGTCCGAATATACCCTGACATTCGTTCCTGTCCTCTCCTCCGAATGGCACCTTGCCGACCTGCAGGTCAATGGAGTGACAATTTCTGGGTTTGATTCAGACGTACAGGAGTACGAGATCGTTTATCCGGTCGGCACCGACTCGACCGCATTGTTGTCCGCTACGGCGATCACCGCTATTCCGCAGGATCCGAACGCAACGGTGAATATTACTGAGGAGGAAGGAGTACTTCAGATCTTTGTGACCGCTCAGGATGGTACTATAGGCGTTTATACTATCTCCCAGTCAATCCTGCTTTCGTCGGAAGCCCATCTGGATATGATCTGGTTGAACGGCGAAGAGGTACGCGGCTATCATAGAGACACGCTCACCTATACCATCGTCATTGCCCAAGGCGCCCAGATACCGGAGATCACGGCTGTGCCGGTGGACACGCTCGCTTCGTGGGAAGCAGGTATGGAGACCGTTATTGAGAATGGCAAGAGCGTTGAGATATACTGTACTGCTCAGGATGGTACGACCATAGTCTATATCCTCAATTTCGTCTATGCCGATTGGGCTGCTTCCGCAGTGGTGGACACGGACGACTATATCTTCCTCTATGCCGGAGACGGCCAGTACAAAGGGGTCACGATCGGTATTGGTATCCAGCTAGGAATCTATGACCTCAACGGTCACATGTTGATGTTACAGGAGATTCCTGTCGCCGATCCGGCGGACGTGGTGGTAGAGATTGACGAGAAAGGAAACCAGATTCTCGTGGACGCACTGCCCTCGGCTGCAGGAGCCTATTTCAAGGCAAGACCGGAACATATTTACTTCTATGTTTTCTTCGATTCGAAGACACGGAAAATTGCCAAAGGAGGTAAGTTTATGCTCCGATAAGAGGAAAAAATAGGTAATTAATTCACACGCATGTACGGTATATTCAATGATAATTTCCCTCCCATTCTGGATGGCGTGGCATTAACGGCACAAAACTACGCCTATTGGTTGCATGAGAAAGGTTATGATGTGCGCGTCATTACGCCTTATGCTCCCGGGGCTGGAGAGGTGATCGACGCCGCTCCATATCCTATTAACAGGTATGTCTCGGTGCCTATCCCTTTCCGCCATCCGTATCGCTATGGTTTGCCGTACGCCGATGCGGTGTTCTGGCGTAACTGGAGGAAGATGCGTTTCGACCTCGTCCATGCTCACTGCCCCTTTACATCGGGCTCTTTGGCTTACCGTGCGGCACGAAAGCAGAAGATACCCCTCGTGGCTACTTTCCACTCCAAGTACCGCCAGGATTTTGAGCACAATGTGCCCAATAAGAAATTGGTGGACTGGCTGATTCGTCAGGTGGTGGATTTCTTTGAGAATGCCGATGAAGTCTGGATTCCGCAGGCCGCGGTTGAGCCCACCCTCCGTGAGTACGGCTATACCGGGCACGTGGAGGTGGTGGAGAACGGCAACGATTTCTCTACGCCCGTACGCCTTATTAAGGAAATGCGCACGCAGATGCGCGAGGAATTAGGCATGGCACAGGATGAGACGATGCTCCTCTTCGTCGGACAACATATCTGGGAGAAGAATATAGGCTTTATACTCGATTCTCTGTCTCTTGTCAAAGAGCGGCCGTTCCATCTTTTCATGGTCGGTACCGGCTACGCCGTGCGGGAAATCCGCCAGAAGATTAAGGAACTGGGGCTTCAGGATCATGTCACCCTCCTCGGCAATATCCATGACCGCGAACGCCTCAAACGCATCGATGCGGCGGCGGATCTATTCCTCTTCCCCTCCCTCTATGATAACGCACCGCTTGTCGTGCGCGAGGCGGCAGCGATGCACACCCCGGCACTCATGCTGCAGGATTCAACAGCGGCTGAGGTCATAGAGAAGGATGTCAACGGATTCCTGACACCCAATGACAAACAGGCGTATGCGGATCGGCTGGTATGGCTGATGGAGCACCCGGATGTCCTCGCGAAAGTGGGAGACAAAGCTTCCACAACTATCGCGCGTTCGTGGGAGAGTGTCATAGACGAAGTTATTCTCAGATACCGGGATATTCAGAACTCCTATCGCATAAAACATTCCAAAAAGGGCTTTTAAATGACTAATTGAGAAAAAATCCCACATATATTTGCGTATGTGGGATTTTTTTCGTACCTTTGCAGCCCAAAGTAAATCTGTGTAAATAGTTATGGCTGAAAGACATACCAAGAAACGCGTGCTGGTGACATATATTGAGGCGGGGTTTGGACATATTACGACGGCGAACTCTATCGCGGACGCTATTGAGGCGCTCCACGACCCCAATATAGAGCTAATCCGCAAATATACGTTCCAGGCTCATCCTTCCTTGCTTAAACTGGAGAAACAGTTTATCCGGGACGTCAAGTGGGCGAATACGTTTCCTTGGCATAACTATATCCAGATGGCGGCGACCCATATCTTCGGCATTCATAACTCTCTGCCCTTTGTGGTCAGTACATTCTACCGTCGCCAGCGAAAAGCTTACTTTGAAATCCTACGGGAGATTCAGCCGGATATTATCATAGATACCCATTACCTTACTTCCTTCTTGGCTACCCAGTATCGCGACATGGTGGACCCGCATGTAAAGGTGGTCACCTACGATCCCGATAACAATGTCCATAACTGGTGGAATATCCGGGTGGATAAGTTTGTTGTCAACTGTCGTCTGGCTTTCCACGACGCGCTTCGCCATGATTTTACCCGCAAGCAGTTGATGATTGTTCCTTTTGTGACCCGCAAGGAGATCATGGACGTGACGGAGGACAAAGCGTTCTATCGTACCAAATATGAGTTGCCCCAAGACCGTTTTACCGTCATGGTGGCGGCAGGAGGGTATGGCCGCTCCGGCATGAGCAGGGTCGTAATGGCATTGCTCAGGCATGTCAAACATCCGATTACTCTGATTGCTATCTGCGGCACGAATACACGGCTCTACCGCCGTTTGATGAAACTCAGGGAGAAAGTTGCTCCGAAGATTGACCTGCGCCCCTATGAGTTTGTGCCCAAGGTCTATGAACTGAACCGTGCGTCGGATGTGCTGCTGACCAAGGGCGGACCGAACGCCATGCTGGACAGCGCCCTCATGGGAGTGCCTATCGGCGTGTTCTATTGTGCATCCAATATCGAATATGAATCAATGCACCTCTTTACCTCGGTCCTCAACTGCGGACGGTTCTTCACCCAGTCGCACCGGATCGTACGGTGGGTGAACGAGTGTGTCTCCGATCCCTCTATTCTCGATATCTATAAGGAGGCGGAGGAAACCATCCGTAATGAAGGCAACGGCGCCGTCAATATCGCGAAATTTATACAAACCTACGAAGCCTGATATCCGATGAGCAACACCAATAAAACAGTTTCCGAAAACCGCTCTGTAGCTTCGCGCTTCAAGCCTTCAATGGTCATCTGGCCGATCCTCTTCGGTCTGATCGGAGTGGGGTATATGCTCTGGCGCGAGATGCACGACGACATCCCGCAGGGACCGATCACCCTTGCCGACCATTGGTGGGTGTTCGCCTTATTGGTTGTACTCTTCACGCTCTTTAAGGATTTCTCCGGCATGTACCGCCTTCGGGTGATGTCCGGCGCACCGCTCAAGTTCAGCCAGCTCTTCCGCATCCGGATGCTCTATGAGTTCACTTCGGCGGTCACACCTTCTGCCGCGGGAGGCTCGTCGCTGGAGGTCATCTTCATCCACCGCGAGGGGATTAAGGTCAGTCGTGCTACGTCAATGACGATCTTAGCACTCTTCCTGGACGAAATGTTCATGATCGTCCTCTTCCCTGTCCTGCTGATGCTCATACCTTATGGCGAAATGTTTACTGCCGATGGCTATTTCCAATACGGCTATCTCTGGGCGTTTATCATCGGATATGTGATGAAGTTCGTATGGGTCACCATGCTCTTCATTGGTCTGTTCTGCAAGTCCATTATTTTGGTGAAAATCATTGGAGCTGTTTTCTCGCTTAAGTTCCTGCGCCGCTATCGCTACCGTGCGCTGCGTACGGCGGTCGAGCTGCGTCAGTGTGCGCGGGAGATACAGCATGAGTCTGCCGGCTACTGGGTGCGCATGGCGCTCTCGACAATAGGCATATGGGGCTTCCGCTTCCTTATAGCTAATATGGCGATCATGATCTTCAACCCCTTGACCGGAGCGGATAACTTGATGTGTTTCGCACGCCAATATATCTTGGGTATCGTCTGTATGATCGTTCCTACGCCGGGCGGTAGCGGCTTTGCCGAAGTGATGTTCGATGGCTTCTTGGGCGAATATATTACCCAGAAGATGTCCACGGTGGTCATTACCTCGATCTGGCGTCTTTGCACCTATTATTATTACCTGATCGCCGGAGTTATCATCCTGCCGCAGTGGCTGGGAAAAAGCAAACTAATCCGTAAACGCAATGCAAGCAAGTGAGATCCTTTTCTGTATCTTCAATTACCACGAAGCTGCCAATGCGGAGTTTCTTTATCGGGAACTCCGTCCGTTCTTTGAGTGCCATATCATAGACGCGGACAGCGGTGAAAAACCTGATCCTTGCGGCGGCGACACGGTCTATCTGCCTAATGTGTTCTATTCCGGCATGATGCACCATGCTATCACCATGGCGGACGAGGGACATTACCCCTATCTGTTCTTTATCTGCTCGGATGTCCGGATGTCGCATGAGGCACTGGTGCAACTCAAGGATATCTTGCTCTCCGAGTCTTTCGAAGGAGTGGGAGTCTATTGTCCGTCTCATGCGGACGATTCTTATACGTGGGTGGCATGGTCGTACTCGCGCCATAGCGGACGACGCAGAGCCGTCGCTTTTGCGGAAGGTATGTTAGGCATGTATGCCGCGCCGGTGTATAAGCAACTGGAGCCGCTGGACATCAACCCGCATGGCTGGGGATTGGACCTCGTCGCTTGTTTCTATGCGCGCCATTGGGGCTTGCGCTGCGAGATTGACGACCGCCTCTCCATCACTCATCCCAAGGGCGATGTACATAAAAATACCCTTGCTCGTAATGAAGCAAGGGCATATCTGATGCGCTATCCGGAGGGAAAGGCTATTCGGCGTTATTGGGTGGCTTGTTCGATCCGCAATGCAGCGATCCAACCCTTCATCCTGCCTGCCTCCTACCGCCGCTGGCTCCGTTTTTTCTTACCGGTTTATCGGTTCTTTCACCGCTGCTGACGGCTGACTTCTGACGGCTGAATTCTGACGGCTACTTCCACCTATACCCGATGCCCAACGAAACTGACTGCGGGTAGATTAGCGCGTCCGCGATCTCCTGACCTTTGTATTCCTTGTAGAATCCTGCGATGTCGGACAGGCTGACTTTGTAGTGGGCATTGATCTGAATGCCTATCGGGAACTCGTACCCCACCGTCACGGCTACACCGAAATGATTGTCGTGTAGACTGTATAGTTTGCTGTAGTCGTGTGTGTCGGTCGGGGTGACGGGTGGGGTCACAGCGGCTGATTCATCTACGTTCTTGTATTTGTTGCGGATATTGGACGCAAAGGTGAAATGAGTGAAAATGCCACCGCCGAACTGGATATAGCCTTTTTCCATATTGCCGAATCGGCCCAGGAAATAGACCGGTATGTCCATTCCGAAAGACCATAAATGGTTTGCTGTGTCGGTCGCTGCGAATTGGTTCTGGTGCGCGGTGAAGATCACCTGCGGCTGGATCGAGAAATGCTTGGTGATCCGGAAATCCATGAATCCGCCTAACTCGCCACCGATATGCATGTAGGAACTCATCGGCTTGTGGTTCCGGGTGATGATAAAATTGCTCATGTTCGCATTCGCTAACAAACCGCCGGATACCAACCGGGGTAACTTCTCCTGATCCAGCGAATCGATCATGTGCTCGGTGTTGAACTCCACTAACTTCGCCTTCGCTTCCTCCAGCGATTGCTGGATCTTGCTATCCTTGTCCTGTGCCGCCAGACTCAGAGACAGGCTCGCAATACTCAGTATTAATACGATCTTTTTCATGGCTTATAACGAAATTCTGACTGTTAATTTTACTCCGTTTCGTCCCCATGCGGCGATACGCCTGCGTCCATGGATCATGACCGGGTCGCCGTTCTCATCCACCGCGGGCTTGTAACCCATCGTCGGATGCAGCGGGTCCACCATCTCCATCTTCTGGATCATATACGGCAACTCATAGTCGTTGTAGGTAATACGGCGGATATAGTCGATACGGATGAATTTGAGGATGTTCTCAAATCCCGCGGTGATCTCCATATACGGCAGTTTGCCGATCGGTGAAGAAGTGCGATAGCCGTCTTTGATATATCCTTGCTGGTCAAAGGCATTGTCCACAATACCGTTCTCCCATGCCGTGTGCGGGAAATCGTACAGACCGTTGCTCGTCTCCAGATACGGGTTGTTCTTCTTCGTCAAACCGCCATACACACCGGAGAAACTGACCACGCCGCGCAATTTCAGTTTGTTGATACCCGGAATGCGGTTGAGGATCCAACCCTTGAAATAATACGTTGCGAACAGCGACACGTATTCGTCCATCATAAACTCCATCGGTTTCATCAGGTTGAAACTCCGCTGACCCAATAGGATACTGGTGCTCGTCTCGGGGATATGCAACTTGGTGAACGGCGCTTTCTGCCAGAGCATGCCGGTCTTGATACGCAGATCCAGGTGGCCGAATGCCGAGAACCAGAACCGTTTGTCAAACATGATCTCCGTCTTGTTATAGAGGAATCCGGTGCCTCCGTTGTGGCGGTCGTCCAGGTAACCCACGGTGTGGCGCAGGTTGATCGTTGGCGCATCTTTCTCCAATCCCCATGGGTTCTTGATTCCCTCGCGGTCTATACCGATCATGGAGCCCGGAGAGTACTCTAACTCAAACACACCCTCGTAGTTGCGGTACGAACCGATATTGCTCAGCGAGCGGGAGAAAGTGGTGTCTGTGCCGTTGATATGTTGCGTGTAGTCCACGCGGTCGTAGCGGAGCGATCCCGCAGCGCGGTTATTGGTGAAATCGAAAGTGGTCTTCAGCATCAGGTTGTTCCGCCATTCTTTCATGTACTCCGCCTTCGCGTGGAAAACGTACTGCGCAAATGGCATGGTCGGCGTGCTTGTCGGAATGGACATCAATATATTGTCCCTTCGTACCACGTCGTTCACCTGACCCGGCTCCTCTACGTCGTATTGAGCCATCAGTTGCAAGTGGTGTCGTAACCCGTCGTATGGCTGATCCTTGTGTTTGTCGAAGGTATAGACGAACGTGGCGCTGTATTTCGGCAACAGGTCTTTGGTGCCGAAAGCGACATACCCGCGGAAGAAGAACTGGTCGTGCAACCGTGCCGTGGATCCGCCGCCTACACGCAGACGAACGCCCTCTAACATGTTCCAGCTCACGAAGTTGTAGATCGGTCCGAAATCGAACTTACTGAGATACATAAACTCAGCTTTCCGGGTCGGGATATACTCCGTCGTCACGGCGTTGACGAAAAGCGCAAGACTGTTGAACTTCGGCGTGTTGGTGAACTCGCGCACAAGGTCCACTACCGAACTCTCATACTTGGTCAGCGGCTCGGGACGCATCTCGTCGGTCCATTGACCCTCCCATACCACCTCGGCGGTCGAGTCGTTCACCTCCGGCTCCGGACCTGTCAGGTTCGAGAACGTCTCTTTTGCTATCGGCGTCTCCATGTCCCAGCCCGTGTAGATCTTGGTCTGGCGGGCTAACATACCGCGTTTGTTGTTGATGATATAGAATTTGGCGTAAGTGCTTGTCCTGTCCGGCGCCCATAGACCGTTCTCCAGCTGCTTGTAACTATGCTCGATTGAGAAATTGCTCACGAAATTGAGGTTGATGTCCGGCGGGATGTTAATCGCGTATTTCTTGAGCCGGAAAGTAGAGTCATTGACGATATAGAGGTGGCCCGTGAAACCGTAACTCTCCGAGTTCACCGGCACGAACGCCAAGTCGATACAGGGATAACCGTCCACCATGATCGTGTCCATGATGTAGTATTGATAGAAGGTCACGGCGAGGGTGCTACTCAGCGGCGAGACGAACCTGTTAAACAGCAGGTTCATGCTATTATCGTTGATATCTACGTCTTTGAAAATTGCATTGATGTTCTGCTGGAAGGACTGCGAACCGATCACGCTCTCTATACCGAAAATACGTTTCTTGTCCAGCACTTTCTTCTCGCGGTGCGGCTTGCGCTGGTAATACTCCGTGTTCAGGTGCTCGCGGATGGAAACCGTCACGTTCGGATATACGCCGGTCGTGTCGATGTATTTCTTCACGAATGCGAAATCTTTCCAGAACGGCTTGTTCCAGTTCACCTTGATGTTATCCAGCGCAAAAGACATACGGCTGTAACTTTTCGCCGTGTATTGGTCGACGGTCGTCACGCAGAATGAGTCCTTGTGCGCAATCACATTCTTGATCAACTCAACCGCAGGGTTACCTTTGCGTTTGTAGTCCCGTTTGCGGTGTTTCGGGGTCACTACGATATCCTGCAAACCGTACACATCCGGCGTCAGTTTGACCTTCACGTTCTTACGGCTCTGACCTTTGCGCAAAGTCAGCATCTCGGTCTTGTAACCCAACATCTGGAAATTTAGCGTGTTATAACCCAGACTGTTTGAGAGCGTGAAATTACCGTCTATATCGGATGTCGTGCCGACTTCCGAAGCGATCATACCTTTGCTGGTGGTGGATTTGAGGAAGTATATCTGCACGAACGGCAGCGTCTCGCCTGTGTCGCCGTCCACTACCGTACCCGATATGCTCGTCACCTCCTGTGCGCTCACCATCCCGGCGAAGCACAAGATCAAAATCACTATGTACCTTTCAACTTTCATCTTTCAACTTTCAACTTTCAACTTTCAACTTTCAACTCACTCCTGCTGTCGCAAACTCTCCTCGTGGATCAGTTCCCATAATGCCAACTTAAACTCCGTCCGTAACTCTCCCTCTCCTGAGGAGTGGGTCGGGGTGAGGTTTTTTAATCTCTCTCTGATCATCTCGTAACGTTCAGGCTGGAGTGGGGCAACGCCGTTGGCTTTTTTCCATTCGCCGATCCGCCGGCTCACATCCATTCGTGCTGCGATAGTGTCCCATAACTTGTCGTCCAACTCATCTATCTCCGCCCTTAGCCAGTTCAACTCGGTATTTTCTCTGTTAGGTAAATCGGTCTGTACTCTGTCAGGCGGAGCCGGTCTGTGTTCTGTCAGGCGAAGCCGGTCTGCTAACTCCTCCGGCGTTATCTGCTGCTTGGCGTCGGACAACGCCTCCGCAGGATGGCAATGCACCTCCACCATCGCGCCGTCCAACCCTAACTGCGGAATCATCTGCATCAGCTCCGGCACTTTGGCTGCATCGCCGCTCATGTGGCTCGGGTCTAATAACATCGGTATGTCCGGTCGTGCCAGGCGCACTTGGTGCGCCATTCTCCAGCATGGCTGGTGTCCGCAGCCTCGGTGTACTGCCATGACGGGTATTCCCGTCTTTTCCAACCGCTCTATATTACCGATCCATAACTTCGCATCCTCATTCACTGGATTCTTGATCAGAATACCTTTTATCTTTCCTCCCTCTCTTGAGGAGAGGGCAGGGGTGAGGTTTTCCACCGCCATCGGGTTAGCGCTCGTCCGCGCACCGATCCATAGGTAGTCCATCCCTGCGGCAATGGCTTTGCGCACATGCTCCGGCGTTGCTACCTCTGTCGCAACATCCATGCCATACAGCATCTTCGCCTCCGCCAGCCATGTCAGTGCCTCTTCGCCTACACCTTGAAACGTGTGCGGGCTCGTGCGCGGCTTCCATGCGCCCGCGCGAAAAATAAAAGGAACGGAATGCTGACTGCTGACTTCTGATGGCTGACAACTGATAGCTGCCAACTCCCGTGCAGTCTCCAACACCTGTTCGCGACTCTCCGCCGCACACGGTCCTACTATGTAAATCGGTTGACCAATCACCTTAATACGTCATCTGCAACCGGAACAGCATCCCTTCCGGCGCAAAACCATCCGGGTAGAAATAATCCGAGATCGTGTAGAACACCTCCACGAAACCGATACCATACACACAATCCACATGCTGCGCATAGTAGAACGTGTTGGTTGTGTCTCCGGTGGTCTCATTTACCTGGTATTCCACTTTGTAGCTCGTCTCCGGCAGCGCTACCTGGTAGGCATTCTTCGTCCCGCTATTGTATTCGCGGTTGACGCTCACTTCGCCGTAGTTATACACGCTGTCCGTCAATTCCGGCACGTTGAAATGGCAGAAATACTGGTTCGTGCCCTTGTCAAAATCCCATTGATTGGTGTTGACTGTCAGATCAACTGTTTTCTTCTTTACCCCGCCTCCTACTACCTCGTACGTGTTGTAGTAATTGTTAACAGGGCGTGTACAACTTGCCATTGCCATTGCGGCAATCAGGCATAAAAATAATTGTTTTTTCATATCTTCCACTGTTTCTTCAAATGTACCACACATTTTGCGGCTGCAAAATTACTACAAAAAATCCAAATATGCAAGGAAAATCCATTTTATTTTGCTATTTGCAGGATTTTGCCACCATATACTGCTTTTTGTGCATAAAATATCGGGTTGCCAACGTGTCTTATCCTGAAATAGGTTTACTCATAAAACTGATAAAAAGTGTCAAATTTTAAGATTTTAGTTTTATGAAACAACCCAAAAATCATTATTCTCAGTCGTTCAAGCAACAAGTTTTGGAAGACTATTTTCAAT
>CACWZZ010000002.1 GCA_902765485.1 uncultured Bacteroidales bacterium
TATCTTCGAAAACTCCCTCAACGAGATAGAAGAAGTAACCGCGCAGATCAATAACTCACCGAATGGCCAACCTGCTCCGGTTCTAAACCGGCGCAAACGTGATGGAGTCTTCTACACACCGCAGTATATCACCAAATATATCGTTGAGAACACGGTCGGCAAACTCTGCGCCGAAAAGAAAGCCGAAATGGGTATTGACGAACAGGAGTATTTTGCGGACAAGAACCGCCAGATGGCAACGAAGAAACGGCTTCTGGACCAACTGACCGCGTACCGCGAATGGTTATTAGGTATCACCATCTGTGATCCCGCTTGCGGCTCGGGTGCTTTCCTCAATGCCGCACTCCAGTTCCTCATGGCGGAGCATAAGCTCATTGATGAGATGGAAGCTAAACTGACCGGTTCTACCATTGAGTTCCCTGGTGTAGAAAACAGCATTCTTGAAAACAACCTCTACGGCGTGGACATCAACGAAGAGAGTGTTGAAATAGCCAAACTCGCTTTGTGGTTGCGTACCGCCAAACCGCACCGCAAACTCTCCTCGCTCAATAACAATATCAAATGCGGTAACTCGCTTATCTCCGATCCCGAAATAGCCGGAGAAAAAGCCTTCAATTGGCAAGCCGAATTCCCGCAAGTCTTCGCCAAAGGCGGTTTCGATGTCGTCATCGGTAATCCGCCGTACATACGTCCACATAATATTGCGGATAAAGACAAGGTTTATCTTTGGAATAAGTATTCTGTAGCACAACAAAAAACGGATATTTATGCCTTCTTTGTGGAGTTTGGCTGTTCAATAACAAAACAAAATGGCAAGTTAGGATATATTATACCTAAAACATGGTGGAGCATTTATTCATTCCAAAAATTAAGAGAACTACTTCTCACGAATTATAATTTACATCAAATAGGAATTCTGCCACCTAAGGTTTTTGCAGATGCGACAGTGGAAACGGCTTTACTATTTGTAGATAATAAAAAAGAGCAGACAAATCTATCTTTTGTAAATGTCGAAAAGAATGAACCTATTAAGAGTATCTCGAAAGAAACAATAAACTCTACTCCCGAGAAGAATATTACTTTTGAAGATGGCAAAAAGCTAGAGAATGTTTGTGAACTAGGAGACTTGTGTGAAATATTGGTGGGAATAGTAACAGGTGACGATGAAAAATACTGCCGCTATGAGAAACTAACAGATATAGACAAGCCAGCTATTAGAGGAGCAAATATATCTCGTTATTGTATAAAATATACTGGAGAGTATGTGTGGTACAATCCAGAGGAAATGGCAAAAGATAGCGATGCTAAACCAAAATCAACACTTAAGGGTGGAGGTAGACAATGTAGTCCTAAAAAAGCGGAAGATTTTGAAGTCCCGGAAAAGATTGTTCTACAACGAATAGCAAAAAAACTGACAGCAAGTTTAGATACTAACCAATATTTTGCACATAGTTCTGTTGTTATCGTTAAACCGACTGCCGAATTTGAGACACGTTATATTTTGTCTATCTTAAATTCTCATTTTATAGACTCTTGGCTACGTGCTAAAAGTTCAAATATATCATTAAATGTTGGAACCTTAAAGCACATTCCTATCCCGCAAGCTACCAAAGAGCAACAAATTGAATTATGTCAATTGGTGGACAAAATGCTCTCCTTGAACAAAGACCTCCAAGCCAAGCGGGCAAGGTTTATCCGGCGTTTGCAAGACAACATGCCGGACATTAAAATCACCGGCACGTTGGAAACCTTTGACACCTTGGATTTTGCGGGCTTTGTTGCCGAACTCAAAAAGCAAAAAATCAAACTATCCTTGGTTCAGCAGGACGAATGGGAAGAGTATTTCTCCCAATACAAAGCCGCTTGTACCGAACTCACCTCCGCTATCTCTGCTACCGACTCCGAGATCGACACACGCGTCTATGCCTTGTACGGACTAACAGAAGATGAAATCAAAGTAATTGAAGAATGACCCAAACTATATTACTGCCATAACAACTGAACTTACAAAAAGCACCACGAAAGAGGAATAAATCAAAGCATTGAAAGAAAAATTCGCTTAATTCGCATAATTCTTATCTCGCGTCGCTCGAACGATTTTTTCGCCGTTTAATATTTTTTGATTCATTTTTGGTAATTTTGGACAAACAAATAAAAAATATCTTCTTCCGATTTTGCCGCTTGATGTGAACGTAATCGCAAAATCTATATGAATTTTGTGGTTAAAATCGCAAAATCTTTATAAAATTCAACAAAATCAGTACAACATCTGTCAACCAATTTAGGATGGATGTCAACAAATTTAGTACAACTGTAAACTCTTTTAGGAAAGTGTAAACAGATTCCAGAAGAGTGACAAGTAATTTAGTTAAAATAATTTTTTGTTCTGACCGTTTTGACCTTTTTGACCGTTTCGCCCCAAACGGTCAATCCGGTCAATTCGGTCATGTCATTTTTTTATATTGCACTTTCTGCACTTTCTGCACTTTCGCCCATCAAAATGCAAATAGTGCAAATAGTGCAATGTCATTTTTTTTGCCACTTTTGCCACTTTTGCCATGTCATTTTTTTCTTCTTTTACCCCGAATTGGATTCGGGGGTCCTTTAAATCGTTGGTTGTTCTTGTATATTCTTAGGCATCTGTTATCCATCACCGAACCTATTGCCTACCCCTCTCGGCTCAACCAGGACTCGAAAATTGCATAGCAATAATCGACAGAGCGAAGCGGCGGAGAACCTGGGTTTGAGTCGGTATGAGAACAAGAAAGAGACCCATAAGGTCTCTTCTATGTTGCTCAACCAGGACTCGAACCCAGACAGACAGAACCAGAATCTGTAGTGCTACCATTACACCATTGAGCATCGCGTTCGGCAACAAGCGTGCCTGTTTTTCGAAAGCGGGTGCAAAAGTACTGCTTTTTTCTGACATGTGCAAATTTTTCTGCATTTTTTTTGAAAAAACTTGCATATTTGGGGATTTTTTTGTAATTTTGCGGCGTTTTTTGTGTGCATGCATATACGCACACGTACGAAATTATGAAAGAGTATATAGAAAAAGCAGAGCATATCGTTATATTGACCCACATGGCGCCGGACGGCGACGCGATGGGTTCGGCGTTAGCGCTGTGGCACTATTGTAAGGGACAAAGGGACGAAGTACAAAGTACAAAGGAAGTGACGGTGATAGTGCCGAATGCTTATCCGGCGTTCCTCGGATGGATGCCCGGGGCGAAGGAAGTGAAAGTTTACGAGCAGGAGAGTGCCGCTTGCGACAAACTAATCGCAGAAGCGGATCTGTTCCTCTGCACGGATTTCAATGAACCGAAACGCATCGGTCCTATGGGCGAGAAGTTAATCGCAAGCGAGGCTCCGAAGATTCTAATCGACCACCATATCATGGAGCCATCAACCGTCGGAGATCAGCCTTCTTTTTGGGCGGAAGTACACTCCCACCCTGAGGCAAGTTCGGCATGTGAGATTGTGTATAAGTTGATTACAGCGGTCAGCTGTCACGGCCACGGGCTCGCCATCAGCCATCAGAAGTCAGAAGTCAGCCTTGAGATTGCGACCTGTATCTATACCGGTTTGATGACCGATACGGGTAATTTCAGTTATAATTCCACCAACGCAGAACTATACGACATCATCGCTTCTCTTTTACGCGCGGGCGTGAAGAAAGACGAGATCTACAATGCCGTTTTCAACCAGTTCAGCACAGACCGAATGCGGTTGACGGGCTATGCCCTGTATCGCAAGATGCGCATTTATCCGGAGTACCACCTGGCACTCATCACTCTTTCGGCGGACGAGTTGGACCAATACCACTACAAGACGGGCGATTGCGAAGGGATTGTGAACATGCCGCTGCAGATTGCGGATGTGTATTACTCCGTTTTTATGCGTGAGGAGCGCGCCAAACCGGGTACACCCAAACCGCGGATACGTATCTCGTTCCGTTCGCAGGGCGACAGGCCGGTGAACATCTGGGCAGGAGAAGTGTTCCACGGAGGCGGACATGCAAACGCTTCCGGAGGCGAAGTGTTCGGCAGTATGGGATATGCCGTCAAACTATTTGAGCAAAGCTACGGGAAGTATTTGAAAGGTGAAAGGTGAAAGTTGAAAGGTGAAAGTTGAAAGGTGAAAGTTGAAATTTTTAAAAAAAAGATATATGAAAAAAACAATTTTATTTTTAGCCGCAGCCGCTATGAGTATGCATATCATGGCGCAAAGCGAGACGCTGATGACCATCAATGGTAAAGCAGTCAGCGCAGAGGAGTTTCTCTACATCTATGAGAAAAACAACCAAGCCGGAGCCATCGATCCGAAGAGTATGGACGAGTATCTGGACATGTTCATCAATTTCAAACTCAAAGTAGCGGAAGCCGAAGCACAAGGCATTGACACGACGGAGAGTTTCAAGAAAGAGCTGAAAGGTTACCGTGCGCAGGCTACGCCGAAGTACCTGCAGGACGAAGCAGCGATGGACAGTCTGATTGAGTTGAGTTGGCGTCACATGGCGAAAGACCGCCGTGCAGCGCATATCGCAATCCAATGTCCGATGAATGCAGACAGCGCACAAGAAGCAGAAGCATTGGCGAAGATCAATGACGCCCGTGTACGCGTAACGACAGGTCTGATAAAGCTGGAGCGGAAGAAAGTGAGAGGAAGATGGAGAACGGTTGAGAAACAACAGCCGGCAGAGGCTTTTGACGTTGTAGCCCGCGAGTTAAGCACCGATCCGAATGTACAAGAGACCGGCGGCGAGTTAGGATGGATCACTCCGTTCCGCTATGTTTATCCGTTGGAGGAGGCTGTATATAACACGCCGGTGGGCGAGATCAGCAAGGTTTTCCGCACGCAGTACGGTTTCCATATCGTGCTGGTAGAAGAAGAGCGCGACCACATGGAGGTGAAAGCCAGCCATATCATGAAGATGGTTCCGGCAGATAGTCTGGACGCTATCAAACACGCAGAGATCGAGGAAATTGCCAAAATATTGACTCCGGAGAACTTTGCAGAAACAGCAAAAGCCGAGAGCGAAGACCGCGGCAGCAGTATGCGCGGCGGTGAGTTAGGCTGGTTTGGCAAAGGAATGATGGTGAAACCGTTTGAGGACGCGGCATTCAGCATGGGCGTTGGCGAGATCAGCGCGCCTGTTCGTTCCCAGTACGGATGGCATATTTTGTACAAAGAAGGAGAGCGCGGAATCCAACCGTTGGATTCGATGCGTGCACAGATTCAGCGTCAAGTGATGCGCGACGAGCGCGCAATGGAAGCGGACAAGAGTTTCGTTCGCAAGACCCGCGCGGAGTACAAGTTGCCGGAGACGATGAGCGACGCAGAGGTGAAAGCTTACGCAGACGAACATCTGGAGCAGAAATATCCGGAGTTGCGCCATCTGGTTCAAGAATACCACGACGGTATTCTGCTATTTGAGGTTTCGCTGCGCGAAGTATGGGACAAAGCAGCGAAAGACACGGTTGGACTGGAGAATTTCTTCAAAGCCAACAAGAAGAAATACTGCACTTGGACCGCTCCGCGGTGGAAAGGTTACCTGATCCAAGCCAAAGACAAATCCAGCATGAAGGCTGCGAAAGCTATTATCAAGAGTGCCGAGGCAGACTCCGTACAGAGTTATATTGCCCGCCGCGTGAACTGCGACACCGTGACGTACGTCAAAGTGCAGCACGGCCTGTGGGAGCAAGGCAAGAACGGAGCTGTGGATAAATACGGACTGAAAGACAAGAAAGCGACCTTCACTCCGAGCGAGGAACTGCCGATCGTAGAGTGCGTGGGTAAGAAGATCAAGAACCCGGAGGAGTGGAGCGACGAGAAAGGCAAAGTGACCACCGATTACCAAGATTACTTGGAGGCAGAATGGGTTAAGAAACTGCGCGAGAAATATCCGGTTGTACTGAACCAAGAGGTTTGGGAGAAAATCAAGAAGTGAAGAAGTACGCGGCGTACATATTGATTGTCGGGTTGCTCCTGTGTCTATACGGGCTTCTGCACGTATGGCCGGTTCGTTGGGACATGACGGACGACAAGCACTATAGTCTGAGCGAAGCGAGCAAGACGTTGCTGCGTCAGACGGACGAACCGATCGAAGTGACGCTGCTGCTGGACGGCGACCTGAATGCCGGATTCCGGCGGCTGAAGAAAGCCACGGAAGAGACAATAGAGGAGATGGGAGTGTATGGAAACCTCTCCCTAACCCTCGCCTCAAGGGAGGGAACTAAGTTGCAAGATTCTCTGGGTTTGCGTCCGATTGTGATTCATGAGCGGGAGCAGAATGGGAAGACCGCACAGACGACCGTTTACCCCTATGCAATCATGCAGTACAAAGGGCGCAAGGCGGTAGTGACGCTGCTGAAGAACACACGGGGTCTGAGCGGCGAAGAGAACCTGAACGCCAGCATTGAGCAGTTAGAGTTCGCTTTTATGGAAGCGCTGCATCTGCTGCAACAGCAAGAGACACCGCGCGTAGCCATCTTAGAAGGTCACGGCGAACCGGACGAGGCGCACACGTACGACCTGATGAGTGCGCTGAGTAAATATTTCGCGGTGGATCGGGGGAGCATAGATCCCGTCAATGTGCATATTCTGGACGGATACAAGGCTGTGTTGGTTATTGATCCGCAGACGGCGTTCAGCGAGCAGGAGCGGTTCATCATCGACCAATATATCATGCGCGGCGGAGCGGTACTATGGGCAGTAAACGGCGTGCGATTCAGCGAACAAGCGCTGCAGAGCAACGGTTTTACCCCTATCCTTCCCTTGGAATTGGGTCTGACGGATATGCTGTTCCGCTATGGCGTGCGCGTCAATCCGGCGTTGGTGCAAGACATCCAGTGTCTGCCGATTCCGGTGAACGTGAGCAACGATCCGCAAAGCCCGAACTTACAACCGATGCCATGGACATACGCACCGCTGTTGCTGACGAGCCAGGGAAGTCCGATCACGAAGAACATGGGGCAAGTGATGAGCACTTTTGTCAGTCCGATAGACGCTGTGGGTGGCGAAGACGGGATTGAGAAACGCGTGCTGCTGGCTACATCTACTGCCAGCCGCGTGACCGCGACGCCGGGCGAAGTGGATTTGAATGATTTGAATCCCGACATGACGGCTTTCCAATACCAGTACGTGCCGGTTGCGGTTTCGATGGAAGGTGTGTTCCAAAGCGCTTTCGCCCATCGGATGATGCCGGAAGGGATAGAGAGCGATGAGCCGATCCGCAAGACAAGTGCGCGGACAAGACAGATCGTGGTCGGCAGCGGAAGTATTTTGCTGAACGAGACCCAGAAAGGTCAAGCGTTGCCGAT
This sequence comes from uncultured Bacteroidales bacterium, assembly GCA_902765485.1. Taxonomy (GTDB): domain Bacteria; phylum Bacteroidota; class Bacteroidia; order Bacteroidales; family Paludibacteraceae; genus Colicola. Next base: position 7,323 of record CACWZZ010000002.1, read on the forward strand.
GGGTTATGACCGCTACAGCGGTATGCAGTTCTCGAACCGCGATTTTGCGGCGAACGCGCTGCTGTGGCTGACCGACAGCGAAGGACTGATTTCGCTACGGGAGAAAAGCGTCGTGCTGCGACTACTGAACGACAAACGCGCACACGAGAAACGCGTGCAGGTGCAAGTCATCAGTACAATCCTGCCGGTTGCAATTCTGGCAATTATCGGTGGCATAGTAGTTGTAGTGAGAAAAAGAAAATACGAAAGAGTATGAGAAAGTTCATTATAGTTATTCTCGCCTCGCTGGTGTTGCCTGCGGCGGCAGAGGAGTTGTTGAATTACCCGCTGGACACGGTGAACGGCGAGGAAGTGTACCGCTATCAGGTGGAGAAAAGTATCGGTCTGTATCGTATCGGTGTCAATTTCAATGTGAGCCAGAGCGAGATCATCCGTTTCAATCCGCAGTTGCGGGAGAGAGGTCTGCACTACGGTGAGATCATTTTGATCCCGACCGGGCGGAAAGTGGAGGCGAAGGCTGTTGCGGTTGTTGCTGAAGAGCCAAAGGCGGTTGCTTCAGTAGCGGTTGACACGGCTGTAGTAGAAACGGCGGTTGCGGTTGATTCGGTAGTGGTTGACACAGCGGCGGTTGATTCGGCGGCTGTTGATTCGGTCGTTGCAGAGACGCGGCGTGTGGTGGAGTTGGCATTGATGCTGCCGTTTGAGAGCAAGCAGACGAAGCGGAGCGGAAATGCAGAGCGGATGATGGAGTTTTATGAAGGAGCTTTGCTGGCTTTGCGCGATATGCAGAACGACAGTACGTTATTCAAGTTGCGCGTATATGACACGGAGCGGAGCGAACGGAGAGTGAATGAACTATGCGACAGCACGGAGCTGGACAGCGTACAAGGTATATTGGGTTTGGTTTATCCTATTCAGATTGAGCGGATGGCGGCTTGGTGCGAGAGCCACAAAGTGCCGCTGATGTTGCCGTTCAGCGATGATATAGACCTGAAGCGCTACTCGCACGTGCTGCAATTCAATTCGACTGACCAACAGGAAGCAGACAGTTTATGCGCATGGATGGTACAACAAGAGAACATCCATTGCGTGGCGGTAGAGGTTCGTGAAGCCGATATTGCTTCGTCCATCCGCACGCTGCGCAAACAGATGGCAGCCCATGAGATCCGGTACACCGGTGTAGCTCTGCGCGACCTGATGAACGATAGCGCCGAGTATGCATTGGACAGAGAGAAAGAGAACCTGATCATTATGCATAGCGACCGTTTCCAACATGCGCGTATGATCATGCCGCACTTGGAGAAACTACAGGAAGCAGGATATAGGATTCGTATCGTGAGCCAGTACAGCTGGCAGAAAGAGAAACCGGTGCTGCCGCAGGTTTATACCTCTATGTTTACCATAGAAGGCGAGCACGCTGTATATGACGCGATGTGGTCGGAGAGTTATAAGAACGAACATGTATGCGAGTTGCCGCGGTATGACTTGCTGGGTTACGATCTGATGAAAGCATTGGTACTTCGTCTGCAAGGCGAGAACGAAATGAATGGTATTCAGTCCATGATCCGTTGGCGTCAAGTAGGCGAAGGCGGATGGCAGAATGAAGGAGTGAAGGTAGTTGAAAGGTGAAAGGTGAAAGGTGAAAGGTGAAAAGTGAAAGGAAATATATAATGAGGTTGTGGGGAATTGTGTTCCTTTCAATTCTCAGTTTTCAACTTTCAGTTTCCTATGCGCAGCCGCGGTTGAGGACTCCGGAGTTTTACCTCGGAGTACATGGCGGTGTGACGGCAAGCACGGTTTTCTTCATGCCAGCCGAGAGTGGCATGAGCCCGATTACCAAAGCGTGTGTATTAGGCGGCAACGGAGGATTTGTCTTCCGCTACGCGGGACATAAATACTGCGGATTTCAGATGGAGCTGAACTATGAACACAGAGGCTGGACGCAGTCCGGCACGCCGCATAGTTTGCACTATATCGAACTGCCGATTCTGATGCACCTGCATTTCGGAAGTCCTTTCTGCCAATGGTTCTTTAACTTAGGTCCGCAGATCGGCTACTGCGTAAAAGACGAGAGCAGCACGATCACGCACCCTTTCGACTGGGGTTTGGCAGCCGGAACAGGTGTGCTCTTCAACACCAAGAAAGCCGGAACGTACCATTTGGAGATACGGTATGATTTTTCGCTGGGCGGCGTGTTGGGAACGACAGTAACCGACAAGCATAACATGGCAAACCCGATGGATCTGAGTGTCAATTTAGGATGGGTGATGCCTGTGCGCCAGAGGCGCAAATAAACCCCACCCGACCTCCCCACAAGGGGAGGAGAGAGGGGATTTGGAAGGGAAACAAAAAATTATAGACATAATATGAAGACAAATTATGAAGTACGGTATGCGTCAAACCCGATTGACGCGAAGAGTTATGACACGACAAGACTTCGCAAGGATTTCTTGATTGAGAACGTGTTTGTGAAGAACGAAGTGAACATGGTTTACTCCATGTACGACCGAATGATCGTTGGCGGTGCGATGCCTGTTGGTGAGACCTTGTTGTTAGAGGCGATCGATCCGTTGAAAGCGCCGTTCTTCCTGACCCGCCGCGAGATGGGTATTTTCAATGTGGGCGGTAAAGGTCGTGTTATTGCCGGCGATGAAGTGTTTGAGTTGGACTACAAAGAGGCGCTCTACTTGGGTCGCGGCGACCGCGAAGTGAAGTTCGAGAGCGTGGATGCGAACCATCCGGCCCTCTTCTATTTCAACTCGACGACCGCTCATTGCGCTTATCCGAACAAGAAAGTGACGAAAGCAGATGCCGTAGTAGCGCATATGGGAAGTCTGGAGATGAGCAACGAACGCGACATCAACAAGATGCTGGTGAACCAAGTTCTGCCGACCTGCCAGCTTCAGATGGGAATGACGGAGTTAGCTCCGGGCAGCGTTTGGAACACGATGCCTGCGCACGTTCACAGCCGTCGTATGGAGGCATATTTCTATTTCGAAGTGCCGGAAGAGCAAGCCGTATGCCATTTCATGGGCGAAGTGGAAGAGACACGCCATATATGGATGAAAGGCAATCAGGCTGTATTGAGCCCCGAATGGTCGATTCATAGTGCCGCTGCCACCCACAACTATACGTTTATCTGGGGCATGGGCGGTGAGAACCTCGATTACGGAGACCAAGATTTCAGCAAAATCACGGACTTGAAATAGGTTTGCGTCATAGCAATGTGCGCTGAATAACCCCCTAATCACCCCCTAATCACCCCCTTATCACCCCCTTATCACCCCCTTTTGAGAGGAAAAAGGTGAAAGGTGAAAGGTGAAAAGCCCCCTCCGGCTCCCCCATGGAGGGGGAGAGGAGAGTTGAAAGGATGAAAGGTGAAAGGTGAAAGGTGAAAGGTTGAACGGAAAGAAAATTTGAAATAATATGCAGAATTTATTTAGTTTGGAAGGCAAGAACGCTTGGGTAACGGGCGCTTGCTACGGAATAGGTTTCGCTATAGCGAAGGCATTTGCTCAGGCAGGTGCAAGTAATATCATTTTCAATGCCCGGAGTCAAGAGGCGATCGACAAAGCGCTGGAGGCTTATCGCGCGGAAGGAATAAAGAACGCACACGGGTACGTGTGTGACGTGACGGACGAGAAAGCTGTGAAAGCGCTGGTGGAACAGATTCACGCAGAGGTGGGTGCGATCCATATTCTGGTGAACAACGCCGGCATCATCAAACGCATTCCGATGCATGAGATGAAGCGTGAAGAGTTCCAGCAAGTGATTGATATTGACTTGGTTGCGCCGTATATCGTAAGTGCAGCTGTGCTGCCGGAGATGATGGAGCGCCGCGAAGGCAAGATCATCAATATATGCTCGATGATGAGTGAATTAGGCCGCGAGACGGTGAGTGCGTACGCTGCTGCGAAAGGCGGATTGAAGATGCTGACGCGCAATATCTGTTCGGAATACGGCGAGTACAACATCCAATGCAACGGTCTCGGACCGGGTTATATTGCCACGCCGCAGACGGCTCCATTGCGTGAGCCGCAGCCGGACGGAAGCAAACATCCGTTTGACGCGTTCATCTGCGCCAAGACACCTGCCGGAAGATGGCTGGAGCCAGATGAGTTAGGCGGCACGGCTGTGTTCCTCGCCAGCCACGCAAGCGACGCCGTGAACGGGCAGATTATTTATGTAGATGGGGGTATTTTGGCTTACATCGGTCGGCAACCTAAGTGATTTTGATTTTTCAGAGGCATCTTCGGCTTTTTTGTGCGGTCACAATGTACCACATTGCTCCCTTACAAGAAAAACCAAATCTGCACTCTGAAAATCTCAAAATAAAACAACCCTGAATGAACCGGCGGCAAAAATGCCGCCGCACAGAACAAAAAGAAAGCAAAGATGCGTAAGTATTTGTATATTTTGATAGTTTTGGCGGCTCTATGCAGTTGTCAGAAAGAAGCTGTGCAGCCGAAAGTATATGGGCGATATGTGCCGGAGCGGAAGGATGATTTCGCATGGGAGAACGAGTATGCGGCATTCCGCATGTACGGTCCTGCGCTTCGTCCTGAAAATCCGAGCAACGGTGTAGATTTATGGCTCAAAGCCAGCCCGGAGTTGGTAGTAGATAGTTTTTACTATCGCGAACATGTATTGGGGAAGCCTTACCATATCAATTACGGCAAAGGTTTGGACTGCTACAAAGTGGGGCACACCTGCGGAGCAGGAGGACTGGTAGTTTTGGCAAACCCCACCCCACCCCTCCCCTCAAGGGAGGGAGAAACAAATGAGTACCAATTGTATGTAGGCGGTCCGTACGACAGATGGGAGATTCTGGAACAGACGGACGAGGAACTTGTCTTCCGCTTGGAATATGACAGCTTGCAGGTAGGCGAAAGCGTGCTGCAAGAGAGCATCACCATAACCGCCAGAGCAGGTCAGTTGCTGAACAAAGCAGAAGTGGTGCTGAAGGGCACCTACGAAGGGGAATTGCTCGCCGGAGGCGGCATTTACATGCATGACACGATAGACCATGTGGAGACGGATTCGCTCACCGGCACTATTGTGTATGAGGAAGACGCTCTGAGCGACCAAACGGCGGCGAAAATGAACTACGAATACAATGGTTCTACAACCCAGGGAAGAATCCGGATCACGGTCGTTACACCGGGGGCAACGGTTCTCGCTACTAAAGACGGCAATCTGGTCAGCGTGCGCCCTTATCAACTCGGAGACACACTAACCTATTGGTTTGGAGCCTCTTGGAGCGAGTGGAAACAATAAACGCATAATAGCAAATGACATGACGTACCTGATCCTTCGTTTGGCGACATTGGGCAACGTGGCGATGACAGTACCTGTTGTGGCTTCGTTGAGCAAGCGCTATCCGAATGATCGGTTTATCTTCGCCGCCAAGAAAGACCTCGGAGCCATGTTTGTGAGTATGCCGAATGTGGAGTTTTACGAGGTGGACAATCATCTGGACTGGAAGGGCGTGTTTGCTCTTTGGCGAAGATTGCGCGACAAGATTGATACAGTAGTTGACCTGCAGGATGTGCCTCGGACAAGGGTTTTGCGGGCGCTGATGCGATTGAGCGGCAAGCAGGTAACCAGCGTTCGTTACGGGCGATGGAGAAAACATCTGATTACCGTTTTCGGTCTCTGGCAGGAACAACTTCCGAGCGAATTTGCGCGCTATCAGGAGGCATTTCGCCGCGCAGGATTAGAGACGAACGACGGGTTTGAGAGTCTGCCGGAGAACGGCAGCGCGGCACAAGTAGTGGTTGAGCGTTTTGGCGTCAAAGAAGGTCGATGGATCGGTCTGGCACCTTTCGCCAAGTCCAAATCCAACATGCTACCCTATCGCGTGACGAAAGACATTATTGAGTTGCTGACAAAGGACCAGAACACGCGTGTGTTCCTATTCGGAGCCGGAGCCGTGGAATGCGAGATGCTGCGTCAATGGGCGAGTGTTTTTCCTCGGACAGAGAGCGTAGCCGGGCAACTGAAGCTGAAAGAAGAGCTGGAGCTGATGCGCAAACTGGACGTGATGATATGTATGGACAGCGCGAACCAGCATTTATCGAGTCTGGTGGGTCTGCGCGCCGTGAGTGTATGGTGCGGCACCCATCCGATGATAGGTTTTGCCGGTTGGAAGCAGAAGCCGGAAGATATCGTGCAACGAAATGATTTGCGCTGCCGTCCGTGCACCTGCCACGGAACGAACCATTGCAGATATGGCAATTTTGCATGCCGAGATATAAAAGCAGAAACAATAGTACAACAAATATGAGTAAAATTATTTCTTTAGCGAATCAAAAAGGAGGTGTCGGCAAGACGACGACCTCTATCAACTTAGCAGCCGCCTTGGCAAAATTAGGTCAACGTGTTCTGCTGATCGACGCCGATCCGCAAGCGAACACGTCGTCCGGTTTGGGCGTAGAGATTCGCGAGTTGGACAACACGATCTATGAGTGTCTGGTGAACGGAATTGATCCGCACACAGCCGTTGTAGCGACGAACACGAAGAATTTGAGTCTCATTCCGAGTCATATTGACCTTGTGGGAGCGGAGATCGAAATGCTGAATATGGAGCGTCGCGAGCAGCTGCTGAAGAACGTGATTGCGCAAGTGCGCGACGAATATGATTATATTCTGATAGACTGCAGCCCGTCTTTGGGTCTGATCACCGTCAATGCGCTGACCGCAAGCGACAGCGTGATCATTCCTGTGCAATGCGAGTTCTTTGCGCTGGAAGGTATCGCCAAGCTGCTGAACACGATCAAGATCATCAAATCGAAACTGAACCCGCAACTGAAGATCGAAGGCTTCCTGCTGACGATGTTTGACAATCGTCTGCGACTGAGCAACCAAGTGTATGAAGAGGTGAAACGCCATTTCGGGGACTTGGTGTTCAATACCGTCATTGCGCGCAATGTGCGTCTGAGCGAAGCTCCTTCGCATGGTGTGTCGGTGTTGGAATACGATCCCAGTTCGAAGGGCGCCAAGAACTATATAGCGCTGGCAAAAGAGGTAATTGCGAGGAATAAATAGAATTGAGAGTTTAAAGATATGAAAAAACAAACAGGTTTAGGACGCGGACTGGACGCGCTGATAGACACCTCTCATGTGGATACGAACGGTGGCAGTTCGATCTCGGAGATAGAGTTGAGTGCCATCGTAGCGAACCCGGATCAGCCTCGTCGGAGTTTCGACGAAGAGGCGCTTCAAGAGTTGGCAGATTCGATCCGTGAGCATGGAGTGATCTCTCCTATCACGCTGCGCGACAACAGCGACGGCACGTATATGATCATCGCCGGTGAACGTCGTTTTCGCGCCAGCAAGATAGCCGGACTGGAACGTATTCCGGCATATATTCGTACCGCCAAGGACGAGCAGGTAATGGAATGGGCACTCATCGAGAATATCCAGCGCGAAGATTTGGATGCCATAGAGATTGCGCTCGCTTACCAGCGGCTGATGGACGACTACGACCTGACGCAAGAGCGGATGGCAGAGCGCGTGGGCAAAAAGCGCGCGACGGTTGCCAATTATCTGCGACTGCTGAAGTTGCCGGCAGAGATCCAAGTGGGCATCAAAGAGAAAAAGATCGACATGGGACACGCCCGTGCGATTTTGGCTACTCCATCCGCAGAGCGGCAATTGGCATTGTACCAGCGGATCTTACGCGAAGGTCTGTCTGTCCGCAAAGTGGAGGAGCTCGCGCAAAACGAAAAGAGCGAGAGCAAGAAGCCCAAAGAGAAAAGCGAGAACCCTTATGCCACGTTGGAGAAGGAGTTGAGCATCGCGCTGAACACCAAAGTGAAAGTAGCGAACGGCAAAGTCGTCATCGCTTATTCGGGAGAAGAAGAATTAGCACGGATAGCCGAGAAACTGATTTGAGAGGCAGAGTAGCTATATTGGTTTTGTTGCTGCCTCTGGTCGCTTACGCCCAGCAGGACAGTATCTATCACAAGCCGGACACCACGGGTGCTCAGGAAAACTATCGCTATTATGTGGACCTGACCAAAAAACCGGACGCGATCAAGGCGGTCTGGTTAGGAGCTATTTTTCCGGGAGCCGGACAGATCTACAACAAGTCCTATTGGAAGTTGCCGATTGTGTATGGCGCTTTCATGGGATGCGGTTACGCGGTGAGTATGATGCAAAACCGATACAGCGGCTACAAGACCGCCTATCTGGATCTATACAATGATAATCAAGCCGGAACGGTGAGCGAAGATCCGAGCAAGAGCTATATCGCCGTGTTGCCGGACGGCTACTCGCTGAGCAATGTCGGCGGCGCGAGCACATGGATGAACACGCTTAAGAACAGGCAGAACACCTATCACCGCTATCGGGACTATTCGATTTTAGCCACGGTGATTGTGTATGCACTGAGTCTGATCGACGCCTATGTGGACGCGCAGCTGTTCGACTATGACATCTCGCCGGATTTGACATTGAATGTAGAACCACAGATTTATTATGATTTACAGCGTCAGAGAAGCGCTGAATTAAAAGTAGCCATACAGTTTTGAAAAAGTTTATTTTATTAGTATGCGTCCTCTGCGCGGCGATAGGAATGCGCGCGCAAGAGGTAGCGAAAGACAGTTTAGACTCCGACAGTATCTCCGTAGAGTCGTTGGAGTTAGTGCCGCTGCAAGTGGCGGACAGCACGGTCATAGAGGAAGACACCATCGTTCCCGTCCAGCCATATTATATGCGTTGGAGCGATAGTGTGCTGAGTGACATTGAGTTACGGACGCTGGATTGGAGTCTCAGATGGCTGGACACGACCGACTGCGTTGCCACGCATGACACGACTACCCTGCCCGACTCGGTTTACAAGGCACGTTTGCAAGCGCTGCCGTGCGTGATTGAGCTGCCGTACAACGAGCGCGTGCGCGCGTTTATATTAAGGTACGTGAAACGCTGTCCGAAACAAGTAGCACGCATGATGCGAATGAGCGAGTACTATTTTCCGATCTTTGAAGAGGCGCTCGGGCGCTATAACCTGCCGTATGAACTGCGCTGCGTGCCCATCATCGAATCGGCACTAAATCCCATGGCTCGTTCCCACGCAGGAGCAGCCGGCTTATGGCAGTTCATGCCAGCGACGGCAAAATTGTACGGATTGGAAGTAAACTCGCTGGTGGACGAACGAATGGATGTGCTGAAATCGACCGATGCGGCATGCCGTTTCCTGACCAACATGTATGCGATTTATCACGATTGGAACTTGGTGATTGCCGCCTATAACTGCGGCAGCGGCAATGTGAACAAAGCCATCCGACGCGCCGGAGGAAAACGCGATTTCTGGTCGATCTATCCCTATCTGCCAAGAGAGACGCGCAACTACGTGCCGATCTTCATTGCGGCTAACTACGCAATGAATTATGGTCAGGAACATGGTATTTGCAAAGCACCGCTGGAGAAGACGATGCTCACAGACACCATTTGTACCACGCGCCGAATGCACCTGCAGCAAGTAAGTGCTAATCTGGGAATTGAGATGGATGAGTTGCGTCGTCTCAATCCGCAATATTCACGGGATATTTTGCCCGGAGGGAACAAATACACGCTTTGCCTTCCGTCCGAAAAAGCAGGACTGTATATAGACCAGGAGGATTCGATTATCGCCTATAAAGCGGATAGTCTGATTAACAATCGTCGCGCCGAGATCGACCTGGCGAAAGTGACTTCTGTCAGCGGTGCATACCGCGTGAACGGCGTGACGTATTATACGATCAAGAAAGGCGATACGCTGAGCGGTATTGCCAAGAAATTCCATTGCACGGTCAAACAACTCAAACAATGGAACGGTCTGAAAAGCGATGCAATCCGCGACGGCAAGAAACTGAAGATTTGTAAATGACAACAGAAAAGATATATTTCTCTCTTCGCGAGACCGAACAAGAGACCGGCGTTCCGGCTTCTACGCTTCGGTATTGGGAGAAGCAATTTGAGGCTCTTAATCCGCGCAAGGACGGACATGGCAACCGCTATTACACGCGCGAGGATCAAGAGCTAATCAAACGCATCAAATACATCCGCGATGAGTTGCATATTACGCGAGTAGAAGCTATCCGCCGCGAATTAAGTCAGAATGCCAAACATTCCGACGAACGCCAAGCAGCGATTGAGATCCTGCTGCGGGTGAAAGAAGAGTTATGTGAAATACGTAAAATGATTAAACACGATGACTAACTGGAAGAAGATAACAGACAATCTGCTGCGATCGCAAGCTACTATATACCAACTCATCCGCTATGGTTTTGTAGGCGGAGTGGCATTTATAGCAGACTACGGTTCGCTATATGCCCTGACAGAATGGTGCGGGGTGCAATATCTAGTATCCGCAGCCATGGCATTCATTATCGGTTTGACAGTCAATTATGTTTTGAGTAACTTAATAGTCTTCACAGCACACCGTTTATCCAATCGATGGCTGGAGTTTGCGATCTTCGCATTAATCGGAGTGATTGGCTTGGGACTCAATGAAGCGATTATGTACAGTTGTTGCGAATGGGCAGGACTGCATTATATGATAGCCAAATTGATCTCTACCGTGTTGGTATTCTTCTGGAATTTCTTTGTACGTAAAATCACACTATTCTATAAACAACCCAAGCAATGAAAACTGCACTTATTATCGGCGCCGGTCCGGCAGGTTTAACAGCAGCCACCGAACTACTTAGACGTACAGATATTCACCCTGTCGTATTGGAGTCCACCCGTCAAATAGGCGGTATCTCTCAAACCGTTCAGTATCACGGCAACCGGATGGACATCGGCGGTCACCGGTTCTTCTCCAAGAACGAGCGCGTGACCGAATGGTGGGAGGAACTGATGCCTATGCAAGGCGCCCCTGCGCTGGATGACTTGTTGCTCGACAAGCACAAACCAATGGCTGAAGGCGGACCGGATCCCGAGAAGACAGACTGCGTGATGCTGAACAGGGAGCGCGTATCCCGCATCTTCTTTCTGCGCAAATTTTTTGACTACCCTATATCCCTCAAATGGGCGACCTTTGCCGGGATGGGTCTGAAGAACACTTTCAGGGCAGGTTGCGGCTATCTGAAAGCCATCCTAAAGAAACTGCCGGAGACATCACTAGAAAATTTCTACATCAACCGTTTCGGTCGCCCTTTATACGAGATGTTCTTTGAGGACTATACCACCAAAGTTTGGGGTGTCCATCCGTCAGAGATAGGCGCCGACTGGGGTTCCCCGCGTGTTAAAGGATTATCGATATTTGCCCTACTTAAAGATGTATTCCTGCGGCCATTCCGACAGGCGGACAACGGACAAAAGAATGTAGAGACCTCGCTGATAGAGCAATTTGTGTACCCCAAGTACGGTCCCGGTCAGTTATGGACATTGGCAGCAGAGCGTGTGCAACAAATGGGAGGTGAGGTTCTGATGGAGCATGAGGTGGTAGGTCTCTCCGTAAAAAACCACCAAATCGTTTCCGTCGAAGTACAAACACCCCAAGGGAAACGGACCATTCCCTGCGATTACTGTTTCTCGTCCATGCCGATCAGAGACTTAGTAGCTTCGCTAAAGGGGATAGACATTCCTACGGAAGTAGCGGAAACCGCAGCAGGGCTTCCCTATCGTGATTTTATCACCGTAGGAGTACTTGCCAAGAAACTGAAGATCGTGAACGGCACCCATATCCGCACATGGCAGAACAGAGTGCCCGACACATGGATTTACGTACAGGAGAGAGACGTCAAAGTAGGACGGCTGCAGATATTCAACAACTGGTCTCCGTATATGGTAAAAGACTACCGCAATACCGTCTTTGTAGGTATGGAGTATTTCTGCAACGAAGGGGATGAGTTATGGCAGATGTCCGAGAAAGATTTTATCCAAATGGCGGTTCAGGAGCTGGTCAAAATAGATGTCGTGGATCCCGAAGATGTACTGGATACCACGCAGGTCAAGATCCGCAAAGCCTATCCGGCATATTTCGGGACCTACAAACAGCTACCCGTAGTGCGGGATTTCCTAGACTCGATCAGCAATCTATGGTGTATTGGACGCAATGGTCAGCACCGCTATAACAACATGGATCACTCTATGCTGACGGCGATGGAAGCAGTTGATAATATTGCCGCCGGAAGAGAGGATAAACAAAATGTATGGAACGTAAACACAGAAACAGAGTATCATGAAGAAAAAAACAAGCCCCAATAACGTAGAACACAAAGGCGATAATTATTGGACATTCCTTTTTCAGAAAGCCCAACTGACAGACTGGATAACCGTCCTGTTATCCTGTCTCGCCGGCTATATATTCATCCGCGTATGCTATCCGATGCCTGCGACTTTTCCCGACGCCTTCAGTTATGTCGCCGCAGCGCAGACAGACCAGTTCAGCATCTATCGTCCGTTCGGTTATTCCGCCTTTCTGCAAGCCGTACATGCCGTATCAGGTAGCGTTCATGCGGTAATAATAGCGCAGTTTATGCTCTATGCGCTCTCGATAGGACTGTTTATGATGGCTCTGAAGCGGTACTATCCTATTCACCTTACTTGGCTCCGATTGACGATAGAGGCGGTTGTCACGCTGGCTCCCATATGTATCTATATGCTCAATGCGCTGATGTCCGATGCCCTGTTCTGCTGCCTGATACTGATTATGTTAGCTATGTTAATGGTCTTTATATACGACCATTCATGGCTTGCTGCAGGGATTTACCTTGCTACTTTCTTCGGAGCTTTATTCGTGCGTTACTCAGCGATGTTCTTCCCCATTGCCTTCATTCCTTTCCTTGCAGTGACTGGCAAACCGGTGCAACGGTTAGTAACGATCGGAATGACGTGTCTCTTGTTCGGTATATTCTATCAGAATATCACCCGGAACATGAAAGAAACGATTCACCATGCCCAGTTCTCAACGGGATTTGACGGATGGCAGTTAGCTAATAACGGCTTGCATGTATTGCCGTTCATCGAAGACGGACAGCAACCGGACAACAAGCGACTGAGAGAATTTCATCAGATTATGCAACACCAGTTCAAAGACATAATCACAGAGAAAACGGACAGCGGAAGGATTGCCACTGCGACCTTTCTATGGGACAAAGAGGGTCCGCTCAAGCAATATCTGTTCTACTACATGCAAACGACAAGAACTCCTTACCCGATAGCATGGGCGAGATTAGGCGGAGGTCTATATGCCGATTACGGGAAATGGCTAATCATGCATTATCCGATGCAGTTCTGGAAACACTACCTGGCACCCAACTGCAAAGATGTATTCTACACTACCCACCTCGAGATGGTCGGCAGATATAGTGAGATACCTATCGGGCAAAAGGAAATGGCTACATGGTATAACATTGATACCACGCAAGCGCACCCTGCCAATTATCCGTTCTATGAGAAGCATTTGAAGGCAGTACTACCGGTGATAGAGTTGCTGACATGGCTATTGTTTATAGGAGCGTTTGTCATCATTATTATCAACCGGCAGAACATGCTGGCTTCCCGTTCCCGGAAAATAGCTTTTGCCATGCTCTTTGTGTTCGGATTTATCTACTATGGTACAACCACTTTTGCCTCTCCGATAGCGATACGCTATTGGATGCCTATGCATGCACTGAAGTTAGCGTTCGTATGGATGCTGCTCAGCCAATGGTCCTATAATAAGAAAAATCAACAAGCAATATGAAAATAGACTGGAAAAAGATTGCGCCATATCTGGTGGCGGTAGTAGTATTTGTGGGCTTTGCAGTGCTGTATTGCAGCCCGATTTTGGAAGGCAAAGTAGTTTATGCCGGTGATACCATGAACTGGCTTGGAGCTGCACATCAAACGCAAGAATATCGTGCACAAACGGGAGAGTCGTGCTGGTGGACCAACTCCATGTTCGGCGGTATGCCGACATACCATATTGATTCGCATATTCCATCGCATACTTTTGTACGCGAGTTGCGTGATTTGCTGCACTTGGAATTACCGGAAACAATTAGTATTATTTTCGGTTATTTTCTGTGTTTTTATATTTTGCTATTATGCTTTGGTGTAAACCCATGGATCAGTATTGCCGGTAGCCTAGCCATGGGTATGAGCACCTATTTCTTTTTGATTATCCCTGCGGGACATATTACAAAAGCACTTGCCATGGGATTGCTTCCAGCTATTCTGGGAGGCGTTCACTTGGTTTTTGAGAAGAAATATTTTCTTGGTATTCCTATTATGCTGTTTTTTAGCATAACCAGTATTACGCTTCATCCTCAAATGAGTTATTATATAGCAATGCTCATCGGAGTATGGGTTATTGCAGAAATATACCTCAAGATTCGTGAAGACGCATGGAAAGAGTTGGGTATCAGTTTGGTTGTTTGCTTAGCGTCGGTAGTACTAATCGGAACTTCTAAGATTTGTTCGGTTAAGATGAATGCAGAGTATCTGAAAGAGACCATGCGCGGCGGACATAGCGAACTTACAAAGGGACAAAGTGGCAAAGTACCAAGTACAAAAGCAGGATTGGATATCAAATATGCGACGGACTGGAGTTACGGAAAAGGCGAGACGATGACGTTGCTTATCCCGAACTGGGAAGGCGGTGCGAGCGGTTATGACTTAGGCAAAGACAGCCAGTTGAGTCAAGCGATGCGCAAGCAGGGAGTGCCTAAACGCGATGCAGAACAGTTCTGCCAACACGCGCCCACTTATCGCGGAGAGAAGGCATTCACCAGCGGAGCTGTGTATGTAGGAGCGATCGTTTGCTTCCTTTTCCTCTTAGGTTTGCTAATCGTGCCCGGTCTGTACAAATGGGCATTGCTGTTCGCGACGCTGATGTCAATTTTCCTGGCTTGGGGAAAGAATATGATGTGGCTGACGGAGCTGTTCTTCAATTATTTCCCGATGTACAACAAGTTCCGCGCGGTGGAGTCGATCCTTGTGGTAGCAGAAGTTACAATGCCGTTGCTGGGCTTCATGGGATTGCAGAAGATTATCAACGGCGAAGTGGAATGGAGTAAACTGCGCAACAGCCTCTTTATCGCAGGCGGCGTGACGGCAGGCATATGTCTAATTGCTGCCCTATTTGTAGGAGGCGCGGATATGACAAGCAGTTATGACGCACAATGGAAGAGCCAAGTGCCGCAGTGGCTCTATGACGCCATTCTTGATCAACGCGCCGCTATGGCGAAAGCCGATGCATGGAGAAGTCTGCTGTTTGTAGTCCTCGGTTTCGCGCTCACTTTCTGGTATGCATGGCAGAAACAGAAAGCAGACAAACCAGCCTATGCGTATGTATTATACGCAGGTATGGCAGTGCTGGTACTGGCAGATATGGTTCCGGTGAACAAGCGTTTCTTCAATGACGACAATTTCGTGAAGCAAAAAGAGAACGAGGCATATTTCAAGATACAGCCTTGGGAGGAACAGATTTTGCAAGACAAGAGTTTAGACTACCGCGTGCTGAACCTGAATACCAATACTTTCAACGACTCGCGTACGAGTTACCGTCTCAAATCTATCGGCGGTTATCATGCAGCCAAACTGCGTCGGTATCAGGATCTGATAGACGAACATATCAGCAAAATGAACTGGAGCGTGCTTAACATGCTGAATACGAAATATATCATCACACGTCAAGGTGTTTATCCCAATCCCGATGCGATGGGGAATGCTTGGTTTGTGAACGATGTGCAGTTTGTACCGACGCCGGACGATGAGAGTGCTGCGCTGAACACATTGGATTTGAGCAGAACAGCTGTAGCAGATGAGAAATTCCGCGAGGTACTCACTTGCAATGCGCTGCCAAATGAGACAGACGAGATCATTATGACCAGCTACACCCCCAATACTCTGGAATACCGTACCGCAACGTCAAGCGACCGCGTAGCTGTTTTCTCAGAGATCTATTACCCGCATGGATGGCATCTCTACGTTGATGGTAAAGATGTTGCTCTCGGTCGCGTCAACTATGTTCTGCGCGCCGCAATTATTCCTGCCGGAGAACACCAGCTGACCATGACCTTCACTCCTGACGCTCTGGCATGGGACAAACTAGGGTTCACACTCGTGATCCTGTCTATTCTCATCTCTATAGGGTGTCTCGGATTCAGCTTACAACGTTATTTCGCTTCGCGTAAAAACGCAGTAGCGGAATAGCCAACGAAGGACAATTATGACAGATGAACAGCAAGGCTCTGATAGCTTTGCTGTTTTTCATATATCTGTTCTGCTTATAGTCCGGTACTTCTGTCTGCAGCGCCTTGTAAATTTCTGCAAACACTTCTTTCTTTGGCTCCAGCGCGTTGATCGTATAGTTGACCAAAGAGGATAGATAACCTTTTTTGATATACAAGAAATCTATCTCCGGCTGCAGTTCCTCATACACACCTTGCGCCTTGGCATACGCCATAAGTTTGGAGAATACCGCCAGGCGTTTCTTGTATTTGACACTATCTTTCGTTGTGGTAACCGAACCGGGGCGAATAAGATAGTGGTAGAAAGGAGCGTCCACGCGCGCGACAGAAGAAGCGGTCATCAGCGCACTTGCCAGAAAGAAACTATCGTCTGCACTCCGGTCTTCGGGGAAACGGATGGAGCGTTTCTCAATCAAGTCACGGCGGAAGATAAAGGTGGTAAAATAGGACACATAATGAGTCAGGAAATACGCGCGTTTCCCGATAGTAAACTCTCCCGGTTCTACTATGGGGTTCTTCAAAACCACCGATGGCGTTCCGTCCGCATAGTCTTTGTATTGCTGGGCATAGCACAAATCCACTCCTCCATATTGCTGTGCCGCAGCATATAGTTGTTCAAACATGTCCGGTTCCACCCAGTCGTCCGAGTCCACGAAAGCGATGTACTCGCCTTTCGCCTCCGGAATAGCAAAATTGCGCGCCATGCCGGCACCTAAATTATGCTCCGGTGTAAGGATTCGAAACTGTTTCTCGCGGGGGTGTCCGGCTATCGTCTGTCTGAGTAACTCGATACTATTATCAGGACCATGATCGTCCACAAAGAGAAATTCCATCTCCTCCAAAGTTTGAGCAAGAAGGGAGTGCGTACATTTAACAATGTACTCCGCTACACCGTAAACGGGTAATATAACTGATACTTTTACCATATTAATTCAAACTTGTTGCTAATGCTTTAGCCTCTTTAATATTATCTTCAATTGAACAATATGTCCAACTACCGTAACGACCTATTGTATAAATATCCGCATTCGCAAGGGATCGTTTTTTCGCTGCCACATATTCGGTTGCGTCTGCACTCACATGCACATAGGCTGGGTTCATAACTATCGCTTCGTAGTCTATCACTTGCATATCCTGGGAAATGATACATGCTTCCCTCAAATCTTGTAATACGCGATCAAACCATTGTTCCGGTTGCACTTTTGCGTCTTTGGCAAAGCCCAGCTCAACATATAGCGAACACTGATTTGCGCTCAATATATTACTATAAAATCCCACTCTGTAGAAACAATATTTATTTTCCGGGAAATAGATCCAATGGTTCTTGGTGTCCAGCCCTTGTCGGTCAAAACCGATGTTGAACACCAATACCTTATTCCATGACAATGATGGGTTAGCCGGTTCTCCTGTCAACTCCATTAATGCCGGAAATGGTATCGTAGAAATCAAGCGATCATATTGAATTTTCTCTCCAGAATGAAGGGTGACAAGATGTGCATGCGGGTCGATCGAAGTAATTGTATTATTCAACCGGATAGCCTCTTTATTCACATGGGAAGCCATGGAATCCACATATTGAACGGCACCATGCTTCGGATAGACGAATGTTGCATTATAAGTATCATTGTTCGCTGCTTTGAAATTGCGGATGATCTGAGCCTTCTCCGCATAGGGAAAGAAACGACCCATTGCGTCCTTATCCAATATGTTCAAATCACATGCATATAACTTTGTATTATATGGAATAAGGAATTTATCTGCAATGGATTTTCCGAATTTGGCATAGAGCATTTCCTTAAAGTTCGTATAGGATGTCGTCGGATTGACAAACAGATCATATATACAATCAATAAACTCTTGTTGCGGCAGTTGATGGATATTCATTTGAAAGGGGTAGTCTATTAACCTGTCCTTATAACGAATTTGGGTGTTTTTATGAATAGTCAATATATCTTGTGCCGGAATACCACTCACCACAAACTGCTCTATATCTTTGTCTTTGAAATGGAAAAAGTGACCAGAGTAATCCCATACAAAACCATTCCGTTCCGTGGTTTTGCAATATCCGCCAATTTTGTCAGCTTGCTCTAAAATCAAATAGTCCTTATGTCCGCAGAATGCGGCGTAACTCAATCCGCTCATTCCGGCACCGATAATTATATCCATTGTTTTATTTATTTACTAATTCATTAAACAACGTATTCCATTGTGCAGCAACCGTTTGGGGCGCGAAACGCTTAATGGAACTTTCTACATTTTCCAACATTTTTCTGCGCATCTGTTCGTTATTCATCAACTCTGTCAGTCGAGCCACATATTGCTGTTCATCACCCTCCTTCACAACAAAGCCGTTTTCTCCATCTGTCACTATATCCGGCAAGGAGGAAAATGTATTAAATACGATTGGAACACAACCGCATTGCCGCGCTTCAAGAATTGTCATCGGAAGACCTTCGCAAGAAGATGTCATGATAAAAATACTTGCTTCGTTGTAATATGGAATTGGGTTTTGTTGTCCTTCAAAGGAGATGTCAGACATGTGCCATTTCTTCATTAACCATTTGTAATAGTCTAAGTCCTCTCCTTTGCCTAGTATTTTCAATTGCCATCCGTCATGAGGTGTGTTGCTCCAGATTCGCAAGGCCAATTTAATACGTTTTTGCCGTTCTTCCATGCGCGAAACAAGCAACACTATTTTCTTTTTCGTTCCGGTGTATGGTTTTATTTGAAGTGGAAGCATATTGGGTATTGCTTCAAATTTATCCTCATTCACACCCGCTATGCTACAATACTCTGGTATATATCGACTGGAAAGAAGCACTATTTTGTCAGCATAATCATAAGGAATACGGTATTTTTTTCGCAGGTGGTTTTGCACCGCCTTTCGGGTTATGGGGAGAGAGAGTTGCATAGCAAGCTGTTGCAAATTGGCTTTTATATCTATTCCATGGATAATACGGTTAAACAATGCAGTATAATCCATTGTTATCAATTCCACACCCGGATTGCTATGGAAAACAAAAAGCAAAACTATCTTACGTTCTGCACGATTGACTATGTGCCTAAGCATGGGCAATAGTTGTGTGATTCGCTTGTTGGCTCCTTGCGCCACAATGACATCTATTGCTTGCTCCAATATATAGTTTTCCCACTGCTGTTCTGTATAACCATCTTCAAGACTGCGGAAATAGCATACATGTCCATGATAAGTAAGTAATGCTTGTGAGAGCGCATATGTTGTGCGCTCTATACCTCCATTAAGGGGCTGAACTTCTGAAGGTGTTATAAAAAGTATATTCATAACCCTTAAAATACATCTATTATTCCTAAATGAATAGCTCTTTTTTCTTTCGGTGGAACTTGCATATAGTTTCCATACATTACGGTAAGGTATGCATCATAGTTATGCGGCATTGGAAATACACCATCTTCGAATTGCATATTAATGGTCGGAACGACCCAACTGCGATGGCGCGTTGCATATTGTGCATATCCTTTACCTGCACCGTACGAATTAACACATTTGTCCTTCGATATAAACAAGGTCGCTATCTTAGCACAGCCAAGCACTAAAAGTGCTAACGGATATAGTGCATAGGCGATAACTTTTTTATGTTTGATATCCTCAAGATTATGTATCTGACGGAAACAACGACCATAAATTGGTTCCACTATTTTCCTAATAGGACGATTCCCATGTATCATTGGGAAAATATCCACCCATAAACCTGTAATACCTGCACGAGGTGTCCATTCATCCTCTGCTTGCTCCACGTAGCTGCGAGAATCTACCACTTTTGCAAAATTAAAAGCGAAGTTTTTGTTATTACTTGGACTCTCAACTCGATATTGTGGAGGTAATTCTTCTCTCAATACCGCCAATAGGTGTTCATAATCTTCTTCAAATATTGCTATGTCTAAATCATCATCCCATGGAATAAACCCTTTATGTCGCACACAACCTATCATAGTACCTCCGTCAAGCCAATATATGATATTGTGTTTTTTACAGATGTAATCGATAACTTTTAAGATTTCCAACATCCGCAGTTGCGCAGCACGTAACCGAGTTCCTGGAGCATTATAATATGATATGTCTTCTTGTTGCTGCATAATTAAGATAATTTTTTTACATCTATTACTTCTCCTGTACAATCAGCTACTAAGGTATTTAGCGAAGCTATTGCGACCTGCTCTGCTTTGAGTAGTGTATCCTCCGGTTCGTTACCAAAATTAGATACTCGCATTGGCGTTTTAGTACGTTCCGGATTAATGCAATTGATGCGGATATGATCATTAGACCACTCTTCCGCTAAAGCCTGCACTAAATTGACTACTGCGGCCTTGGTCGCAGAATAGATGCTGTACATCATTCTTCCGCGAGTATAACTGCTACTTGTATATGCTAATAACGAACCTTTCGTTTGCGCTAAATAGGGGTAAGACGCTTTCGCCACATTAATAATACCCAACATATTCACGCTAACAGATTGCTGTATTCGCTCATATTCCATTGAAGATAATGCTTCTTTCACCAAAATTCCCGCCGTGTTCACCACATAATCAATTTTTCCCTCTTTCTCTGACACCTCGCGCAACGCCTTCTCCACTTGTTCTATATGACCCACATCCACGCCGTTTAAGGAACGGCTGAAACTGTAAACCTTTGCGCCGCACTCTTGTGCCAGGCGTGCCACATCGGCACCGATACCATAACTGCCTCCAAATACAACCAACACTTTGCTTTGTAACTGTTTTCTTGTCCTTTCAGTCAATACTTCTTGGTTACCCTCCTGACTTTTCAGCTGGAAAAGTTTATCCACCAAGAACAAGTCTTCCTTATAGGTAATCTTCATATTGAAGACTTCGCCTTTCACTACATATACCGGCGTCTCGGGCTGGTATTTACGTACTACGCCGCAGTCGTCCGTGGTTACGAAATTCGGATCTTGCATGGCTATTTCGTACGCCTTGTATATAACACCTCGTTTGAAACACTGTGGTGTCTGACCGCTTCGGAGCAAAGAACGAGTGGGTATTGCATTTATACAATCTGCATCATCCACTTGGATTATTGTGTCTGCCACTGGAATAGCAACATCTACGGCATCATATTCTTTTAGGGCTGCTATACAATCATTGATAATCCTATCATTCACCAAAGGACGCACTGCGTCATGAAAAATCAGATTATCGCTATCATCCGTATAGGCATTGATGGCAGAGAGGCTGGAATGGTATCGTTCCTTTCCGCCGACTAAGATCTTGCGGACTTTCCCATAATGATTATTGATAACCAATTGCTCTACATCAGATATGAATTCCAAACGGGTTACTACTGCTATCTCGTCTATCAAATCATTATGTTCAAACACATCTATCGTATGCTCGATCACTTTTTTTCCTGCTACTTTGAGGAACTGCTTGGGCAGGTCACGACCAAACCGTGAACCACTACCACCTGCTAATATGACTGCAATATTTTTACTCATCGTCTTAGAAATTTAATGATAAAAACGTGTGCCGGGGAGGCAGGAGAAGGAATCGATGACGCCGACGACGTGAGGGGAATTTGACATTTCATCAACTACAATCAAGGTGTGGATGGAGTGATGGTTCATCTTCTCGCCGGCTTCGACGATCTTGGCATCCTTGGAGATCGTTTTGGGATCGCGGGACATGATCTCCGATACCGGGGTATCAAAGAACGAAGCACCGAGCCGCTGCATCGCACGGCGGATGTCTCCGTCGGTAATGATACCGACTAATTGAGAATTGAGAATGGAGAATTGAGAATTGAGAATGGAGAATTGAGAATTCTCCGTTTGATCTACCACGATGCCGATTCCCAGAGTACCTTTGGTGACGATTTCGATCGCTTCGCGCATCGGCATTCGGGGCGAGAGGAAGGGCAGGTTTTCGGTAAACATGACGTCCTCCACTTTGGCAAGCAGTTTGCGTCCAAGGTCACCTCCGGGATGCAAAGCGGCAAAGTCGGTCGGCTGGAAATGGTTCGCTTCCACCAGCGCACATGCCAACGCATCGCCCATAGCGAGGGTGGCGGTGGTAGAGGCTGTGGGGATCAAGTTCAGCGGATCAGCTTCTCGCGAAACGGATATATTCAGATGTACCGCGGCGTATTTGGCGAGGAGACTTTCTTCGTTGGACGACATGCCGATGATTTGTATTCCTTTCGCCTGAATGAGCGGCAGGAATCGCAGTAACTCTTCGGTTGCGCCGGAATAGGAGATTGCGAGGACAAGGTCTTCGGCGGAGAGCATTCCCAGGTCTCCGTGGTAGGCATCCAGCGGGTTTAGGAAGAATGCCGGTGTGCCGGTAGAAGCCAGCGTAGCGGCGATCTTCGAACCTATATGTCCGGACTTGCCCACGCCGGTAACAACGACCTTGCCTTTGCAGGCACGTATCATTTCCACCGCCTGCAGGAAATGTTCGTCCAGCCGTTCCTGCAAAGCCGTAATAGCTGCTGCCTCGGTATGCAGACACTCCGCGGCTCTTTGTATTATCGGATTTTCGTTCATAAGTCTCCTTTGTACGTTATTTTTCGGTTCGTTTCCTCGCCCTGCACGATGAATATCGGGTGTCGCGGTTCGTATTTGCGGACGATTCCGGCGTCGTCGGTAGCGATGATCTCGTCCTCCGCGAGCGCTTTCATATAGGCGTCTGCTATCAAATCCAGATGGAACGCCTGGGGCGTCTGCGCGCGCATAAAGTCTTTGCGATCCGGAATCTCGCGCACTTTGCCGTCTTCTACGCGGTAGAGTGTGTCCGTGACGGGAATTGCCACCGTGACGGCTTCGTGTGTCTCCAGCGCGGCTGCTACGTCGGCTATGATCCGCTGCGAGACGAAGGGCCGCGCGGCGTCGTGGAGTAATAACCCCACCCCGTCCCTCCCTTCGGAGGGAGATAAGTCAAGGTATGCCAAGATGGCATGCCATGAGGACTCCCTTCTTTCGGAGCCGCCCGGGATGATTTTGGACAGTTTCTGCCATGTGTTCTTTTGGCATAATTTTTGCAGCGTATCAAGGTGGTCAGGATGTATTACCACCGCGATCTCATCAATTGACGGGGCCTGCTCAAAGGCATCAACGGAGTGCTCCAAGATCGAGCGTCCGTCATCGAGCGGAAGGAACTGCTTCGGAGTTTCACCTCCGATTCTACTTCCGGTTCCTCCGGCTAATATGATTGCTATATTGTACATTGCTTGTTTTCTCCCGTTATTCTCCCGACGACGTCATACTAACAACCCACTAATCACCCACTAATCACCCACTAATCACCCACTCGTACACCGACAGTGGCACGTAAATTATTTAATTCCGTCTATTTCCGCCAGGATGGAATCTGTTATTTCTCTGATGGCTCCTTGTCCGCCGGGTGTGGCAAGGATTCGTATGTCCGCTTTGGCTCCGTTGGTCCGTGCTATGGCTTTCACTTCGGGTCGTGCGTTCGGCGGACAACAGGGATGACCTACAGCGGAGAGGAGGTCTATGTCGTTGATGTCGTCTCCGACGTAACACACTTCGTCGAGGGTGATGTTGAGTTGGGTGCAAATCTCCTGTGCCGCCTGCAGTTTCGTCTGGCAGTCGGGATTGACCTTGCTGCCTACACCAAGGTAGAGAAAACGCAGTTTCAGTTTCTCCGCACGCGCTTTGACGACAGGCGACAGCTCGGAAGTGAGGATGCCGCACGGGATTCCCGCCTGCTGGAGACAGACCATTCCCATGCCGTCATAGACACAGAAACGCTTCATGGTTTCTCCTTCGGCGGTATAATACATGCCTCCATCGGTCATACAGCCGTCCACATCGGTGAGGAATAATTTAATCATTTTCACATTGGGGCACAAAATACTGTGCAAAATTAGTAAAAAGTTTTTATTTGTGCAAATAAAAAGGATGAAACCAGATATTTTTTGCAAAAATTTGCATATATGGAATAATTTTTGTAATTTTGCGCTCAAATTATAAATTAGCGTTATTGTGCGTATAGGAATATTAGGAACAAGTTGGCCTTACAGAGGTGGTTTGACCGCTTTCAATGAGCGTCTGGCGCGGCAGTTTGCGGCGGAAGGGCACGAGGTGGAGATTTTCACTTTCACGATGCAATATCCGGATTTTCTTTTCCCGGGTAAGACACAATATTCGGACCTGCCTAAGCCGGAGGACTTGTCTATCACGCGCACGATGAACAGTATCAATCCTTTCACGTGGATTCGTACCGCGCGCAGGATCCAGAAAGCCGGCATTCAGCTGCTGGTGATCAAATTCTGGATTCCGCTGATGGCGCCATGTCTGGGCACGATCGCGCGTCTATGCCGGAGAAAAGGAATCGAGGTGGTGTCTATCCTTGACAATGTGATTCCTCACGAGCCGCATTTCTGGGACAAATGGCTGATCCGCTATTATGTGGGCAGCGTGGATCGGTTCGTAGCCATGTCCGCGAGCGTACAAGAGGACTGCCGACGCTTCCTGCCGGAGGAACGCAAAGGGCTGGTAGCACTATCGCCTCATCCGCTTTATGACAATTTCGGCGAGCCGGTAGCGAAGAGCGAAGCGCGGCGGATTTTAGGTCTGCCGGAGGACAAGACGATCCTGCTTTTCTTCGGTTTCATCCGCGATTACAAGGGTTTGGACCTGCTGATGAAAGCCTATGCGAAGGTACTAAGTGACCAAGGACCAAGGACCAAGGATTTGCTGCTGGTGGTGGCAGGTGAATTTTACAATAACGGCGAGCAATATACGGCGTTGGAGCAGGAGCTGGGGCTGAAGGGCAAGATTGTGTGGCATACGGATTTCATTCCGGATGAGCGCGTGCGGCTCTATTTCTCTGCGGCGGATTTGATTGTTCAGCCTTACAAATCTGCTACGCAGAGCGGCGTGACGCAGATCGCTTACCATTTCGAGCGCCCGATGTTGGTGACGAACGTGGGCGGTTTGGCAGAAATTGTGCCGGACGGCAAAGTGGGTTATGTGTGCCCGGTAGATGAGACGGCTGTGGCAAACGCGATCGGACGTTTTGCGCAGATGAGTACGGAGGAACGAGACGCACTGTTCCTGCCCAATATCCGAAAAGAAAAAGAGAAATATGCGTGGTCAAGGATGACTAAAGTCATCTTGACATTTGAGATTTGACATTTGACATTTGAGATTTGATAATATGATCATACGAAGTAAAGCACCTTTGCGGCTGGGATTAGCCGGTGGCGGGACGGACGTGTCGCCCTATTCAGATTTATATGGTGGAGCTATTCTGAATGCCACTATTTCGCTGTATGCCTATACGACGATCGAACCGCTGGAGGACGGCAAGATTGTTTTCTCTTCGCCCGACGCGGGTCTGGAAGAGGTGTATGATAGTTGCGAAGAGTTGGACACGAAGGGCTATTTTGTGCTCGCCAAGGGCGTTTATAACCGCGTGGTGAAGGACTTTGCGCACAAGCCGCTTTCGTTCCGCATCACGAGCCATGTCGATTCGCCTGCCGGAAGTGGTTTAGGTACGTCCAGTACGTTGGTAGTCAGTATATTAGGTGCTTTTGCCGAATGGCTGAAGTTGCCGTTGGGCGAGTACGATTTGGCACGGCTGGCATACGAGATCGAGCGGATTGATTTGCAGATGGCAGGCGGCAAGCAAGACCAGTACGCCGCGACGTTCGGAGGGTTCAACTATATGCAGTTTCTGCAAGACGACAAAGTGATCGTGAACCCCTTGAGGATCCGTCAGCGGTACCAAGACGAGCTGGCGCACAATTTGTTACTCTATTACACCGAGACGAGCCACGTCTCCGCCGAGATCATTCAAGGTCAGATTGACAATGTGAAGGCGAAGAACAACAAGTCGATCGAAGCCATGCACCAGTTGAAGGAGCAGGCCGTTTGGATGAAAGAGAGCCTGCTGAAAGGCGATATAGACGCGATCGGCGAGATCCTCCATTTCGGCTGGGAACACAAGAAAAAGACCGCTTCGGGTATTACGAACCCGCTGCTGGACGAGATATACAAAACGGCTGTTGAGGCAGGTGCGACCGGCGGCAAAGTGAGCGGCGCAGGCGGCGGAGGATTTATGTTCTTCTACTGCCCGGGCACCAGCCGCTACGCTGTGGAGAAAGCGCTGTGCGAGAAATTCTCCGGTCAAGTGAAACGATATGAATTTACCCAAGAAGGACTGAAAACATGGACACTATAAGACGCTCGATCGAAGCGAGTATTGCGACGAAGCAAGAGATTTTAGCCACGCCAGCGTTGCTGGAACGCATTGAGACGGTGGCAGAAGTGATGGTGAAAGCGTTGCGCGAGGGCAAACGGATCCTTTGGTGCGGCAACGGCGGCAGCGCAGCCGATGCGCAGCATTTGGCGGCAGAGCTGTCGGGACGTTTCTATTACGACCGCCCGCCGCTTAATTCGGAGGCGATGCATTGCAACACGTCGTACCTTACTGCGGTCGCAAACGACTACGGCTATGACCTGATTTATTCGCGCATGATCGACGGCGCGTGCCACCCGGGCGACGTGCTGGTCGGTATTTCGACGTCCGGCAATTCGAAGAATATTTGCAATGCGTTTCGCAAAGCGAAAGAGTTGGGCGTGATCACAATCGCCATGACCGGAGCGAGCGGAGGCGAGATGAAAGAATTGGCAGATTTCCTGCTCAATGTGCCTTCGACCGACACGCCGCGCATTCAGGAGAGCCATATTATGCTCGGACATATTATTTGCGAGATCGTAGAGGCTCGCATGTTCCCCCGTGTTTAGCGAAGCTATCATATTAGCCGGCGGTTTCGGGACTCGTTTGAGCCACGTGGTGAGCAACGTCCCAAAGCCGATGGCGCCGGTGTACGGCAAGCCTTTCCTATGCTATCTGATGGACAGGCTCGTCGATGCCGGCATAGAGCGTATCGTGCTTGCCACGGGCTACAAACACGAGGTAATTGAGTCCTATTTCGGTACTTCGTACCGCGGCGTGGAGATCATTTATTCGCAGGAAGAGACACCCCTTTTCACCGGTGGCGCTATCGTGCAGGCGGCACGAAAACTGGAAACGGAGCATTTTGTAGTCCTCAACGGAGATACCCTTTTCGATATTGATTTTGAGGAACTTGCGCAGGCGCATGAGCGTCAGAATGCGTCTATCACGATTGCCCTTCGGGCGGTAGCAGACACAGCGCGTTACGGCGCGGTCAGTTGCGCAGAAGACGGACGAATCGCGGCGTTTAATGAGAAAGAGGCGAGCGCCGGAGCGGGAGTTATCAACGGCGGGATCTATGTGATCAACCGTGCGTGGCTTCTGGGGCAAGAGTTGCCGGGTAAGTTCTCTTTCGAGAAAGAGTTGCTGCAGCCGATGGCGGGCAAAGAAGCGATCTACGGCGTAGAGTTTCATTCGTATTTCATCGACATCGGTGTGCCGGAGGACTATTTCCGCGCGCAGCGGGAGTTCAAGGCGCTGTTCCCTGCCGATGAGTTTCTGTTTCTCGACCGCGACGGCGTGCTCAATGTGCAGATTCACGGGGATTACGTTCGTTCATGGGGTCAATGGAAATGGATGGACGGTATGCCGGAGCAGCTTGCCCAATGGGCGAAGGAGTATAAGCGCGTTTTTCTGGTCACGAACCAGCAGGGCGTGGGCAAAGGGCTGATGAGCGAAGCCGATTTAGCGGAGATCCACCGACACATGCTGGAGGAGGTAAAGGCGGCAGGCGGACGGATCGACGGGATCTATGTCTGCACGGACTTGGAGGGCAGTCACAGCCCTTGCCGCAAACCCGCTATCGGCATGGCGCTGCAGGCGCAGAGAGATTTTCCTGAAGTGGATTTTCACCGCTCTATCATGATCGGCGACAGTGTATCCGATATGCTTTTCGCGCGCAACGCGCAAATGCGGGCGGTCTATATTTCTAAAAAAAATCCCGTGCCGGAGGAGGTACGGGATGTTACAGATTTAATTTTATAGCTGTCAGCTATCAGCCTTCAGAAGTCAGCTATCAGCCGTCAGATGTCAGATGTCAGCTATCAGCCTTCAGAAGTCAGATTTCAGTTTTCAAAGGCATTGAAGCCTTGCGCTTTGAGACCTATTTCTTCGCCGTTGCGACCGATGAGGTTGCAGCCGTATTCGGGTTTGGTAATATGCCCGATGATATAGAGGTCGTCGATCGGGATGAGCTTCTCGTAGTCGTTGATGGAGCAGGTGAAGAGCAGTTCGTAGTCTTCTCCGCCGTTGAGTGCACAAGTGACGATATTGAGGTTCATCTCCTCCGCCAGCGCGGCTGCTTCGTAGTCGATCGGCAGCTTGTCCTCATAGACGCAGCACCCCACTCCTGATTGGGAGCAGATATGCAGTAACTCGGAGGAGAGCCCGTCGGAGACATCCATCATCGCGGTCGGCTTGACGCCCGCTTTGCGCAGGGCTTCGAGGATGTCACGCCGTGCTTCGGGTTTGAGTTGGCGCTCGAGGAGGTACTCTTTGCCCTCGAAAGCCCCCTCCGTCTCCCCCGTGGAGGGGGAGAGATTAGTGCCATAGTTGGTAGAACGATGCACCATAAGTTCGCGCTCCAAGAGCTGGAGACCCATGTACGCCGTGCCGAGGTTGCCGGAGACGCAGATGAGGTCGTTCAGCTTGGCACCGTTGCGATAGACGATGTCTTTGGCAGCCGCCACGCCGAGGCAAGTGATGGAGATCGTCAGTCCGGTCATAGAGGAGCAGGTGTCGCCTCCGACGAGATCGACGTTGTACCGCTCGCAGGCAAGGCGGATGCCGGAATAGAGTGCCTCGATGTCTTCTACCGAGAAGCGCTTGGAGATACCGAGCGAGACGGTAATCTGGGTCGGTGTGCCGTTCATGGCGTAGATGTCCGAGAAATTGACCACCGCCGCCTTGTATCCAAGGTGCTTGAGCGGCACGTATTCCAAGTTAAAATGAATGCCTTCGAGCAGCATGTCGGTCGTCATGAGGACGCGCTTGGAGCCGAAGTCCATGACCGCGCAGTCGTCGCCCACGCCTTTTTTGGTGGAAGGCTGGACGTGTTTGAGATCCTTTGTCAGATGTTTGATGAGTCCGAACTCACCGTATTTGGAGATTTCAGTCATGAGAGTTGAAAGTTGAAAGTTGAAAGTTGAAAGTTAACGCTGTTTTATGCCTCTTACATCGTAGATTTGTCCTTCGTACATCAGCCAGAGTTGGCCATTTCGGAGGAGTTTAGAACCCCTCTCCGTCTCTCCCCTCAAGGGAGAGAGGGTGTTTTCAATGCCGGTGGCTGTATTCTTGCGCGCAAGGCGGATGGATGCAATGCCACCGTCGCCGCTGCTTTGGGCGGAGACGACAGAGAGCATAAAAGGTTGCTGTTGCTCCACGACTAAGGTGTTGCCGGCTACTAGCAACTTGGTTTTGGAGCCAAAGGCTTCTCCGTTGATATAGAATTCCACTTCTCTTTCTTTACTCGCCATGGAGGTGAGGACGACGGTGTCACAGGCAGGGAGGAAGAGTTCAACGTGGGTCTTTCCCGCAATCTCACGGCTGTAGTCCTCGTCAGTCTTGGAGAAGCGCCATTTCTTGGTCGCATCCCACCCGTAAGCACTCTTGACCCAACTGCTCTCGGAGCCATCAAAGACGATCAGCGAGTCCGTGAAAGCGACAGGTGTTACGGGCTGAAAATCAGTAGTATAAGTAGCCGTTGAGCCGTTCAATGCCGTGATCGTAATTTCATTCCCGTTTTGGCTCCAAGCGGCTCTTTCGGAGAGGATGTAACTCTCCACCTCGGGCACAGGATCGCCCTGCATATACCATCCTCGGATGATGTTTTCTCCCTCGTTGATAAAGGCATAATAGCCGTTGGAGAGCACCACTTCGTTGATCGCTTTGGCAGCCGAGTCCACGGGTTGCGGTTCCACTTGGGGCTCACCGGGCGTAGTTGCGTTCCAGCGCGTGTATTGGTAGATCGGCGTGTCTTTTTTCGAATCGGAAGTGGTGTAGAAAACGGAGTCATTGAGCCAAGCAAGGGACTCACCCTGTTCCTCCTTCACATATGCCGCGATCTGGACCGGAAGACGGGTGGCAGTAGTTGCGAGCGACTCATTATTCAGGCGCTCCCAGAGGAGAATATAACTCTCATTCTTGATTGCCATCCATTTGCCGTCCGGCGAGATGTCGCCGCCGTTAGCAAGTTTGAACTTGCTGCCGTTGCCCAGCGCACAGACCTCCGTAAGACGTTGTACACCGGAGCCATAGTCGGTGCGGAAAGGCAGTTTGTAAAGATGACACACGCCGTCCACCTTGTCCGCAATATAGAACATCTGCTCTATATTGTCGTACATGAGTGTCTCTGTGTTATGGGCATTGTTGTCGGGGTAGCCGAAACAGATGGTATTGACCGTGACGGTCTGGGAGCCGGAAGTGATAGCGGGTTCCTCGAAATAATAGATGTAGTATTGGTCGTTGAAAGCGAGATCGTTGTCTCCAATAGCCCCGACAAAGAGGTAGTTCTTGTTGTCATAAACACCGGTAGCGATGTCTTCCCAGTCGTCCCGTGAGTTATTGGGCGTCGTGAGGTTGAGGGTCATGGCGAGCGCGCCGGCAGGTGTGATGGCAATGATCTTGCGGTCCGAACCGGTGTTCTCGTCTCCGTGCGCCCAGAGGAAGCCGGGTGTGGTGCGCGAAGCAGCGAGCCCGCTGATCTCCTTCATGGTTTTCTTCAACTGAGTACCGCATTGGGTGCGTGTGAAATCATTGTAGAGCGTCAGCGAGTTGCCATCGTAATTGATGCCGCTTGCCGCCCATACTCCGCCACTCATGATGATGGCGATAAGAACCAAACTAATCTTTTTCATCGTGTCAGAAAAGAAATTGCGCACAAAGATACTGCTTTTTTTGCACATACACAAAAAAAGCGCACAAAAAATGCGCTTTTACTATTTACAATTCCCAAATTAAGCCAATTAGGTAGTCAGCCCTGCATGGCTTGGGGGGAGACTAGTCTAACTAGTTTATCTAGTCTAACTAGTACAACTAGTTTTTTATTGGACCTGTGCGCCTTGGGCGTTGTAGGTCTTGCCGTTGCGCTCGATGAGGAGTTGACCATCGCGAACGACCTTATTGGCTCTTCCCTTCAAGGAGGAGTCGGAGGTAGGCTGCTCGATGCCTTCCTTTGTGTCTTTAAAATATGCGATGAACGTTTGTGGCTCTGTAGAAGTAATAACCCTCGGGTTGTCGGTGTTACCGTCAGACCAATGGTCAAAAGCAAATCCGTCATTCGCTTCGGCATAAAGTACCGCCACAGAACTTGCGCAATCGCCGGAGAAAGTAACCGTAACTTTTCCTTTTATTTCATCTTCGCTTATACCTTGGATAGCCACAACTCCGGTAAAATTAGTGAAATGGTTCCACTCCGCGCGATAGGATTCCAAAGCGGAGCAAGGAACAGTTATTACCGCTGTTGTCGGAACATAATCAAACGCATCCTTGGCAGTACGGGGCGCGGTGGCAGGGTAAGCAATAATAGAAGATATTTTGTCATTATTAGCAAAAGCTTCTTTCCCTATAGAGTCAACTGCTTCACCAATAGAAAGTTTGCTGATTGGGAGTCCGATAAAAGTTCGTCTACCTATGAATTTAACAGAATTAGGGATTTGCAGTTCTCCTATTTTCTTGGTGTAAGAGCCGCAATAAGCAAATGCTTCGTCCGGGATTGTATCTAAATCGCTCAATATGATTCGTTCTGCTTGTACACACCAATAGAAAGCGTTTTTACCTATTTTCTTCACACCCTTGGGTAGATTGATAGCCCGCAGATTCACATTTTGTTGAAATGCTTCATCGCCTATACAGACCAACGTATTGGGAAATACAACCGTTTCCAAAGAATCGGCATGAGAGAAAGCCGCCTCTCCGATTGTTTCGACGCCGTCCAAGAAAATAACCGAGCGCAGGCTGTCACAATTCTGGAATGCTCCGGTTCCTATATTGGCAGCAGTAGTCAGTTCACGAACAGGCGCGCTAAAGAAAGCATAGTCCCCGATTTGCTCGACTGTTTGCGGCATAGTAACGTCAACAAGGGATTCACATTCATCAAAAGCATAGTCCCCGATGGTTTGTAACTGTTCGCCGAGATAGGCCTTTCCCATTTGCTCGCAGCCATAAAAAGCTGATTCTCCGATTGACTTGAGCGAACGACCGGCGATAAACTCTGTCAATGCCGTATCATATCTAAAAGCCCTCGGATCGACATACTCCGCTCCATCCAAAAGGGTAACGGATGTTAGATTGTAACAATTCTCAAACGCACTCTCTCCAATAGATGCAGAGGTTGTCAAAGAAGCGATGCCGGTAGAATAAAATGCTTTGTTTCCAATTCGTTTGAGTGAAGACGGAAGTTCTACTTGTGCTAACTTATAGCAACTCTTAAAAGTCTCATCACTTATTTCTTCCACGCCGTCGTGTACTGTCAGCGTCTGTAAGTTATCAAGTGCGCCAAAGAACACTTCTGGTTCAAGCACTTTGACTCCGCCACCAAAAGTAATGTTTGTCAGCGGACAATACGCAAAAGCCCGTTTCCCAAGAGAGGTGACGGCATCCGGGATAACGATCTCGTTCATTTTATTTGACGCAAAAGCCCCTACTCCGATGGAATTAAGAGTTGAAGGCAATAAAACATCTGCAATATTGTTATCAGCAAATGCAGTACCTCCGATTTCGGTCAAACCTTCATTAAGAGTAAGCGAGATCATGTTATTTGCCTGAAATGCACTAACTCCTATGTGCTCGACCGAAGCAGGAATATTAACCATCGCGAGTTGATTGCTGAAGAAACTGAAATCTCCGATAGCTTTCAAACTACTGTTAAGCATAATAAGAGAATTTAGTTGACAGTTGTAAAAAGCATAGTCTCCGATAGAGTCCACCGACGCAGGAATGTCGATCGATGTTATCGGTTCATCTTCCAAGATATGCGCACGCAACTTCTTCAAACCGGCAGGCAATGTAATAGATACCACTTGATTACTCATCACACCCAATAAATCCGTTACTATATAGGTCTTTCCATTTTTACTGACTGTGTTCGGAATAACAATGTTTAAATCTGTGCTTAGCGTATAACTAATTACTTGGTATTCTGCCGTCATGTCGTCATCGTAACACCAACAAACAGCATTAAAACCATCACCGGAAATGTAAATAGCTGTTGATAAACGCCCCTCATCGGTTGGACCACTATAATCAATGCGTTCCGCCTGAACGGAGGTGATAGCCATAATGGCCGCTGCGATAAAAAGTAAAAGTTTTCTCATAATGTTTGTTGTTTTAATGAGCCCAGGCTCGGTTAATATATGTTGTTTTTTTGTAACCCGGCGGAAAGCCAATCCCGCCGAGCTTAGAAGCCTATCCTAGATCCTTCCCTAAGAGGAAGGACTTTTGCGCTTCCTGTTCCCAACACCCTTCCCTTCAGGGAGGGGGCGGGGGTAGGCTTATCTCACCTCAGCGCCTTGCGCGTTATAGGTCTTGCCGTCACGGAGGATGAGGAGGACGCCGTCTTTGATACATTTGAGGGCATTTGCGTCAACGGAAGTGTTGTCAAGAGCGGTGGCAGAAGCTTTAGCGGCTTTGATTCGATCGAAGAAAGTTATCATCTCATCGGTATAATCCGCATTAACGCCATGAGGACCATTGTGAGAAAAGTATTCACAATCAACGCCTGCATTTCTTAAATTATTATAAAAATTCCCGCTCACACACGAAGGATACACCGCATCTTCCGATCCATGGAAGAGAATAGCCGGTGCATCATTTGCGTCGACATAAGTATTCGCAGAGGCTAATGCCCATTTGTCAGGATTAGACGCCAACGAGCTACCGATAAAAGATTCAATAAATGGCACAATACTACCGGGAATGCTGCATCCTCCCTGGTCTCTCAATTCCAGCATGCCCGACCAAGAACACACCGCATCAACAGCACTGCTTTGGTTGATGTAGTTTCCAAGAGCGCCTTCGATATCCATAGTGACCGAACCAACGGTATATTCCGTGATTCCTCCCGTAACCCCCATCAAAGCCGCTAAATGCGCCCCTGAACTAAAACCGGAAACAGCGATAAAAGAAGTATCAATACCCAAAGATTGAGCATTGCCGTGCAAGTAACGAACGACGGCTTTTATATCCTGTATCTGCGCGGGGAAGATGGCATCGGCAGAAGAACGGTGATTCGGAGTAACAAAAATATAGCCTGCCTCCAACGCCGCCACACCAACGGTATTCAAGTCTGCCGAACTTTTCAAATTATTCGAAGCCCACGCACTACCGTAAATATGAATAATGACCGGATGAGTTGCTTTTTCATCATTCGGAAAATAGATGTCCAATTTGTGCCCGATGTGATTGTCTCCGACATAATCAATATTCGTCTGCGACTGATAATCGGGAAGGCTACTATTGCCTCCGAAACCTTGTGCCATCACTCCCATGTATATGAGCATCAGAGCAATAAAGAGTGTAATTTTTCTCATAATAGTTTGTTGTTTTAATGAGCCTTCGGCTCGGTTAATAGATGTTGTTTTCTTGTAACCCGGCGGGAAACCAATCCCGCCGAGCTTAATGATAACCGCAAGCTCTGCTTGCAGCAATTGAGCTTTAGCTCGAAGCAATCATCAATTATCACTTACTTCACTTCTGCGCCTTGTGCGTTATAGGTCTTGTCGTTGCGCTCGATGAGGAGCAGGCCGTTGCGGATGACTTTGGAAGCCTCTCCCGACCTCCCCTGAAGGAAAGGAGATTCGATGGCTTGCGACTGCTTGGCGGCGCGGACACGATGAACGAAATTTACCACCTTGGTTTGAAATTCATTTGGCAGTTGCTGCTCGGCGTGCCCTTTGTCGTGGGTATAGAACTCGCAATCCACACCTGCTGCCTGCAGGTTATTGTAGAAATTCTCAGCCACGCAATAAGGTACGACATTATCGCTTGTGCCGTGACTAATGAAGATCGGCGGAGCATCTTTGGTGATATAAGTATTCGCGCTTGCCAACGCCCATTTGTCCGGACAATCGGCATACGAACAGCCTATCATTTGCTGAGATAATGCGGCTATCTGGTATTCGTCTTGATTACACTCGCCTATATTCCGAAATTCCACACATCCGGAGAAGTCAATTACTGCGTCCACCGGGTAACTACCGGCTGCACCGTAAAAATCCCAGGTCTCGCTACCCACCGTGTACGAATCGATGTTTTTTGTCAGACCCGCCATGGCAGCCAAATAACCGCCCATACTAAAACCAGATACAACCACAAACGTGGTGTCCAGCTTTCCCTTCTCAACACCATAGCTAAGGAATCCTCTTATCGCTGCCCTGATTTCGTTAATCGGAAGAGGAAATGTTGTGCTTCCATAAGGTGCGGGCATGGTATAATTGATAGCCACAAAGGCATACCCTTCCTTATCAAATATACTTTTGAGAGGAGTACTACCCAAAGCACCTGTTCCGGTACCACCCACAGCCGGCAGCAGTACAATAACCGGAGCAGGCATATACTTCTCGTCAGGTAAAGACACATCCGCCTTTATGTTCTTACCATCAACGTTAACAGACCATTGTATAGTCTCATAGGCGAACATCGGAACGCAGCAGAGGGCTGCAAAGAAAAAAGTAATGATTTTTCTCATAATATTTTAGTTATTAGTATTCAGTAATCAGTTTTATCGTACTCTCAGGCCTCTCACGTCGAATACCTTGCCGTCGGGTAGGGCGATGTAGATCTGGCCGTTGATCATATATTTGCGAGCCTTGTCCTGCGGCACAGGGATCTGCTCGATGCCTTCGGGGTTATCCTCGAGCACGGCATCGAAGATCATATCTTCGGTGACGTAGTTATAGGCATCGTCGGCATATTCACCGCGTGCTTTCCATCCGCGGAATAGTTTGCCTTCCGGCACTTTGGCGATGACATCCGGCGGGGTAGCGGCTTCTCCGCAAGTGATCTCCTGCGGCTCATACTCGCCCGGATTATAAACCTGCTTTCCCGCCAGATAGAACGATACATGATGTTTCTCGCGGGAGACGGTGAGCAATTCCTCACCGCTACCTGCCGGCATGACAACCCAGTAGTCACCGGCATCCGCGTCTTGAAATATACTATTCCATTGGAACTTCAGGCTGCAAGCAGTCACCTCTGACACGGCACGGATGGTATCTTGCGGACGTGAATAGAGCGTTTCTCCATTACCAGCCGTCATAGTTGTTCCGTTAGCGAGGTCGGATAGTGCCACGATATCACCACTGATAACAATCGGATAATAGGTATCTATGCGGCCGATGTTGAAATAATAATCATGATTTGAGCCGCTAAGGCGAATACGCAGGCGGAAGTAGCGCGCACGGTGACCGTATTGAAGAGTGCCGGTAGGCAATACTGTTACATCGAGAGACTTGGTAGTACCTGCTGCAGCTTCTTCTTTTGAAAAATCAACTGTAGAAACGGCACTGCCAAAGTTTACTTCATCGGTCTCGTCATCAATCCAAGCAGCATCGAGGTAAGCGCGAGTAGCGATGGATGTCGGTGTCTTGACTCTTACATTGAAAGTGACTTTTTCTCCTTGCATGGCGATTGCACTTGTGCCTGTCAACTCCGCTTCTATACCTTCGTATTTATACCGCGCCCGAATCACTTGGCTGGTTCGGATATTGGTATAGGGCTTGTCCCATCCGGTGAAAGTCATGCCTGTGTGGGTCGGAGGAGTAGGAGGTGTAGCATCGCTGCCGCAGGCTACTTTCTCTGTTTTAAGAACGGTATTGTCATAATCGCGGAACTGCACGGTGTATTGCGTAGGCTGCTCGTTGAGCCACACGGCGCAAGCCGGCATCGTGAGCCGATAGTTCGCGCCCAGGTCCTCGAGCTGCACGGGAACATTATTGACCGTGCGCACGCTATACGCTCCGCAGTCGCTTTGGGGCACAGTGATCTGTTCGCCCGGGCTGTAATAAGCCGGTGTGCCGCTGTTGATCGTCAGCGGATATTGGAAGTTGAGCGACGTGGATTGCTCTCCCGCTTTGCCGTCCGGGAGCCATAGCGCCACGTGATAATACCGCGTAGCGGGCATGTCATCGTCGATGAAGGACTTATGGTAGCTCACGACCTTGCCTGCTCCCGCCTCGCTTGCACTCAACGTATAGTCATAGATCACACGCTGGTTGCCGTCCGGCTGGTCGGACTCCGAGAAAACGACCCGTGCCTGTCCCGCTGCCTGTACAGCACAGTTCAGCTCGATATTCTCGCCGTATTTGACAGTGCTGGCCGGCGTGGTGAGTTCAAAGGTCTTCACCTTCGGAAGGTCACACTCATAATAATTAATCAGATAGTAGTTATAGGCATGTGCTCCACCTGAAACTAAAGTAGTTGGTTCATCCGGGTAATAATAACTATTATAGGTAGTAACGCCACTTATTTCATCCCTGGTGACGTATTTCGGATTTACAAAAATAATGATTTCCAGGATTCCCTTTTCAAGGGCTTTATTGATATGCTGACTTAAATCAACAGTTTGCACTCCGCCGTAACTATCTTCTGCCCAAATGGTTGCATTACTGGTTATTGCATGAAGGCTCCATATACAAAAACCATCCCAACCATTAGGATCCAGCCCATAGCCATAAGCACGAGAGCCCGATAGAATGGAAAATCGACATTCATCATGGTGGCGTGCATAGACAGAGATGAAATACTGACGATCGATGGCCATTGAGGTCTGGAAATTATCTACAAACCTGAATGTTCCGGTTTCCTGATTTAATCTCATGTCCGTCAGGTAGCGCGGCACAGGTATAGAATCACCATAACAGGTCTGCGCCCAAGCACCGACCGCCATAAAGGCAGCGACGATAGAAAGTAAAAATTTTTTCATAAATGTTTGTTGTTTTGTTGAGCCTCCGGCTCGGTTAGTATATGTTGTTTGTTTTGTTTTGATTTAGTTGTTTCAAAAAAACATTAATTGGATTACCGTTAAGGCATATTGCACCTTAAAAAGTGCAGTTTTGCTTCCATTTATCCCTCAATAAGTGCTTATTTGCATTAAAAATCTCCCTCAATGAGTGATTTTTTTAGCAAATTTATTTGCATATATCATAAAAAAGCAGAACCTTTGCAGTTGGAAACCATAAATGTTTCACCAATTGAACATTTTTGATCACACTTTTGAACAATTTTGATTAGTATGATACAACGATCTGAAATTAAAGAACTTACGGATTTTTTTCGGTAATCCAATATGTCAAAGAGCGATAAAGTTTTAAGCTTTTTTGTAGCCATGCAGGGTAATCAGCCCTGCATGGCTGAGGGAGCCTATCCTAAATCCTTCCCTAAAAGGAAGGACTTTTATGGCTTAGCGCACTTCTGCGCCTTGCGCGTTATAGGTTTTGCCGTTGCGCTCGATATAGAGTACGCCGTCGCGGAGGAATTTATTGGTCATTTGTGATTGGTCATTTGTAATTTGTTCGATGCCGGTAGGCTCTTCCGACTTCTCCAGGATAGTACCAAACAGTTTCCATCCGGTAGCATTTTGGTAAGCAGCGAGGACGGAGTGGTCTTCCGAGAAAGGTACATACAGGGTCTTATCTGTCGGGTCGAAGCCGTACCACTCGGAAGGCTCATATCCGCCTTTCTCAACGGAAACCTCAGGAGGAGTGGTAGCCTCCACCGTTATTGTCTGGATATTGGGGCAACCGGAGAAAGCAGTCATATGCACAAACTCCACATTGGCGCCAAGTCCCACTTTGGTAAGCGCATCGGATTGAACCAAATTGGCATCTATCGACTGCAAGGCGTCGGTAGCCTTTATCTCCGTAAGCGGGCAACCCGAGAACGCATATTCGCCCAGTGTCTGTGCGCCTCCGAGGTTGAGAGATATATAGTTGCATCCCTGGAACGCGCGCATCTCCACAGTCGTACAACTTTCCGGGATAACCAGTTCTGCATTTTTGCCTAAGTTGTAGTTGGAATAATGGAAGAAAGCACCTCCACGAATGGCCTTGAGGCCTTCCGGTAAGGTCAGCGATGTAATGTATGAATCATGGAGAGCCAGCGTATCGATCTCCTCGATGGTATATTCCACCTCGTCGTGCGTGATAGTGGCAGGAATAACCAGAGCACCGGAAGGAATGGTTGTGTTATAGTCATAAGCGTCCATGATAGTTCCCCAGAGAGAGCGGCTACCGGTCTGGTTGCAGACAGCTACTTTGTGGTTTCCGGCATCCAGTATCTTGAAATACAGAGTCTGACCGGAAGGAACCGTTTCCGCGAAGTCATACGGGTGTGTCTTCTGCTCGTAGGTGAAGCTGAGCGTGGCATCCGCCGTTACAGAGAGGGTGGCCGTGTTTTCTGCGTTGAACTGATCTGTTACATCCGTCTCGCCGTAGAGAGCTTTTTTGATGCCGTAGTAGGGGTTGCCAAAGTTCACCTGAATAGTGAACTCATCCCCTTCTGCGCGCTTGAAGGTGAAGTTTGTATTTGAGGCATAATCCAATCCGTCCACCGTGAAGCTGACTTGTTCCAACGAGGAGTATCCACCCGATACAGTGATATCATAGATAGGCAGCGTCTCTCCAATCTCAAGGATGTACTTGAAATCTTTCCATCCGTCCGCAGCTTTGTACGCGGCTTTAGAGCCTACCGGCACATATAAAATAGCGCGGTTCAGCAAGTCGGAGTAGAAACTGCCGTTGACCGTAGGAGGTGTCACAGTGTGGATCACCACGGTATCGATCGATGTCGTAGCGTAGTAAGGGGTGCTTTGGCCCAGCGAAGAAGCCTCAAATCCATCGGCAATCGCGTTGCCTAATTCTACGTATTTGACGGCGCTGCTAATGAAACAATCCACTCCGACGGCAGTGACGGCGTCGGGCAGAACCACGCGCTTCAGATAGGTACACCATCCAAAGAGTCCTTCGGGAAGAGCAGATACTCCGGAGCCCAAAGTTATGTTACGTATACCCGTACCACGGAAAGCCTGGCCTCCGATGGAAGTCACGTTGTCCGGGATGACCAGCGACGGGAAGTCATAGCTGTCCATAAAGACGAAAGACATCGACTCGCTGATACCGATATGGGTAAAAGTAGCTTCCGTTGGGAAGGTCACAGAGGTCAGGTCGGGGCATGCCCGGAATGCACTGTTTCCTATACCGCTGACGGTGTAGGTAATACTCTCGTGCTCTACGGTTGCCGGGATAACCAGGTCTCCGGTCGGTTTGGAGTTGCCGGCCACGACCACGCATACATGGTTTTCGGAGTCGGTGATGTTGAAATACAGAGTCTGACCGCTTCCGACTACAGCGGAGAAGTCATAAGCCCACGCACCGACCGCTATGCAGGCTGCGCATAAAAGAGTGAAAATTTTTCTCATAATTGTATTGTTTTTAAACTTATTTTATTTCTGCGCCCTGCGCGTTATAGGTCTTGCCGTTGCGCTTGATGAGGAGGATGCCGTTCTCAATACACTTTGTGGCTGTGATGGCGGTGGTAATATTGTCGATAGCTTCTGCGGTTTCTGAAAGGACTATATCTCCGCCATTAGGAATAGCGTCAAAATACACATAGTCATCTCTCATCTGCAAGTTGATTTCATGACCGGCTTGGCTAACATATGCCGAATTCCAGCCATTTGGGAGGGGCACACGGAGAGACAACGGATAGTCATATTGGCAGAGATTGTCCGCAATATTATGTGTCAACGAGTATGTCTTGCGAGAATTATCACCAGATACCTGAGTAAAACTGGTTGCCTGACGTTCCTTACAATACATTACCACATTTCTGAAGGTCGTTACCCATATGTCGTTGTCATTATTCTGTGCCCACTGTAAAGCACCCCGGAGTGCATCAATAGGTGTCGGAGAGTATGATGCCATACCATTATTCTTACCCACAATGCCGTGTGTCATGAACACCACCCAACCTGCTTTTTGGACTGCTTGTTGAAGAACAGCTACAAATGCCTCAGCTGTGGTAGTTTGATACGTAACGTCGTTGCTTCCCGTGATGATTGCGCCCACTTTATACCAGTCAGCGGGGCCGTTTGTGTCCATTATCATTTCATTTCCATTACAAGTCCGAGCGGCGATATAATTGGCTCTCACCGCAGTAAAATCAGAAGGTGCGTTGCAATTCGGATATCCGACCGTATTACAATCCTGCCCCGTAATATGTGCATTAATAGAGTCTTTCGAGGATTTTTCTTCTCCTTGCATATTCTGCCCATGGGACTTGCTGTGGCTGCCTACCTCATGACCATTATCCACTAAGGCTTGAAAGCCTTCCCAATTCGGGTTCCAGTTGGTAACAAGAAAGAAGGTGGCCTTGTAACCATACTCATCAAACAAGGGTCCCACGTCTGTTATATGCGATGGGGCTCCATCGTCAAAAGTGAAGCTTGCGGCAGCCGTACGCCATCCTGACCAATTGGCAATTTCTTGCGCATTCATCCAACTTGCGCAGCAGATGGCAGCGCATAAAAGAGTGAAAAATTTTCTCATAATGGTTGTTTTTTTATAGTTTGTTTTTATAGGTGAATCAATTTGAGTGCAATGGACCTTGGACGTTACGTAGTGGTAACGTAAATGGGCTCATTTTAGACTCATTTTGGGCGGATGTATGACAGATGACAGATAAATTCCTTAAATATACACACCCACGCGCGTGTGTGATATATGTAAAAAGAACTGTCATCTGTCATACTGTCATGGATTTAACGCACCTCAGCGCCTTGTGCGTTATAGGTCTTGCCGTTGCGCTCGATGTAGAGGATGCCGTCGCGGAGAACCTTATTGGCTCTTCCCTTCAGGGAGGAGTCGGAGGTAGGCTGCTCGATGCCTTCATTTACCTTGACGTCACGCGCCGGGCGGACAGCATAGCCCATTTGAACCATGGCATCACTGACTCTTGCAGGAGTATAGGCGGTAAAAGTCACCGCTTGCGCCATATCAGAATACTCAGATGATGGAGTAGGTGTCCAATAATAGCCATTTCCGGCTTTGATGGCGTTAATGCCTATACCATAGCGGTATCCTGCTGCGGGTAAGAACACCGCACCTGCCGCCTCCATCAGTTCCCAATCTCCCAACGTATATACATTCGTGGTGTAGTCGTTCGGGGTGGGGGTGAAAGTCAGAATCAAAGGGGTAGTCCAGTTGTCAGGAAGCAGTATATATCCCTTTATATCATTCACGACCGCTTGTCCTTTCAGGTTAGCTGCATTGGGGCGTGTGTTGAGCAGATAGTTCCATTCTTCAGCAGAGAGTGTGTACCATGTCTCGTTATTCCCGTTTACGATAGGGTTCGCTGTCCAATCTGAGTAAGAAGCATACGGCGCAGATTCTTTGGATGTTTCTACAGGATTGTTACCTGTTCCCCATCCGAAGAGGTCGATCCAGCCGGAGTAGTTGGCAGCGATATTTTCATTCTTATAACCTATCATACTATATTGGCTATTTGCGAATGACCATTCGTTAGAGGAGGCTTTGTATCGCAGATTACCTTGCGAGAAGATAACTTGCTTATCAGCGGCAACAGAGAATCGACCTGTCAATGCTTTTGGCGCTACTTCTACTTCCTTAACCATACGAACGGCACTTCCATATTTATAACTCAAAACCGCTGTGCTTGGCAGATTTACTTTGTCTGCATAGAAACTGACATGAAAGCCTCCCAATCCGTCTATGCCGTCAGAGGACCAATAGCCTCCTCCAATGTTATCATCCAGTACTGCTTCATAAAATCCGAATAAAGCAGCAGGCAAAAATACCGCGCCTGCAGCTTCCATCAACCGCCATTGGTTGGTCGTATAGGAGTTGTCGTTAAAACCTGATTTGGTATCACTGCCGTACCGGTGATTTTCCTCGTCCCAATAGAAAGATGTAGAAGTGGCAGGATAGAATACTGCCCCGCTTGGCAAACTCCATTCGTCAGGAAGCAAAATTAACCCGCTTATAGTACCTATTTTCCCCAGTCCAAACAGATTCTCTGCATTCTCTCTTCCACGGAACAAATATATCCATTCGTCCTTCGTCATGGTTCGCCATTCGTGTCCACCTCCGTTCTCAATGCCGCTTAGTCCCCATTCTGTAAAAGGTGCATATATATCGTCCTTATAAACAGGGTCATCTCCGGAACCCCATGTAAAAAGATCTATCCATGTATTGAGGGGAATTCTGCCACGGATATTCTCGTTTTCCTTACCCAAAATATCGAATTGGTTCTCAGCAAACTGCCATGTGTTGACAGCAGGGTTGGTTGTCGGGTAGCATTGTAAATTGCCTTGTGAGAAATTAACCTTTGTTTCGTCACTTACAGAAAACACACCCGTTAAAGTCTTTTCTGAAGCAATATCTGGTTTCTCATGCGGAATATCTTGCGCTAAGCGAACAAAATAGCGTTTTGATTCGTTTTTCGTATCAGTCACCAATACTCTGGCAAAATAACTGTTCTTTACATCAAGATGCAGCATATTAGCACGATGATTAGCTTCATCGCCCGATGTCCAATAGTCGCACCCTGTATATGCTGTTCCTGCAGCAGGTAAAAAGACAGCACCTGCGGCCTCTAATTTTTGCCATGCAACTTCATCATATACATTGTTCGCCCATTGATCTTTATCTTCCGTAAACGAAAGACCGTTAGGCAATTTGAAATTATCAGGGAATAATAATGCTCCGTTTACACCACAAACATATGCCAGGTTGCGTAATTTATCTGCATTTGGCCTTTTTGTTATTATATAGTCCCATTCCCAGCCAGATAGCGAACGCCACAAATCGGGCGCATTCCCGCCGTTTTCGATGGAATTATACACTCCCCAGTCGTAGTTTCGGCTCTGCCGGATAAGAGATGAGTATCTCATAATGTAAGCCGACGGACCATAACCAAAGGGATTGTATTTGGCGGTCTCTGTAGGGTCGCCGATGTTGATGGTGTCAGAAGAGGTGTCCCATGGCTGGAAATGGATGGCACGAGGGTCATTGGCAGTGTTGTCATAACCACTGGTTCCCCAACCAAAATTGTCAATCCAACCATTATAGTTCTCATCAACGAGTAAATTGTTGCATTTATTGCCACCCTCATATACACTTCCGATGGTAGCGTCTCCTACAAAGTCATATTGTCTTTCAGCAAACCGCCACGTTCCTTTAGCTGTAGTTCCATCTACACAAGAATGAGTGCCTTTAGCAGCATTAAATTGCAAATTGCCTTTTGAAAAAACAACTTGGTCACCATATTTATTAATGGTAAACGCACCGGGCAGCGCGCCTTCGGTGGCATACATGGTTGCCGCTACTATCGCAGCAGCTAACAGTGTAAAAAGTTTTCTCATAATAGTTTGTTGGCGGTGTTATCCTGTTGCCTCTTCAGTTTAAATTTGTAACCATGCAGGGTAGTCAGCCCTGCATGGCTTTTTTGGGGGGGAATTAGTCTAACTAGTTTATCTAGTTTATCTAGTTTATCTAGTTTATCTAGTCTAACTAGTTTATCTAGTTTTTTATTGGATCTGTGCGCCTTGGGCGTTGTAGGTCTTGCCGTCCGGGCGGAGGATGTAGAGGACGCCGTTGCGGAGGAACTTACGGGATCCGCCAAATGTGGCGGATGCGTCGGTTTGTTCGATGGCTTGTGTTTCCGGGATAGCCTGAATGTTGGAGAAATACTCTCTCCATGCAGATGCGCTGTAGGTCTCCACGCTCTCT
Source organism: uncultured Bacteroidales bacterium (assembly GCA_902765485.1). Lineage (GTDB taxonomy): Bacteria > Bacteroidota > Bacteroidia > Bacteroidales > Paludibacteraceae > Colicola. The sequence goes on from CACWZZ010000002.1 coordinate 52,213, forward strand.
GCGGGCACATAGACGGGGATAGATGCATCCACGTATTGGAAAACATTCGCACCACTTAGTTCCGGAGGAGTAACGGCATGGCAGGTGAGGGAAGTCAGAGCGGAGCAGTTCCTGAATGCTTGATGTCCTATCTTACCCAGGCTTTCGGGAAGCGTTATTTTTTTTAGGTTCGTTGCTTTATAGAACGCGTAATTCGCAATTGTCTCTACTCCCTCCGGCACGATATAGGCGGTATCACTTTTCGCTATAGGATAAGCCAGTAGTGTTTTCATATCTGCAGAGAAGAGCACTCCTTTCTGCACGGAAAAAGAAGTATTGAGGCCGCTGATCTGAAACTCCGTCAGGGGACAACTTCTGAAAGCGCTCTCACCGATAGTTGCCAGAGCCGCGGGAAGATATATATAGCTCAACCCGGCATCGGCGAAAGCGAAAGAGCCTATTTCCTCCAGATCGTTTGGCAAGTTGATGGTAGTAAGAGAGGAACAGTTAGAGAAGGCGTTACTTTCTATCTTGGTAATCCATCCTGTCAAAGTGACCGAGACAAGATTGCTGCAGCCCTCAAACGCTGCATTCTCTATAGAAGTCGGCTGTCCCCAGAACTCCACTTTTGTTATCAATCCCCGATAGTCGTACCAGGGAGCATTCACCTCGCTATAGTACATGCTTCCCGTTCCGTCTATTGTCAGTACGCCGGTTTCAATATCAAGTCTCCAAGTCATGTTCTCGCCGCAGGTGCCGTCATAGACCGTCGGGGCTGCCATCTCCTGAAAATTGGTAAAGAAACTCCAGAGCCCAGCCTCGGCATAAGTTGCTGCGGATCCTTGCGGAACATACACGGGAATGGAGGTGCTTATTTTTGCGAAACATTGCGCACCGGTGGAAGGAGGGGTAACGGCATGGCAGGTGATGGAGGTCAATCCTGTGCAGTTGAATAACGCCTGCTGCCCAATGCCGGTTACAGAGGCCGGAATCTCAATGGTCTTCATTGCCGTGCAATTATAGAAAGCCTGCCTTGATATAGTAGTAGGCGAACCGGTGAACTGTACGGAGGTGATGCTTTCGCGGTACTCGTACCACGGGGCAAGGGAGGTATTGTTGTAAGTAGTCATCTGCCCTGTGCCATCAATGAGGAGCACGCCGGTTTCGGTGTCCAGCGTCCATGTGAGAGCAGCACCGCAGGTACCATTGTAGGTTGCGGCGTGCATTGCAACGGCGCATAAGGAGGCCGTTAATAGTGTAAAAAGTTTTCTCATAATAATTGTCGGCGGTGTTATCCTGTTGCCTCTTCAGTTTAAATCTGTAACCATGCAGGGTAGTCAGCCCTGCATGGCTTGGGGGGGGAGCCTATCCTAAATCCTTCCCTAGAGGGAAGGACTTTTTGGGGTTATTTCACCTCTGTGCCTTGGGCGTTGTAGGTCTTGCCGTCCGGGCGGAGGATGTAGAGTTGTCCATCGCGGAGGAACTTACGGGATCCGCCAATCTTGGCGGATGCATCTATATTGTCGATAGCGGTAGCGCCGCCTTGGTTCTTGGTCATTTCGAAGACAGCAGTTACCGTCATGTCGGCGAGGATGTTGTTGAACTCGCGGTCCCAACCGATGAAGGTATAGCCTTCTTTCGCCGGTTCGGCAGGAGCGGCAGCCGCTTCGCCGTAAGCCACCTGCTGCTCATCCAGCAGCGTGTGATCCCAGTTCTGGAAGGTCACCGTATAGGTGCGTGCGCTCTCGGCAAAGAGGGCATCGAAGGTCACGTCTTCCAGGATAGTAGCCACTTCGGGTGTCCAGCCGGAGAAAGTATAGACTTTCGATTCGGTAGAAGCCTTTGCCGGCGTACCGAGCGGGTAATAGATGCTGGAAGCGTTCATGCCGTGTACGGCTTGGATAGTATAGGTCACTTCGCCTTCCACGCGGTAGGTGACGGTATAGAGCGTCTCGGTGAAGACCGCCTCTACGGTCACGTTCGCTGTGATATGGGTCATGTCCACATCGTCACCGGAGGTGTAATCACGCCATTTGACGAAGGTGTAGCCCTCGCGTGTAGCGATCACGCCTTGCGCAGCCTCGCCGTCGGTCACTTCCTCCGTACCGAGGTCAGCGCCGTCCCAGTTCTTGTAGGTCACGGTCCAAGTCTTGGTGTCCTCGCCGTAGAGGGCTGTGATGTCCACGTCGGCTTTGATGGTGGTATAAGGCTTGTCCCAGCCGGTGAAATGGAATCCGCTTACCTCAGGAGCCGTCGGCGGCGTAGCGTTCTGTCCTTCCTCGATGCTTTGTGTCTCAATCAGCGGCGAGCCGTCCTTGCCGTAGAAACGAACGGTGTATTGCGGCGCGGCAGGGATCTCATCCCATTGCGCCGTGAACTCCAGATAGGGGTCGCTGATAGCCGGAATTTTCAGGTAGGCGTCGTCGTCATACTCGGTCGTCGTCTCGTTCTTCCACCCGATGAACACATATCCGTCCATCTCGGGGTCAGCCGGCGGCAGCACACTCTCGCCCACTTTGGCAACGGCGGCATAGTAGCCGTTGTATTTGCCCATGCCTTGCGCGGAGAAGTCAAACTGCTGGGGATAGCCGTTTCCGTAAACGCCGTCGAACCAAACCACTTTCTTTTGGGTGGTCACGTTTACCGTCTCCGTCATACCGGGTCCCAGCACATAGTGCAAGCCCTCGTCGGAGGTGCCGTCTTGTATGGAGGCGGGATGGCGTACGAAAGCAAAGTCCAGTCCTGCACCTTTGAAGCCCTGACGATCAAGGATGAAGATACGCTCGCCGGATTTGGCAGGGATAATGCTGCGTGTGCTGTTGCAATAGAACCCGCCTTCGTTGGTTAGTACTTGTACGGTCTGGTCGGATTCCACCAGCAAGGGGTAGTACAACTGTATCTCCATCGCCTCGGAATATACGTTCTCGCCTGTGCCGGGTCCTGCTGCGTAGAAACGGTAGTAGCGTTCGGTCTGGAACGGCAGTTCGTTGTTATACTCTACGGCAGCCGTCACTTGGCGGTCAAAGGTCATCACTTTGTTTACGTCGTAGCCGGTTATCTCGCCGACCTTGGTGGCAGTGGTCCAACTGAGTTCGCCGTTGGTATTCAGTTGCCCCGACTGGAAATAGACGTTCACAGGGGTGTTGGTCTTGACGGACGCGCGGAAGGTGATGTTGTCGCCCGCCATCGCCATCGTCTTGTTGTCCTCGAATTTCGCCATCGTCCACGAAGCGAATTTCCAGTCCTCGGTCCTGTTGCAGGTGTGGCTCACTACATCCATATCCATGTCCACATATACATCGTATTTAGCAAACACTTTGAGCGGTTTGTGTACGTTGGTGTAGTCCTTGCTCCAGCCGGTGAATGTACCTTTCTTAGCTTGCGGCGCACGGTTGGCAGCCGGAGCGTTCTGCGCGCCGATGGCAGGCGGCGTAGCGTCCTCGCCGGCACTCACTTCTTCGGTCTTCAGCAGAGTAGCATCTGCGTCGTAGAAGTCCACTTTGTATGTCGGGGTGTATTCATCAATCGATACAGGACAAGCCGGCATGGTCATTGATAAGTATGATTCTTTCTCCTCTACCTTAACAGGTAGGGCACTGGTGTACTTGAAATCGCGGCAGTCGGCAGGCTTCATATAGACAACTTCTTCGCCTGCGGTATGCCATTCTCTCCATAGTGATGTACCATTCTGGTCATAATAGGTACAAGGGTAAAGCGCACGCACTTCTTGTACGGCTGTTGTGTCGCTATGAATCCATCCGTAAGGAGCCTCGTAGGACACAACGCGTGTGCGGAACCGGATACTCTCATGGTTGCCGGTAATGACACGCTGATAAGAAACCGTTACGCCCTCGCGAGCCTGAACAGCTGTCAGCGAACCAGACTTTTGGGTAGTCCAACTTACGCCACCATCATTGCTCTCCTGAATGTAGTATTTGCATTTATTGACAGCCTTGATAGTGCTCTTAATCACCATCGGATCGCCACCGTACTTAACCTCCGATGGAGCAGAGATGGTGTTTTTAGCAACATACGGAAGAGTAACATCTATGGAATTATTAAGATATTTCCCTGTCGTCATATATTGCCCGGTTTGCTCATCTGTCATGGTTTTATATTTGCTAGATATTGGATCTAGATACCAACCCTCAATTGCTATATGTACATTAGTCTCTCCTATAGCATAGCAGGAATCAGTCAAAGCATTGACATTGATTACTCTGTGCCCACCTGGTACATTATAAAACGACTTGCTTATATATGTTATGTCAGCTGAACGCGGGTGGTAACTATTGTCAATTGTTCCGTAAACGTACCCATGCCCGGCAGGATTTAGAAAATAAAATAGATGTGCGCCATTTGAGCGACTATAAACTATTATCGCATACCGTCTATCCAAACTATACGAAGGACTAAAAGTATCATCAAAAGACAATTCTCCTGTCTGCTTGTCGTACGATATATTTTGCATGTACGTAGGTGCTGGAATTGAATCTATGGGTCGGTAATCGTAATCGAAACTATCCGCCCAGGCAGCACTTGTAGCCATAAAGGCTGCAATAATGAATAAAAAGAATCTGTGTTTCATAATAATACCCTCGTATGTGTCGGGCACAACATTAAAGTTAATAAATAGAGTTTATTGTATGTTGGTTTTATGTTGGTTGTAACCATGCAGGGTAATCAGCCCTGCATGGCTTGGGGGGGGGAAAAGCCTATCCTAAATCCTTCCCTAAAGGGAAGGACTTTTTAGGGTTATTGGACCTCTGTGCCTTGGGCGTTGTAGGTCTTGCCGTCCGGGCGGAGGATGTAGAGTTGTCCATCGCGGAGGAACTTACGGGATCCGCCAAATGTGGCGGATGCGTCTATGTTCTCGATGTCTTCGGGTATTTCCTCGTAGATGGCGTTGAGGGTGCAGTTGGAGGTGATTTGGGTATAACTGCCGTCCCATCCGATGAACTCATATCCGGGTCTGTAGGCATCCGGCGGGCAGGCGTTCTCTCCTTCCACTACGGTCTGGATATCGAGAGTAGAGCCGTCCCAGTCCTTGAAGGTGACGATAAAGGTGCCCAGCGGTTGGAGGATAGCGTCGAACGCCATGTCTTCTGTTACGTTGAGATATGCGTCGTCGGCATATTCGCCGCGTGCTTTCCAGCCGTGGAAGAGTGCGCTTTTAGTCAGTTCCTCCTCTATCTCCGGCGGCGTGGCAGCACCACCGCAGAAGATCTCCTGCGGCTCATAGACACCATCTCCGTGGATGAGATTCCAATATCCGTCATGGTGTCCTTCTGCATAGAAGAGCACGGTATGTTTCTGTCGGTTTACGGTTATAGCGTTTTCACCGTATCCATCGGGTAGCACGATATAGGTTCCCAATTGATCCACTCCTGTCGTCTCCTCACCCATCCAGAGATCGAGGTCGAGCGCACAGACGTTCGAAGCAACTTCCTGTATCCAAACGGTGTCGAGCGGACGAGAGAGGATTGTTCCGTTGCCCAAGAGAGTGAAGTCATTCGTCTGCGTCCAGAGTGCGAGATCCTGACTATAAATATTCACCGGATAGAAGGTCTTGAAGCCTATCACATTGGAATAGATGAATTCGGAAGATTCATGCATCTGTATTTTGAGCCGGAAATATACTGCGCGGTATTTATTCGTACCGTCTTTAATGAGCACATTGCTGAAGGTTTTAGTAGTACCGTTTTCAGCCTCCGCCACAGTATATACATAGTTATAGGTTGAGTTACCCCATGCCAATTCATCGTCGTCATGGGTCTGATAAGCGACTTGCAGATATACTTTGGCGGTATTAGGTGCCTTCAGATAGGCATTGAACGAGTATCTTTTTCCCATCGTGATATAGTTCTCCTCATAATCAACCATACTGAGTTCGGTTTCCACTCCTTCTATCTTATAGAGGGCAGTAAAGATGCAGTTGTGTTGGATATTGGAGTAGTCACCGTTCCAGCGGTCGAAGGTCATTCCTTCGTGTGTGGGAACGACCGGCGCATAGGCAGCATGCCCCTCCTCCACCTGCTGGGTGCTGAGGAGCGTGTGGTCGTAGTCGTAGAACTTGACAGTGTACATAGGATAGGTCTCGCGGTAGAGCACATTGCATGCCGGCATGTCGAACTCTATACCGTTCTCGGTTGTGTCCGTGAGAACCGGGTAATCGGAAGAGAACGTGAATTGCTTTCCTTCTACAGGATTGCCCAAGATGATATGGTGTCCGGCGGAGTAATAGGTCGATGAGAAATTGACCTTATCGAGGCGGTATTTGAAAGTGACGTCCACCGTGTTGGAGTAATAGATATTGCCGGTAAGGATGTCCTGTATCTTGAGCCGGTATGTCCGCGCAGCGGGATAGTCGTTGAGCATCACGCGCTTATAGGTATAGGTATAACCCTCCTGCGCCTGCGTGGCAGAGATCTCTCTCGCTTCCACGCCCTTCCAGGTCTGATCTTCTTGCTGGTATTGGAGCGTGATTTTGGTTTTGTTGGTTCCTTTGATTGTACCGGTGAGCGAGAAGTTCTCGCCGTATTTCACCTCGGCAGCGGAGGCAGAGAGATAGTGCTCTGTAACAGTGGGATAGGAGATGTCCACATAGTTGTTGAGGTATAGTCTTCTACCATTATCGTCAGTAGAACGTGTCTCGAAAGGCGCCCAAATCGAATAGAAAGGTCCGGCTGCGATTTCTCCAATTATAGCGACACGGAGGTCCGTATATCCTCTTGCGAGCATGGTATCCAGCGGGGCCGAGATATCCATCGTTTTCTCATAGGACACGACCAGCGGATCCAGCGTATTTTCCACCACTTCAGATTCCGAAAAATAAGAAGCATACCGCAAAGTCAATTTGCCTTCGTCGTTTGTTACCAGCTCACCATAGTTATAAGTACCTTCGGGCCATCCGTTGCCTGTTATTTTCCATGTGTGCGAATGGTCATAGGGCGCTCTGTTGAAAATAATTACCGTAAACTGGTGATTCAGAGCCGCTTCGTGCGGAAGGAAGGTATCATCCCCGGTAGTATAGGGGTTTCCGTCCTCATGAAAGACCGGGTTGTACACATCAAAAGTGACTGTTTTGGCATCCTTGTCCACCCGGATATTTCTAATGTAACGGGGGTAAGGCAAAGAGTCCACTTGCTGGTACGATCGGCTGTTGAGCTCAGCCTGCATGTTAGCAGCAAAAAAAGCTGCGAACAAGAAAAGAAAGAACTTCTTCATAATAGCATTTGTTTAAAGGGTTAATATGGTTGTTTGTTATAAAAAAGGTCTATTATGGCTCATTATTGTCCCTCTTGCGTCATAGGAATAACCCCCTAATCACCCCTTAATAACCCCCTTATCACCCCCTAATCACCCCCTTTTGTAAGGAAAAAGGTGAAAGGTGAAAGGTGAAAGAGCACAAGCGAGCGGCACAAGCGAGCGGCACAAGCGAGCAGCACAAGCAGCAGCACAAGCGAGCATAAAAAAGCACCGCGATGAATTGTATCAAATCACGGTGCAAAGGTACATCTTTTTTTCGAAACAGCAGTCATCATTTTTCGTCATTTTTTAAGAAAATATCTACATTTTCAATCAAAATGCGAATATGAAGAAAAAAGAGAGCTGTATTGCGATGTATAAAAAATGACGGAATAGTAGAAAATTCGGCGTTTCGGGTCCATTATTCGGTTTTACATTGGTCTCTCCATTTGGCGGGGGTGACGCCTGTGTCGCTCTGGAAAGCCCGGATGAAAGAGTTGACTTCCTTATAGCCGCACTGGGCAGATATTTCCTTGATAGTCAAGGTGGTAGAGGACAGAAGTTCTTTGGCTTTATTGATCTGTACGACGCGGACAAACATCTTCGGCGAACCCTTTGTGATTGCATACATTCTGCGGCGGAAGGTGGATGAAGACATGCAAAGGGACTCCGCCATTTCGTTAATACCGAGATCTCCATTAGGAAGATGTGCGGAAATATAATCAATCACCCTCGCCATGAAGAGATCGTCATCGGCTTCGGCGAGCAATTCCTTCTCTTCCGTTGCGGGTTCAGCCTTGGCGATGGCGTGCTTGACACGCTCGGCATGGCGGAGTTTCTGGACTTCGTTGAGCAGATGGCTGAAATGCTCCACCTGTCTGCGTGTTCTGCGGCGATAACTGACATAGGTAGCGATCGTCATGAAGACGAAGATCGCGCTGATGACCGAGATCAGGATGATCGTCCGGATCTGCTGCTTCCGGTTGATCTGCCGGAGGATGTCGTTCTCCATCTCGGCAGCCAGCCGTGCGAGGTTGGCGTTCGATTCGCTATCATAGATAGAGTCTCGCAAGTGCTCAAAGCGGTCCCCGTGCTCGAGCGCGGCTTCGGGATCAATGCCCCGTAGTGTTTCGCGCAAGCCCTTGCGCGTGTGCGCTTCATTATAAATATCATGCTGCTCCATGAAGATGGGCAGGGCTTTGTAATAGCAATCGGCTCCTTCGCGGTTTCGCCCTGTGATATAAAGGAGGTCTCCCAGATGGTTATAGGCGATAGCGAGGGAGTGGTAATTGCCGGAGGCTTCGATGACAGGAATGGCTTCCCGCAAGATCGTTTCCGCTTCGTCGAACCGGTCCATAGCGATGAGCGCGGCAGCACGCTGGGTTTGGCGGATAGCCGCTTTGTCCGTACGCCCGAGCCGGGTCTCTATTTCCCAAGCGCGGGTGGCATAATCCAGCGTCTGCGGGAACTTCCTCTGATGCTGGTACACCTCGGACGCCATGCCGTAGATGACCGCTTTTCGCGGCAGATTATCCGTTTTCTCCACATATTCGATGGCGCGGAGGATATATTGCTCCGCTTCGGCAGGCTTTCGCATGGACATGTATATGCCCGCGAGGGTGTTATACGAGGAGGCGATGTTATTGGGATCTCCGCTCTCGATGTCCAGTTTGTTGCAGCGTTTGGCATAGAGCGCGGCTTTGTCGAAATCGCCGAGGCGCACATAGATCAGACCGAGGAGAGAGGCGCAGTCCGCCTCCATGGTCTTGTCTCCGATCGCTTCGCATAGGGGCAGGGCGCGTTCGCCATAGCCGGCAGAGCGGAGGAAATCCTGGGCGTCATAGTAATACTCCGCCGCCCAATACCATACCCAGGCGCAGAGGGTGTCATGCGAGGTGGTCTCAGAAACCACGATCGGTTCGTCGAGGAATTCCCGCTCCTCCAGGGCTGAGAAGAAAAGAGCAGCGTTAGCCGGCGTCACTTTCTTGTCAAAAGCCGCCAGCGAGGTTTCCGGATCAGCCGCCCACAGGGAGCAGCAGCCGAGCAAAAATGCAAGAAAAACAGATTTGCGTTTCATAGTTGTATGAATTACGCTGCAAAGGTACTGCTTTTTTTTGGAATATGAATCATCATTTTCAATCAATTTTCAAAAAAATATCATCATTTTCAATCAAAAGCAAAAATAAAAGGTGGAAAAATCGTCAAAAATGCGTACATTCTTGCGTATTCGAAAAAAAAGTTGTACCTTTGTGCGCTTTTTCGCGTACGGGGGGAAAGTATTTTACCTTCCCGCATGATCTTTGAAAAGTAAATAAACATAGATAAACACTTTTAAATGCTTTGAGCTTCGCTCTATGTGTATTTCGGGGCTATAAACTCCTCGTGTGCAAGCACCCGGATAGTTTCTATCCACAAAATCCACACCCTGCGGGTAAAGCATTTAAAAGCCATAAACAAAGATAAAATTATTTAGTTGGTCCAAAATTACCCAAAATTAAAGAAAATTTATTTACTTTTCGTTCACGAATTACACGAATTAAACGAATTTTAATTACACAAAGGGAAATATATAAATGATTGATTATATAAAAGGCATATTGACGGAGCTGAATCCGACGGAAGCGGTGGTCGAAGCAGGGGGCGTGGGATACGCTATCGCTATTACGCTGCCAGGGTATAGCGCGATGGTGGGGAAAGAAGAGCCTTCAGCCGTCAGCCATCAGCCGTCAGAAGTGAAGCTCTATATCACGGAAGTCATACGCGAGGACGCGCATGAGTTATACGGTTTCGTGGAGAAAAGCGAACGGCGGCTGTTTGAGCTGCTGATGACCGTGAGCGGCGTGGGTGCTTCTACCGCGCGCATGATCATGAGCGCGTTCAGCGCAGAGGAACTGCGGATGCTGATCGCCACCGGCAACGCCAAAGCGATGGCGAAAGTGAAAGGCCTCGGACCCAAGACCGCACAACGGATCATCGTTGATCTGAAGGACAAAGCAATCAAGTTAGATCTCGGAGGCGACCCCACGGAGATACCGATGTTAGCTCCCGAGGCGGACACCGGCGTGCGCGCCGAAGCCATCAGCGCGCTGACGATGCTCGGGTTCGCTACGGCGCCCAGCGGCAAGGCGGTTGATAAGATCCTCAAAGGCGACCCGACACTCAAAGTGGAAGCGGTCATACGCGAGGCGCTGAAAATGCTATGAGAAGATTTGAAGATTAAAAACGAAAATGCGGCAGGACGGCTACTAATGTAGCCTAATGGGCACCGGCTTTTGCCCTCTTGTGAGCAAGCTCCCAGAGAGCAAAAACCAATACCCATTCCGCACGACTTCAATAAGTCGTCCGACTGCCTTACAAAAATAATAAAAAATAAGAAAAATATTTTTGTTACAACACGCTTGAAAGAAAATAGAAGTTTGAAAAATAGATATTTTTACATAGTACTGGTTAGTCTGTTGCTGTGGTTGCCGATGGTGACTATGGCGGTTGATGCGCAGAACGACGGCGGCAAAAGGAAAAGCGGCGGCAAGAGTTTGAAAGAACTCGTGGCGGAAGAAAAGGCACGGAAGGAAGCGGAGAAAGCAGAGAGGGAAAAGAGGGAGCAGCCTACCCCCGACCCCTCCCTGAAAGGAGGGGAGGAAGGAGCCACCGTAAGCCCTGAAGCCGCAGCGGATTATGTGACGGAGACGGACAGCGCTATCTGGGCGCCGACGAAAGTGAAGCAACTCGGCGTGCAGAACTTCGGCGAACTGGTGCAGCCGCAGAGTTCATTGGATCTACAAGATCCGGGTAATATATCCACCACCGTGGAATACCAGCCGGAGACAGGCATGTACGTGCTGCACACACGCATCGGCGAGACCGACGTCACGACGCCGTATATGCTGACGCAAGACGAATATAACCATTACGCCGAGCGGCAGATCATGCACCGGTACTGGCAGCAGAAAATAGGCGAGGTGGAGCATAACAACGAGTCCAAGTTCGACATCACCGACATGAAGTTCAACATCGGTCCGGCGGACAAAGTGTTCGGTCCGGGCGGTGTGCAACTGAAGATGCAAGGAAGCGCCGAGTTGCTATTCGGATTCAAGCACCAATACATCGCCAACCCGTCTCTTACTGTACGCGCGCGCAATAACAACATCTTCGATTTCGACGAGAAGATCCAAGCCAGCATACAAGGAAAAGTCGGTTCGAAACTCAATTTTAACATGAGTTACAACACCGAGGCTTCTTTCTCGTTCGACCAGCAGAACCTCAAACTGAACTACAAAGGCGAAGAGGACGATATCATCCAGAGTATCGAAGCCGGTAATGTGACGATGGACCTGCCTTCGTCGCTCATCCGCGGCAGTCAGGCACTTTTCGGAATCAAGACGAACCTGAAGTTCGGCAAGTTCCGCATTCAGGCGCTCATCAGCCAGCAGAACAGCGAGGCGCAGACCGTGAGCAGCAAAGGCGGATCGCAGATGACCAAGTTCGACATCAGCGGCGACAGCTACGACGAGAACCGACATTTCTTCCTGAGCCACTATTTCCGCGACCGCTACGAATCGGCGATGGCGAGTGTGCCGTATATCGCTTCCGGTATCACGATCAACAAGATCGAGGTCTGGATCACCAATAAACGCGGTAACTACGACCAAGCGCGTAACATCGTGGCTTTTGCGGACCTCGGCGAGAACAGCGACCACGTCTTTAACACCTCGTGGGGTGGCGCACCCGGTCTGGCACCGGACAACAACACCAACGGACTTTATGCCGCTATCCGCGCGACCGATTTCCGTAATCTGCAGCAGACCAGCCAAGTGCTGGAAGGGATGAACGGCATGGAGGGCGGAAATGACTTCGAGAAGATCGAGAGTGCGCGGCTGCTGACCAGCAGCGAATATACGCTCAACAGCGCGTTGGGTTATATATCGCTGAAGAGCGCGCTAAACCAAGACGAAGTCTTGGCGGTGGCTTACGAATACACGTACAACGGCCGTGTCTATCAGGTCGGTGAGTTCTCGACGGACGGCAGCGAGGAGTTGCACGCGCCGAATGCGCTGGCACTGAAGATGCTGAAAAACAGCGCGAACGCACCCAACAAAAAAGGTCGCGGCACATGGGACCTGATGATGAAAAACATCTACTCCCTCGGCGCGACCAGCATCAACCAAGACAAGTTTGAGTTATACGTCACGTACCGCAACGACTCGGTGGGAACGGACGTGCAATACCTGAACGAAGGACCGGAGGCGATCAACGGCAAGCAGCTGCTGCGCGTGATGAACCTCGACCGTTTGGACCAGAAACATAACGCGTCCCCCGATGGACGGTTCGACTTCATCGAAGGACTGACCGTTTATGCCTCGTCCGGCAAGATCATCTTCCCTGTGCTGGAGCCGTTCGGCAGCCACTTGGCAGACGCCCTGGGCAACGACCCGCGGCTGGTGAAGAAATACTGCTTCCCGGAGCTGTACGACTCGACGCTGATTGTGGCGCAGGAGCTGAGCGAGAAGAACAAATTCCACCTCACGGGTAAATACAAAGGCACGAACGGGAGCGAGATCCGTCTGGGCGCGATGAACGTGCCGCGTGGTTCTGTGACCGTCACAGCCGGCGGTGCTACCTTGATCGAGAACGTCGATTACACCGTCGATTACACGATGGGAACAGTGACGATCCTGAACACCTCGATCCTGGAGAGCGGCACGAACGTGGATGTGAAGCTGGAGAACCAAAGCACGTTCTCGCTGCAACGCAAGAGCCTGTTCGGTGCACACTTGGAGTACGAGTTTAACAAAGACCTCGTCCTCGGCGGTACGATCATGCACTTGCGCGAGCGTCCTCTGACCACCAAGGTCAACACCGGATCGGAGCCGCTGGCGAACACGATCTGGGGCGTCAACGGCAGTTGGAAGACCGAGATGCAGTGGCTCACCAACGCCATCGACAAGATCCCTTGGATCAATGCCACCGCGCCTTCGACCTTCCAGATCAATGCGGAGTTTGCGCACCTCATCCCCGGACACACCCGCGATGTCGGAGCTGTCGGAACGGCGTATATCGACGATTTCGAGAGCACCACGACCAACATTGACATCCACTATCCGAGTTATTGGTTCCTGGCTTCCACGCCGACCGTCTTCGACGAATCGAAAGAGATCAACCAACCCGGGTACAACAAGAACAGAGCGTTGCTGTCATGGTTCCTCGTCGATCCTATTTTCGGTTACCCGCAGTCCAACACCCCGGCACATATCAAGAACGACTTAGCGGCGCTGAGCGACCACAGGACACGTATCGTTTACCAGGACGAGATTTACCCCAACCGCCAGGAGGCAAGCAACGTCGATACCAAGCTGCCGATCCTGAACCTCGCGTACTACCCCGAGGAGCGCGGACAGTACAATATCTCCGCCAGCGAGATCGGTACGGACGGTAAGTTGACCAACCCCAAGAAACGCTGGGGCGGTATTATGCGACGGCTGGACAACACCGATTTCGAGAAAGCCAATATCGAATATATCCAGTTCTGGCTGATGGACCCGGCGCTGACCAACCCCGAGGGTTACGACGGCGAACTATATATCAACCTCGGCGACGTGAGCGAAGACATCTTGCGCGACGGCAAGAAAGCGTTTGAGCATGGTCTGCCGGTGAGCGCCGCCGACCAAGGTCGCGTGGACAGCACCGTCTGGGGTTACGTACCGAGGACGACCAGCACCGTAGTAGCCTTCAGCAACGAGACCGGATCCCGCGCTATGCAGGACGTCGGTCTGAACGGTCTGAACAGCGAGCAGGAGAAGAATTGGCCTGCTTACCGTCAGTACCTGACGGAGCTGGAGAGCCGCGTCTCGCCCGATGTGTGGAACAGTTGGGAGAGTGACCGCTTCTCGCCGAGGAACGACCCTGCGGGAGATAATTTCCATTACTACAGGGGTTCCGATTTCGACCGCGAGGAAGTGCCTATTTTGGAGCGTTACAAACACTACAACGGTACGGAGGGCAACTCGCCCGCGACAGAGCAGCAGAGCGAGAGTTACGGTACGGCTTCGACTCTGACACCGGATGTAGAGGACATCAACCTCGATAACACCCTGAACGAATACGAGAAATACTACCAATACAAGGTCATCCTGCGTCCGGACATGATGGAGGTGGGAAGGCAGCATATCACGGAGAAGAAAGTGCGTAACGTGACGCTGCGCAACGGCGAGACGCAAGAGGTGACTTGGTACCAGTTCAAGATTCCTCTCCGCGGCGACAGCGCCAGCGTGCAGAAGATCGGTTCGATCCGCAACTGGAAATCGATCCGTTTCATGCGTATGTACATGACGGGGTTCGAGAAAGAGACGCACTTGCGTTTCGCTACGCTGGATCTGGTGCGCGGCGACTGGAGGCAGTACACGCGTGACCTGGCGCCCGTCGGGACACCGGTCAACACCGGTGCGTCCATCGACGTGCAGACCGTCAACATCGAGGAGAACAGCACCCGTACCCCGATCAACTACGTGCTTCCTCCGGGCGTGAGCCGTCAGACCGACCCGGGTCAGGCACAGCTGATTGCCCAGAACGAGCAAGCGATGGTGTTGCGCGTAGCGCACCTCAGCCCGCACGACGCCAGAGCGATGTATAAGAACTCCGGTTACGACATGCGGCAATACAAGAACCTGCAGATGTTCGTCCATGCCGAGCAACTGAGTACCGTCGATCCGGACTTGAAGGACGGCGACCTGAGCTGCTTCATCCGTCTGGGCTCCGACCTGCGCAACAACTACTACGAATACGAGATCCCGCTGCATCTGACCGCACCGGGTCTGTATAACAACAACTCTGCTGCCGACCGAGAAATCGTTTGGCCCAAGGAGAATATGTTTGATTTTGCGCTGAAAGTGCTGACGGACGCCAAGACAGCGCGCAACAAAGCCAAACGGGCAGGCAACGAGGGGGTCAGCAACACGATCCCGTACGTGATCTACGACGACGCGAACGACAAGCCGCAGAACAAGATCACCGTGCTCGGAAACCCGACGCTGGAAGACGTCAGCACGATCATGATCGGTGTGCGCAACAACGGCCAGCACGAGGCTTCGGGTGAGATATGGGTGAACGAGCTGCGTCTGAGCCAGTTCAACGAACAAGGCGGTGTGGCTGCGATGGCGAACGCCGCCCTCGCGATCAGCGACATCGCCCAGCTGAACGTAGCCGGACGGTTAGAGACCGCAGGCTACGGTTCGATCGAGTCGAACGTGCTGGACCGTAACATGGATAATTTCTACCAGATCTCGGTCAGCGCAGCCCTCGAAGGCGGACGTCTCTTCCCGGAGAAAGCGAAGATCCAGATGCCGCTCTATGTCTCCTACAGCAACGAGACCACCAGCCCGGATTACGACCCGCTGGACAGCGACGTCAAGCTCAGCGAGACACTCAGTACCTACGACACCAAAGAGGAACGCGACTCGATCAAACGGATGACCAACACCGTACACGAGTCCACCTCATTCAGCGTCAGCAACCTGAAGGTCAACATCCACTCCAAGAAACGCGATATGTTCTACGACCCGGCGAACTTCTCGATCTCCGCTTCGTACAACAAACAGAATGAGCACTCGCCGGAGATGGAGACCAACTACACGACGGACCACAAGGGTTCGTTCCAATACGCCTATAGCTTCAATCCCAAACCCTGGGAGCCGTTCAGCAAGGTGGAGAAAGTGCAAAAAGTGAAATTCCTGAAAGAGATGAATTTCTACTACCTGCCCCAGTCCTGGGCATTCAACACCAACATGCACCGTACCTTCAGCCACATGAAGATGCGTGATTTGGCAGGCGGTGCCAGCGATGCGATGGATCTGACCTACAGCAAGGACTTCACTTGGGATCGGCATGTCGATTTCAAATACGACCTGACGAAAAATATGAAATTCAGTTTCCAGAGCGCAATGAACGCCATCATTGATGAAGGCAAATACACGCCGGAGATCCTGAAAGGTCAGTATTTCGACCCGGAGTTCAACCACGATAAATACGAGGCATGGCGCGACACGATCCAGCGTTCGCTCGCCAAATGGGGTTCGCCTTACACCTACCAGCAAGTCTTCACCGCCAGTTGGAATGTGCCTTTGAACCGCATTCCGGGTCTGGACGCGCTGACTGCGAACGGATCCTATAACGCGACCTATAACTGGACCCGCACGGCGTCCTCTACGACGAACGGGGTGGACCGCGGTAACACCGTCAGCAGCCTGCAAAGCTGGCAAGTGGATGGAGGAATCAATTTCGAGACGTGGTACGGTAAGTCCAAGTACTGGAAGACGATGACGCAGCGCTACGGAGGACGTGGCGGGCGCCAGCGTGCCTTCAAACCCAAGACTTACACCCAGACCGTGACGCTGAAGAAAGGTGAAGCGGTCGAGATCACCCACCGGCTCAACAGTGAGCTGCTGCAAGTAGCTGTGACCGACTCGGCAGGCAGAGTTCTGCCCGTGAGCTTCCGTCCGGCGGGTAACACCAAAGTGACCATTACTCCCAAGCGCGACTGCGCGAACGCCGTCGTGACCGTGACGACCAAGGATCCGAACCAGCGCACCTCCGCCCAGATCGCAGGCGATATGTTCGCCTATGTAGGAACGATGTTCCGAAGGCTGCAAGTGACCTACCGCGAGACGAACTCGCTGAGCGTACCGGGATTCATGCCCGAAGCCGGATTCATGGGTCAGCGCAAAGCCAACGGCGCCTACGCTCCGGGCTTTGATTTCGCCTTCGGTTTCATCCCGAATAATTTTATGGAACGCGCGAAGACGCACGGCTGGCTCTCCGGCGATACCTCTATCGTGCAGCCTGCGACGAGGGCACACACCTCCGATCTGGACATCAAACTGACATTAGAACCGCTTCCGGGATTCAAGATCCAGCTGAACGGCAAACGATACATGGCGCAATCCACCTCGATCATTTACAGCTACGGCGACCTGCAGGAAAACATGACGGGTTCGTTCAACATCACCCAAGTAGCGATCGGAACGATCTTCAGCCGCGTCGGCAGCCAAGAGGAGAACTTCGCCAACAGCGCGTTCGACCGCTTCTTGGAGAACCGCGCGCTGTTGACCGACCGCGTGCAAGAGCAATACAACGGCATGACCCTGCCGAGCACCGGATTCATGAGCAACATTCCGCTCGGCACCAAATATGACCCGACGAAACACGGCACCGTGAACCGCAACTCGGCGGACGTGCTCGTGCCTGCCTTCCTCGCGGCATACACCGGCAGAGACGCCGGAAGGATCGGTCTGAACCCGTTCTTGGGCATTCTGAAGATCCTGCCGAACTGGTCTGTGACCTACGACGGTTTAGGCAAGCTGCCGTGGATGCGCGACCATTTCAAATCCGTGACGCTGACCCACGCCTATACCTGTAAGTACGCCATCGGTTCGTACGGCAGCTACTCGACCTGGGTAGGCGGCGACGGCAATAACAAGATGCTCGGTTTCGTGCGCGACGTGACGACCGACGCTCCACGCCCCAGCTCGGCGTACGACATCAGCAATGTGACGCTGACCGAAGCTTTCGCGCCGTTGATCGGACTGAACTTGACGATGAAGAACTCGTTGAGCCTCAAAGCCGAATACCGCAAGCAGCGCAACCTGGCGCTGAACGTGACGAGCGTGCAACTGACCGAAGGACATACATCCGAGTTCGTCATCGGAGCCGGATATACGATCAAAAACCTCAGTTTCATCGCCAAGAAGAAAGACGGCGGACAGCGAAAAGTGAGCAACGACTTGAAGCTGCAAGTAGATGTGTCCTACAAGGACGTGAAGATGTTGCTCCGCAAGGTGGAAGAAGGTATCACGCAAGCTTCGTCCGGCAATAAAGTGCTGGCGATCAAGATCTCGGCGGACTATGTCCTGAGCCAGAAGATCAACCTGCAACTCTTCTACGACCACCAAGGTACTACACCGCTGATCTCGTCCTCTTATCCGGTGAAAGCTGACAATGTGGGATTGAATATCAAGTTGATGCTGACGAGGTGATGTACAAGGTAGGGATCATAGGACCGGAGAGCACAGGCAAAAGCGCGCTGGCGCGGTACCTCTCGAAACGGTACGGAGGCGTGCTGGTGGAGGAATACGCGCGGAGGTACGTAGAGGAGAAAGGCACGACCGAGGTGAGTTATGAGGAGCTATGCGAGATAGCAAGGCGGCAGATAGAGGAGATAAAAGCTGTCAGCTATCAGCTATCAGATATCAGTTTCTTCGACACCGAACTGATCGTGACCAAAGTGTGGTTTGAATATGCTTTCGGGCGTGTGCCGGAGTGGCTCAACGAAGCTATCAAAACCTACCCGATGGACGTCTATCTGCTGACCTATCCGGACATAGCGTGGGTACCCGACCCCGCACGCAGCAACGGATCGGACGAGATACGAAAAGAATTATTTGACCGCTATGAAGCGGAGATACAAGCGCTGGATGTACCGTATTATATCATCCGGCACGAGGATAATGATTAAAGAATAATGCAGATCGAGGATCTGAACATATTGTTTGCCCAACACCCGGAGATAGCATTAGCTCGACGGGAGATGGGAAAAGGAAAAGGGATCCACCTTCTTCTGAACGGCTTGCACGCGAGCGCACGCGCTTTCGCGCTCGCGCAACTGCGCGCGTCCTTATTCATTATTATGGACAATGGAGAGGCGGCGCAATACCTCTACGGCGATCTCAGAAGCCTCCTCCCGCCTTCCCCTGAAGGAAAAGGAGAAGTGTATTTCTTCCCTTCCAGTATCCGCCGGCGCACTACCGACGAAGCTATGGCGATCCAGCGCACAGAGACCTTAGGTGCCCTCATGCGCGCGGATAAAAATAGTATAGTGGTGACCTACCCGGAAGCCATCGCGGAGAGCGTGCCCAGCCCCAAGACGCTGGAGAAGAGTAGCATGACATTGCGCGTAGGACAGGAGATTCCTCATTCGGAACTCAGCCGCAAACTAACGGAACTGGGCTTCGAGCACGTGGACTTTGTCTTCCAGCCCGGGCAATACGCCATCCGAGGAAGTATCGTAGATATATACAGCTACAGCCACGACATCCCCTACCGTCTGGATTTCTTCGGCGACGAGATAGACAGTATCCGAGAGTTCGACATCGAGGACCAACTGAGCAAGACCAAAGTGGAAGAAGCGGAGATAGTAGGTCAGTCCTCAGAAGCCGGCGACCAGCCGTCTGCCTCTATCATAGACTACCTGAACGACGAGTTTATATGGGTCAGCAACGAGTGGAGCGTCGTGAAGTATAAATTGGAGGGCTTAGGGGTTACCGGTGACGGGATACAGGAACGCAGGACGATCGAGATGGCGGAGAAGAGTTATTTCCCCACGCATAGCAAGATCGCATTTGACACCCTCCCCCAGCCTGTTTTCCACAAGCAGTTTGACCTGCTGACCGAAGATATTCAAAAACACCAAGAGGAAGGTTATAAGATCTATATCTTAGCCGAACAGAAGAAGCAGCTGGATCGCTTGCAGGCGATCTTGGGTGAGGACATCTTCATCCCGATCAACGCGACGATTCATGAGGGTTTCGTGGACAAGGGACTGAAGATTTGCTGCTATACCGACCATCAGATCTTTGAGCGTTTCCACCGCGTGAGAGTCTCCAGCGAGAATGCCCGCCGCGGCAAAGCGATCATCACCCTGCGGGAGATCAACCAACTGCAAATAGGCGATTATGTGGTGCATTCCGACCACGGTATAGCGCGGTTCGGCGGTCTGGTGACCACTCCGGTGAACGGCAAGCCGCAGGAAATGATCAAACTCAATTACCGAGACGGAGCGAATGTGTTTGTCAGCATTCATAACTTGCACCGGATCAGCAAATACAAGGGTCGTGAAGGCAGCGAACCGACCATTGCGCGTTTAGGCAGCGGTCAATGGGAACGACTCAAAGAGCGGACAAAGGACAAAGTCAAAGACATAGCGCGAGACCTGATACGGCTCTATGCCACCCGCAAGCAGCAGCAAGGCTACGCCTACTCGCCGGACGGATATATGCAGCACGAGTTGGAGGCTTCGTTCCTATACGAAGACACACCGGACCAGGCGAAAGCCACGGCAGACGTAAAACGCGACTTGGAGAGCCCGATGCCGATGGACAGACTGGTATGCGGAGATGTCGGTTTCGGCAAGACCGAGGTTGCCATGCGAGCTGCCTTCAAAGTAGCGACCGACGGCAAACAAGTAGCGGTCTTGGTGCCCACGACGGTATTGGCACTACAGCATTATAACACGTTCCGCGAGCGGATGAAGAACATGCCGGTGCGGATCGAATACCTCAGCCGACTCAAATCCGCCAAAGAGATCAAAGAACTACTCGCGGAACTGGAGGCAGGCAAGATAGACATCCTGATCGGCACCCATAAGATCATTGGCAAAAACGTCAAATGGCACGATTTAGGACTGCTGATCATAGACGAGGAGCAGAAATTCGGCGTAGCAGCCAAAGAGAAATTAAAGAGTCTCCGAGCGAACATTGATGTGCTGACCCTGACGGCGACTCCGATCCCTCGCACCCTGCAGTTCTCGTTGCTGGGCGCCCGAGACCTGAGCGTCATGACGACCCCGCCGCCCAACAGGTACCCTGTGCAGACGGAACTGATCACCATCGACGACGAAGATATTATCAAAGAGGCGATAGATCTGGAAATGGAGCGCAATGGTCAGATTTTCATCGTCAATAACCGCATTGAGATGTTGCCTCGTATCGAAAACCGCATCCGCAAGCTGTGCCCCGAAGCGCGAATTATCGTAGCACACGGTCAGCTACCGGCAGGCGAGATGGAGGAAAGGCTGGAGGCGTTTATCAATTACGACGCGGATATACTCCTCTCCACCACGATCATCGAATCCGGCGTGGATATACCGAACGTGAACACCATCCTGATCTTCAGCGCACACCAATACGGACTGGCAGACCTTCACCAACTACGCGGACGCGTGGGACGGTCGAACAGAAAAGCTTACTGCTATCTGATCGCGCCGGAGAAAGAGCTGTTGACCGAAGATGCACGGCGGAGACTGGAGGCACTCAGCACATTCGCCGAACTCGGTGCGGGATTCAACCTCGCCATGCAGGACCTCGACATACGAGGAGCGGGAAACATGCTCGGCGCGGAGCAATCCGGATTTATTGCCGACTTAGGATACGAGACCTACCAACGGATATTGAACGAAGCTGTCGAGGAGCTGAGAGAAGAGATGGGAGGAGAACTCAACGATGCAAATTCGTCCAATCTTGACGGTACAATATTTCCGAATGACAGCAAGCGGACGTGGTGCAGCGATGCGCAGTTAGAGACGGACATAGCGGTATGCTTTCCGAACGACTATATCGAGAATATATCCGAACGCATCACCCTCTACCGCGAGTTGGACAGTCTGCATAGCGAAGACCAGTTGTTAGACTACCGCAAGCATTTGATAGACCGTTTCGGTCCGCTCCCGGAAGCCGCAGAGGAGTTGCTGGAGGTAGTACGGTTACGGTGGCTCTGCTGCCGGTTGGGAATAGAGAAAATATTGCTGAAAGGCGAGCACATGACCCTCTATCTGGTACAGAAAAAAGACGCGTACTGGCAGTCCAAAGAGTTCGGTAATATGATCCAATACGCCGTGACCAGACCCGAACGGTGCATGATGCAAGAAGAGCGAGACAAGAAAGGGGTCAAGACCGGACGGCGGTACATGACCATCACGAATGTAAAAACGATCAACGGAGCAATGACTTTGCTCTCCAAAATAGAAAAAGGAGAATTATGAAATTTATCGGTATTATCCCTTCTCGCTACGGCTCTACCCGCTTCCCGGGCAAGCCACTGGCAGATATATGCGGAAAGACGGTCATCCGCCGCGTGTATGAACAAGCGTCGAAAGCCTTGGACACCGTGGTCGTAGCGACGGACGACGAGCGGATATACGAGGCTGTAGAGCGTTTCAGCGGCAAAGTGGTAATGACCAGTCCGGATCATAAATGCGGCACCGACCGATGTCTGGAGGCATATAAAGCCATCACAACACCTACTTGGCGGGAGCAGAATGACACGGATACCATAGTGATCAATATACAAGGCGACGAACCCTTCATCCAGCCGGAGCAGATAGAGACACTCATGACGTGTTTCGACTCCGCAGACACCCAGATAGCGACCCTCGTTCGTCCCTTCACCGACGAAGACAGTAACGAAGAGCTGGAGGACGTGAACACGCCTAAAGTGGATTGGGATCCGGCGACGGGAAAAGCCAAGATGTTCTCCCGCAAGGTGATCGCTGCAGCGGACGGCAAGTATTACCGACATATCGGTATCTATGCCTACCGCGCAGATGTATTGGCACAGATCACCCGGCTGGATCAGAGTCCGCTGGAGATAGCTGAGAGGCTGGAGCAACTGCGGTGGCTCGAAAACGGCTACACCATCCGCGTCGGAGTGACCGAGGTCCCTACAATCGGGATCGACACACCGCAAGACCTCGAAAAAGCAATAAACTGGTATAAATATAATGGATAAAAAATATTAACCTTTAAAAACACAACAATTATGGCAAAAGAAAATTGTCCTACTCCGCACATCGGTGCGCAGTACGGTGAGATCGCAAAGACAGTGATCATGGCAGGTGACCCTCTTCGCGCTAAATTAATGGCAGAGCGGTACTTGGAAAATCCGCGGCTGGTGACAAGCGTTCGCAATATGTTCGGCTTTACCGGCATGTACAAAGGGAAAGAAGTGTCCGTCATGGGTCATGGAATGGGTATTCCGTCGATCGGCATCTATACCTACGAGTTATTCAATTTCTATGACGTAGAGACCATCATCCGCGTAGGCTCGTGCGGTGCACGCCAGATGTATGTTCATCTGGGCGACCTGGTGATCGCACAGGGCTCTTGCACGGACAGCAACTGGGCAGAACAATACCAGTTGAATGGTACGTTCGCACCAATCGCTGACTTTGATCTCTGCCGCCGCGCAGTGGACGCATGCGAGAAATTCGGCTACACCTACCATGTAGGAAATGTCTTCTCGGCTGATAGTTTCTATTGCGAGGATCCCCGCAAGGCGAACTGGACCAAGATGGGGGTTCTGGCAGATGAGATGGAAGCTCCTGCACTGTATATGAACGCTGCCCGTTTTGGAAAGAAAGCTCTAGTGATCTGCACTGTGAGCGACCATATCCTGACCGGCGAAGCAACCACTGCAGAACAACGCCAGAACTCATTCACCAACATGATGGATGTTGCATTTGATATTATTTAATTTCTATCAATGAGAAAACTAATTCTTATATTCGCACTCTTTCTTCTGCCTCTGAGCATGATAGCTCAGGAGCAGAAGGAGGATGGAGCGACCAGCACAGAGAGCCGCAAGACGACCAAGATCTACACCGGTTTTTCCGGAGGTATGCTGCTGCACGGCGGATATATGTTCTCTGACTCGCCGGACAAACTATTCAGCAATACCGGCTTGGGGAACGGAGAGTACCGGAAGAATCTCCCAAGAGACGGTTTCGCAGTCGGCTTGGGCGGCTTGCTGCGCGTACATTTCATCAATCATATTCACCTTGGCGCAGAGGGACATGTCAGCACCATGCCACTGATGCGGACGGGATCGAATGTCCGGACCGGATGGGGAGGTGCATTCGCCGATTTCTACGCCAACTGGGGCAAGACGCGCCCCTTGATAGGTCTCTCTGTGGGTGGAGGTACAATGAAACGACTCTATGTACCGGAACAAAAACCCGTAGAGACACCGGGAGCAACACCCGAAGAAAACACTACTTACAACTCTTCATACGTCAAAACTCCATTCTTTTATATGGATCCATACGTAGGATTAGAAATCAGCTTAACCAACCATATTGCTCTCATGATCCGAATTGACTATATGTTACCTTTCGGACGGACCAGTAGCGGACTTACCAACCTCGGCAACGACGTCAAATGGAGCAATTTTATGACCCCGAGCGGTCCGCGTCTGTACGTAGGAGTAATGTTCGGGCAACTCAATCGCTAATAATTGAAATAGAAATTAATAACATATATTTTACATCAACAGAATGGATAAAAACACATGGATCGGCTTCCTTCTTATAGCCGCTATCGTAATTGGATTCACATGGATTCAGCGCCCGTCGAAAGAAGAATTGGCGGAGCGCCAACGCGTACAAGACTCTATTAACATTGCCCGTATGACCGCCGCAGAGGCGCAGAGGCTCTCCGACTCGCTGCAACTCGTTGCAGGTCAATCCGCTCAGGCGGAAACGGTTTCGCCAGAGCAAGTACAGGAGCGCATTCAAGCCGCCTACGGCACATTCGCTAATGTTGCACAAGGAGAAGAGCGCTTCGTCACTCTCCAAAACGAGAAAGTACGTCTCACCCTCTCTACTTTAGGCGGTGTGATTAAGCATGCCGAATTATTGGAATACAAGGCCTCTGGCGACACCGTTAATCCGCTGAGTCTCTTCCGCGGCGACGAGTCTGCCTTTGGACTGACCCTCATTACCGCCAATAACCGTATTATCCAGACCGGCAATCTCTTCTTTACCCCTATTACTTCGGAAGAGCCAAACAAAGCCATCATGCGCCTGCAGACGACCTCTGCGGATGCATGGCTAGACTTCGTATATGAGTTGTCGGACAACTACATGGTACATCTCGCCATTGAACCGCATAACATGCAGACCGAACTGGCGCAAAACATCAATTCCCTGGAGTTACAATGGCGCCAGTTGATCCCCCAGCAAGAGCAAGGACGCAAATTCGAGGAGCGCTATGCGCAGTTGCAATACATGCTGGTAGGCGGCGACATCGAGAAACTGAGCGAGAGCAAAGATGACAATACAAAAGAGAGCGCACGCGTCAAATGGATCGGATACAAAGACCAGTTCTTCTCTACCGTCCTGATCGCCGACGACGCCTTCTCCTCTTCGCAGTTCACCTCTACGGTGCAGAGCAAACAGTCCGGCTATATCAAGGAATACAGCACCCAGACCTCTATCCCGTTTGACCTCTCGGGAAAGACTGCCACCGGGCTTCGTTTCTATTGCGGTCCGAACCATTACCACACGCTCAAAGCCTATGACGAGGGCGTAGAACGCAGCGAACGCCTGCATCTGAATACCTTGGTACCGCTGGGCTGGAAGATCGTCAGCTGGATCAACGAATGGCTGGTCATTCCGATGTTTGACCTCTTCACCGGATGGGGACTGCATATCGGTATTGTGATCCTGCTCATGACAATTGTCATCAAACTGATCATTCTGCCATTCGTCTTCGTATCCTATAAATCCAGCGCCAAGATGAAAGCGCTGAAACCGCAGATAGACGCGATCAACGAGAAATATCCGGCGGAGAAAATGCAGGAGCGCCAGCAAGCAACGATGCAACTTTACCAGCAGGCAGGAGTCAGCCCGATGTCCGGCTGTCTGCCGATGTTGTTCCAGTTCCCTGTCTTGATGGCTATGTTCTGGTTCTTGCCTACCGCGATTGAACTCCGTGGCAAATCGCTCCTTTGGGCGGACGACCTATCCACCTACGATGCCGTCTTCCATTGGGGATTCAATATACCTCTCTTGGGCGACCACCTCTCCCTCTTCTGCTTGCTAATGACGATATGTAACATCGGTTATACCTATATCACTATGCAATCGCAAGCAACCGACCCGAACATGAAGTTTATGAAATACATGATGTACGCTATGCCGCTCATGTTCCTCTTCATATTCAATGACTATGCTGCCGGTTTGAGTTATTACTACCTCGTTTCGCTCTTCTTCACCATCCTCCAGACCATGATTTTCCGCTGGACGCTGAATGACGAAAAGATGTTAGCCGAGATCGAAGCGAATAAAAAGAAAAAAGCCGGCAAACCCAAGTCCGGCTTTATGGCTCGATTAGAGCAGATGCAGCGCGAGCAGCAACGTTTAGCTCGCGAGAACGCTAAGGCGGCTGGCAAGCGACGCTAACTCGCTGTTCACTAATGCCTCTCCGGCGGGAGAGAGCGATACTCCATCCTGGTCAAGCAACTCATCAAAATGGGTGCTTGACAGCATGGGGGAAGTGATGTCCACCAGATGCACACATTGTTGTGCTGCCAAGCGGAACAATGCCAAATTATACAACGCATGGATATTACGCAGACGCTCGATATTTCCTCCTAACCAGAAGAGAAGATTCTTGCGCTCCTGGGTAGTCATTCCACGCGTAATATAGGCGAAATAGCGGTTCTCGTCTATAATTGGCAGACTCACCAGTACAGGCTCTTGCCCGCTTGCGCGCACTTGCGCGATCCTATTGGTATATAGCGCCTTATAAGCCACTAAATCTATTTGCGGCTCATGACGGGCACTCGGGTTTGAAGCAATGGCCTTCCAATTGTACTGAAGACCGCTCTCAGGCTGAATTACAACTGTCTTGTCCATAATGAATAGGATTTTATTATAAGTGAATAACTAAATAGGCTATAATAGCCGGTAATTGAAGGCAATAAATTGCGACCAACAGGTCCAAACCAATACGTTTAATAGTTTTCATATCTGTTATAATTGTTTTAGGTTATACAATCTTGTTTCAAATTCGACGCAAAATTACTGCTTTTGGCGCAGGCAGACAACTAAAAGTGATTAGGGACTAAAAAATGTGACGATTTTGGTCAAAATGATGACTAAAACGCAAATATAGTGACGAAAACAGACACTTTCCAATTTCATCACACTAAACAAGGAGACTAAATTATGACTAAAATTCCTGCTTCTATCCTCTCTGTATGGACCATGCTGGTGCATGTAATCACCATACCGGTATTCTTTTTAGGTTTTATCCTCCTATACGAGAGTCAATGGATGGTCAAATTCATGAGTATAGGACACGGAGTGGTTTTTAATGCACTCATGTTGACCTGTATCTTGATCGGTGTGCTATGCGCCGTTCGCATTCCTCTTACTGCCGTTCGGAATAGACCTCATTTGACCTGGTGGCAGTATAGTCTTATCTCTTTTGCTGAAATAGTGGTCTTCTCATGCTTTGCAGCCCTGTACATGGCTTTGGTTTATGGCAATATCGGCTATTTCCCTGCGTTAGGACACTGCCTGCGCATGGCATTTGCTATTTTGCCTTACCCCTATATTATCTATGCCATCCTCTTTGCGCTTATTCGTCCTGACGAGCCCATGGCAGCCGAAGAGGATCTGGTACGCTTTGCCGACAATACCGGCAGGCTCAAACTGGTCATTGCCCATGACGTGATATTATATATCGAAGCCCAAGAGAACTACGTCTCTATCCATTACATGGAAAATTCGCAAATGAAAGAATATTCTCTTCGCCAATCCATGCGGGGAATAGAGGAACTGATGGAGAAACATGGTATTATACGCTGTCAACGGTCCTATTTCGTCAATCCGCGCCACGTATCCGTACTACGCAGAGATAAAGAAGGAATGATACAGGCAGAACTGGATATAACAAATGCGAAACCTGTTCCGGTCTCGCCTAAATACTACGAGCAACTGAGTAAAATGCTGTAGAGGGGTAACAGATTACCGGTTAGAAGATAGGGAATTGACAAGCATACCGCAGGCAGCCAGAATATCCTCGCCTCTCGAACGGCGAATAGTGGTAGTAACGCCATTAGCGGTCAAATAATCCCGCAGCCATTCCATCTGTTTCTCGTCAGAGCCGGGGAAATGGCGTTCATCCTTATTCGTACGAGCCACATTCTCCACTCCTTCGTGAAAACGTATCAGATTAATCCTGCAGTTCAATCCCTTGAGCAGGCGCAGTAGTTCTTTCGCATGACGAGGTGTGTCATTCTGTCCTGCCCAACAGATGTATTCGAAACTGACTCGCCGTTGGTGGGACCAATCGTATTGTTTGAGGAGCGAAATGACTTCCGTAACAGACATGATCTTCTCTGCCGGCATGATCAAGGCCCGCTCAATGCTGAACGGGTTGTGCAACGACACCGCCAGATGACATTCGCTCTTGTCCAGGAACCGCTTCATTGCAGGTACTCCTACGGTGGAGACCGTAATGCGTTTAGGAGACCAAGCGCAGCCGTAAGAGGCAGTCATGATCGTCAAAGTCCGTAACACCTCATCGATATTATCCATCGGTTCTCCCTCACCCATAAAGACGAGATTAGAGAGCGCTTCGCGTCCGTCTGCTACTGCCATAGCGTCTATCTCGAAGACCTGATTCAATATCTCCGCAGCCGAGAGGTTGCCATGAAAGCCAAGCGTGCCTGTCATGCAAAAGCGGCATCCCATCTTACATCCCGCTTGGGTAGAGACGCATAGCGTTGCGCGATCCTCCTCAGGAATATAAACGCTCTCCACATACTGAGGCGCGCTTTGCGAGCCGGAGGCTCCTAAATCTGAGATTTCAAATAAGTATTTCCTTGTCCCATCGGCACTAACGGCTTCTCTCACCGGCGCATGGCGTCCTACTAAATAACGATCTTTCAGCGACTCGCGACCTTTGAGCGAGATATTACTCATCTCGTCGAAACTGTGCACCCGACGCACATAGAGCCACTCCGCCAGCTGTTTGCCGGCGAACTTAGGCAGACCTATTCCCATAGCCACGGCCTGCAGTTCCTCTAATGTTTTACCTAATAAGATTTCCAAGGGTTATTCGTTTGGGAGCATAGTAACGTCCATGTGCGGATATGCAAATGTGAAGCCTTGCTGCGGTAGTTCGGTATAGAATCGCTCTTGGAGAGCAAAGAACACATCCCAGTAATCATTAGCCCTCACCCACGCACGCACCACAAAGGTGATATCATTTGCATTGAGCGAACTCAGTCCTACGAAGGGCGCAGGAATAGCGTCCATTTGATAATTGACTGTTGAGAGCTGATAATTGGAGATATTCAGCTCCTTGTACAGTTTCTTCATATTTGTCTTCTCCTGAAGCACCCGCTTGTCACTATTGACGATTGCCAGTATTGCCTCCTTACACGCTCCCGCATCCACGCCATACGAGACGCTGACCGACCATTCCACGCGCCGCAGAGGACGTCCGTTGTAATTATGTATCGTCCCATTGGAGAGCGCGCCGTTCGGCAGAATCACCACTTTGTTATCCGTCGTCAGGATCTTGGTTGCGGTTATATTGACCTCCACTACCTTTCCTGACACTCCTTGCGCCTCAATAAAATCGCCTGCTTTGAACGGTTTGAAAGCCAGAAGCATGATTCCTCCGGCGAAATTCTGTACCGTACCGGAAAGCGCCATACCGATCGCCATACCTCCGGCGGCTAAGAGCGCCGCGAGAGAGGTGGTGTTCACACCCAGCGTACTAATCGAGATCACGACCAACAGAACGGTCATGGAGATGGAGACGAAGGAGGAGACAAACGAAGCAATGGTCGGTTCGGTCTTGCGGCGGGCGAACGAACGCTTGAGGATATTCTGTACCCAGCGAATGAGTAACACACCGATGGCAAAGATCAATAGTGCTGCCAGCACTTTGATCCCGAATTGCAACATGGACTGACCGACCTCTTGCCAGAAAGTATCCGGATTTTCCTTCGCAAGTTCAATCATTCTCATCGCATTGGCACGCGCTGAGTCTTGCCGCGCCTGTATTTCCTCTGCAGTAAGAGCCTGAAGGAGAATAGTAAGGAGTGTATTCATCGCTACCGTATTCTATCGGCTGCGCGCACGAGTGCCTCGTCTTTGAGAATCGCACGTGTCGCCATCAGGGTTAATATCATGCATACCAAAGGAATAGAAGCCCATGGGATCAAATGCCACTCCAGCCCCATACTCATCTTCGCCAGCCAGATATAAAGAGCCAGCACACCGTAATAACCGAGGCAAAGCATGACCGTGAAGATATTGAGCCGTGCCTGCAGGATGCGTTTCTTATAGAGGAAGATGTCCACGAGGGCAAGTAGCGGAATAAGCGCCGTGGTAAGCGTTAGCCCCCAAAGCCCCTTAAGAGGCGCACCTCCCAAGGCTGAAAGTTCAAATACTTGCAGTTCTGTAGCTTCTTCCGGCGAAACCAATTGCACTACCGGCATAAAAAGCAAAGTTATACCTAAGGCCACTACGACCAATAGATAAATAGTTTGTATTCTCTGTATCATAAGCTCATTAACAATTTGGTCATTTACTAATTACGGTTTCATAGCTTCTTCGAGGGAAGCGCATTTATCGCCATGCGCATTGACCCACCCAATCTGCCGCGCCGGATTTCCGACCATCAACGCATAAGCCGGCACATCCTTGGTCACAACAGAACCGGCTCCGATGAGGCAATACTCTCCTAATGTATGCCCGCAAACGATGGTAGCATTGGCACCCACAGACACCCCGCGACGCAAGATCGTCTCGCGGTACTCATCCTTGCGCGAGACCGCCGCACGGGGGTTGATCACATTCGTGAAGACCATTGATGGTCCCAAGAACACATCGTCCTCGCACCGCACGCCAGTATAGACGGAGACATTATTCTGGATCTTGCAGTTACGTCCCAGCACCACATCGGGCGAAATAACGACGTTCTGACCGATATTGCAGTCCTCGCCGATCGTACACCCACTCATAATATGGCTGAAATGCCATATTTTTGTGCCCTTGCCGATCGTGCAGCCCTCATCCACATAAGAGGACTCGTGTACAAAATAATCTTTGTTTTCCATCAGAAGAACCATTTCAAAATATCATTTCCGTTGGCGAATATCAGTAGCGCCAGCAGGAGCCAAAAACCGATCTCGTTGGCTTTCTCCAGGAACTTGTCGCTCGGTTTGCGGCGAGTAATAATCTCCACCAATAGGAATAGTATGTATCCGCCGTCCAAAGCCGGGATAGGCAGGAAATTCATGAAGGCAAGGATGATACTGAGGAATCCGGTCATGTGCCAGAACGCGTACCAACTCCAATAAGCAGGGAACATGGAACCGATAGCGCCGAAACCGCCTAGCGATTGTGCTCCCTCTTTGGTGAACACCAGACGGAATTGTTTCACGTACATCGCCAATATATCCCATCCGTATTGAATGCCCGCCGGAATGGATTCCAAGAAGGAATAGTCTTTGTGCGCAAACTCAAATATATTCCATTTGATTGCCACCCCTATCGTGCCTTGGTCTCCGATGAAGAGCCGCGCGGTTTGAAGTTCTCCTGCGCGGTAGAAATCAATCGCTACGGAGTCGCACGGATGACGTTGTAATTCCTCTGTCATCAGCACATTGCAGGGGGTCGGCACGCCATTCACAGCCACAATACTATCCCCCTTCAGAATACCGGCGTTGTATGCTGCATTGCCTGGGATTACCGAGTCCACGACAGCAGGAATCCATTCCGAAACCAGCACAAACCGCCGTTTCTGGTAGTTCTTGTCCGCACGGTGTTTCTCACGTTCGGATTTGTCGAACGCATTCTGCTGCGCCAGATAGCGCGTACCGAGATCTTCGCTCATGGTCAGTGCAACCGTGTCCGCGCCGCGAAGCACCACTACATCGCGTTTGCCCTCAATTATGATCGATTGAACCACATCGCTCAGCGTCTGCGGCTCCACACCGTCAATCGTCAAAATCCGATCCTGCTGCTCGAAACCTTCATTGAGCATGATCTCCGAATAATACAGTCCGGTGGTCACATTCCGCAACGGGAGCGTGTCCTTGCCGTATTGCCAGAGGAGCATCGAGAAAATGGCCAGTGCTCCCAGGAAATTCACTAATATACCACCGAGAATAATCAGCAGTCTCTGCCATGCCGGTTTAGAGCGAAACTCCCATTCTTGCGGCTCGGAAGCCAAATCTTCGGTTGAATGGGTCTCATCCACCATACCGGCTATAGCGCAATAACCTCCGAAAGGCAGCCAGCCAATACCCCACTCCGTGTTCTCCGGATGAGCGTCCCACTCCGGATCTTCGTTCTTGGCAAAAAATTTCACATGCCATTTGCCCTCGTATTTCTTCAGTCGAAGGAGACTGAAACGGGGGTTAAAGAACATATAGAACTTCTCCACGCGCACATGGAAGATGCGCGCGAAGGTAAAATGCCCCAACTCGTGAATCAACACGAGAAACGACAGGGCTAATATCAATTGGATTGCTTGTATCACTATATTAATAAATAATGATTAATGAATATTATATAAATTCCGCAGCAATGCGTCGTGCTTCGGCGTCGGTAGCTACATATTCTTCGTAAGTAGGTTTGGCGATAAACGACGTCTTTGCCATCGTTTCGGCTATAATTTCGCTCATCTGCAGGAACCCGCAGCGTCCTTCGCGGAATGCCAGGTTCGCCACCTCGTTGGCGGCATTCAGTACGCACGGCATATTGCCGCCTCGATGAGTCGCTTCGTACGCCAGACCTAAGTTCGGGAAACGATTCAAGTCCGGTTCCTCAAACGTCAGATTCTTAAGCGCCAACAGGTCTGCTCTGGGAAAATCGCTGGCGAGTCGTTCGGGGAAAGAGAGCGCGTATTGGATCGGCAGCCGCATATCCGGCGCGCCTAACTGCGCTTTGATGGCTCCGTCGGCAAACTGTACCGCCGAATGGACGATCGACTGCGGATGAACCAGCACTTGGATCTTTTCCACCTCCACGCCGAACAGCCATTTGGCTTCAATCACCTCGAATCCTTTGTTCATCATACTGGCGGAATCGATGGTAATTTTGGCACCCATATCCCAGTTCGGATGTTTCAGCGCCTCCGCTGCCGTCACGCTGCGCATCTGTTCCGGCGAGAAGGTACGGAAAGGTCCTCCGCTGGCGGTCAGCAGGATCTTCTCGATCTCATTCCGGTCTTCGCCAACGAGAGACTGAAAGATCGCGCTATGCTCACTATCGACCGGCAGGATCGGCGTGTGGTATCGGGCAGCCAGTTCACAAATGATTTCTCCCGCCACAACAAGTGTCTCTTTGTTCGCCAAGGCGATCGTTTTGCCCGCCTTGATGGCTTCTATCGTCGGTCGCAAGCCGGCATAACCCACCATTGCGGCTACGACCACGTCCACCGAAGGCATCGCGACAACTTGCGCGATAGCGTCCGAACCTGCCCAGACTTTGATATCCGGACTGATTGCTTCTATGCGCCGGTTCAGTTCCTCGTAGAGTCCCTCGTCCGCGATACACACGACCGCAGGACGGAACTCCTGCGCTTGCGCCACCAGCTTGTCTATGCTTCTGTGGGCGCAAAGGGCATATACTCCATACCGGTCCGGATGCGCGCGTGCGACATCAAGCGTCTGTGTACCGATCGAACCCGTCGAACCTAATATACATAATTGTTTTACCATACGATCACCTCCTCCGGGTTGACATGTTTGCCTCCGTCCCATAACTCGATCTCTATATCGTGCTCACCGTCCGCCATGCCGAGCGACTCACCGCTCTCCACCTTGGCGCCTTGCGGTTTGAGCACACGTCCCACATGGCGATAAATCGTCACATAGGCACCGTCTTGTAATATCAGGGAGAATGTATTGTCCGCCATGCGTTCAACGGAGACGACGATGCCTCTTGTGGTAGCTAACAGGTTCTCGTTTTTCGTTGTATGAACGGTCACGCCATACATCTTCATATCCGGTCGCACGCTTTGCACGATCGTTCCTTTCACAGGGCGGTAAAGTTTGCGAATACCGGTCGGCATGACGTTCTCGAATAGCAAGAGCCGGTCGCGCTCTTTCTGCTCGTATTGAGCCATAAAAGCCTCCGTCGCCTCATTGCTCTGCGCAGCGATCTGCTCACGCTCGACCCGCTGCAAACTATCCAGACTCTTTACGCTATCCGTCTGAATATCGCCGGCTGCCACTTGGCGGATCACATCCAAATACTGCCGTTGCAACACCAGATCGGCTTGCAAGCTATCCACTCGCGCTGATTCTTGCACGAGTTGCTGCCTTAGACTTGCGCTATAGCCCGGCAGAATATTCCGCAGCGGCGTATAGACGATCAGAACCGATAGCAGCACGATCAGCGAGATGATGGCTATCGTAATGACGCTGATGGCGCCCAACATACTGACGCGGAAATGAAACACTTCGCGCAGCGTCAGGTCATCCAGCATCGCTAACCTATATTTCCTTCTCTTTTCTCCCAACTCTAAACTCTAAACACTAAACTCTAAACTACAAAATACTGCATCCCTCGCAAGGCTTGAGCATTTTAAAGAAGTCATTTCCTTTATCGTCCACCAGAATGAACGCAGGGAAATCTTCCACCTCAATCTTCCAGATGGCTTCCATACCCAGTTCCGGATACTCGACGCACTCAATGCTCTTGATATTATTCTGCGCCAGGATAGCAGCCGGACCGCCGATCGAACCCAGATAGAAGCCGCCGTGTTTCTTGCACGCGTTCGTCACGTCGATCGACCGGTTGCCTTTCGCCAACATGATCAGCGAACCGCCGTTTTCTTGGAACTCATCTACGTACGGATCCATACGGCCTGCCGTGGTCGGACCCATCGAACCGCACGCCATACCTGCCGGAGTCTTCGCCGGACCGGCATAGTAGATCGGATGATTCTTCAGATATTCCGGCATGGGCTCGCCTGCATCCAGACGCGCTTTGATCTTCGCGTGAGCTATATCACGCCCCACAATAATCGTGCCGTTCAGACTCAGACGCGTACCGATCGGGTATTGTGTCAGGATTGCACAAACATCTTTCATCGGCTGGTTCAGATCAATCCGTACTGCGTCGCCTTCGCCGGCTTCGCGCAATTCAGCAGGGATCAGCGAACCGGGATTATTGTCCAGTTTCTCAATCCATATACCGTCCTTGTTGATTTTGCATTTGATATTTCGGTCAGCCGAACAGCTCACGCCCAGACCGATCGGGCAGCTGGCTCCGTGGCGCGGCAGACGAACCACACGCACGTCATGCGCCATGTATTTGCCGCCGAATTGCGCACCAAGACCGATCTTGTATGCCTCTTTGAGCAACTCTTTCTCCAGCTCCACGTCGCGGAAAGCGCGTCCCGTCTCGTCGCCGCTCGTCGGCAGCGAGTCGTAATAATGCGTACTTGCCAGTTTCACGGTCAGCAGGTTCTTCTCAGCACTCGTTCCGCCGATCACAATCGCGATATGGTATGGCGGACAAGCAGCCGTGCCCAAACTCTTCATCTTCTCCACCAGGAAAGGAATCAGCGTACCGGGGTTCTGAATACGCGCTTTCGTCTCTTGGTACAGATACGTCTTGTTCGCACTTCCGCCGCCTTTCGTCACGCAAAGGAAACAGTACTCCGCTCCCTCTGTCGCCTCGATGTCGATCTGCGCAGGCAGGTTGCATTTGGTATTCACCTCTTCGTACATCGTAAGCGGCGCGTTCTGCGAATAACGCAGATTGCACTCCGTATAGGTATTGAATACACCGCGGCTCAATGCCTCTTCGTCGGCGAAGCCTGTCCATACCTGCTGTCCTTTCTCGCCATGAATAATTGCCGTCCCTGTATCCTGACATAAAGGCAACTGGCCCTTGCAAGCCACTTCCGCATTGCGAAGGAATGTCAAAGCTACATATTTGTCGTTCGCAGAAGCCTCCGGATCGCGCAGAATCTTCGCTACTTGCTCGTTGTGAGCCCTCCGAAGCATGAAACTAACGTCATGAAAGGCTTGTTGTGCCATAAGCGTCAGCGCTTCCGGCGCTACTTTCAAAATCTCATGACCCTCAAACTCGCTGACAGACACATAGTCTTTGGTCAGCAGATAATACTCAGTCTCGTCTTTTCCGAGCTGAAACATCGATGCGTATTTGAATTCCATATCCTGTATTTATTTAAATTCCATTATAGTGTGTTTTTTATTCCACACAATTTGCGGCTGCAAAATTACAACTTTTTTTTGATTCCTGCAAATATTTCTTTGTTTTATTGTCTCCAAATCGGATTTAGACACGGCTTTGGATGCAGAAAAAAGCCCTCGCGAGATTGTCGCGGGGGCTTTTTGAGTGTTCAGCTATCAGCTGTCAGTATTCAGCGTTTACAGCTTCGAGGCTTTGTATTTCATCTTCTTCGGAAAGTTGAAGTGGTAAGCCACTTTCACTCCCGCGTCGAAATAACCGAGTTTGTCGGCAT
>CACWZZ010000003.1 GCA_902765485.1 uncultured Bacteroidales bacterium
TTTATATTGTTTGAAGAAAAAGGATGTTGCTGAACGAGCATTGCACGATGAGCAATTATATCGCACAATCATAGACCATCGCCGTCAGTTTATTAATCTGAAGGGCTTTGATTATGATACGCTTTACCCGGCAACCTTATCCATCCTGCCTCCTGCGCATATAATGGATGCTTGGCGTGAGGATTACGAGTATATGTTGTTGCACATGATATACGACAACGATGCCCCAACATTTGAACAACTAATTGAGGCAATTACGGAATTGCAGAAAGAGATCAAGACCTTGCCGTATAAGTCCTTGTAAATTATTGATATATTAGAGCGATGTTAAATAGAACAGAAATACATAAGTTAGGAAAACGTATCCGTGAGTCGTATGGAGATGGCACTGGAAAGGTTGATGTGGCGGATCTTGAGATGCTGCAAGAGTATCGTCTATCATATCGTGATATAATCGCAGAAGTGTTTAAAATCCTTTATGATACCGGCAAACGAGTAGATTCCCAATGCATCGTAACATATCGAATAAAACGTATCAACTCTATTGTTGAGAAACTGAAGAGATATCCGACTACGGCATTTGAACATATGGTAGATATTGCTGGCTGTCGATGTATAACCGGCGACACTAAACAAGTATATAAAATAGTAAGGAAACTAAGAGAAAACCCTGCGCTGATAATTAAGGATAAAGATAAGGAAAAGGGTGATTATATCCAAAACCCTAAACCGGATGGATATCGTTCTGTGCATTTATATGTGAGCCTAGCAAATGGCGATGGTAAACAAGTAGAAATTCAAATCCGAGATAGAGAACAACATAACTGGGCAACATTAGTTGAAATATCGGATGTCATAATTCCGGGGGCTCGGTTGAAAGAATACCATACTCCTGCAGATTTGTTAGAATTTCATCGCATATTATCATTGCCCGAAGAGAAACTGACATCAGAGGAGAAGAGAACATATTTTAAGATTTTAGATGAATATGATTATATAAATCTATTACAAAAGGTTTTTCTCCAAAATACGTTTATTCGGTATCAATGGCTCAATACAAAAAGTAGCCGAATCAAAAATTTCTATCTCATTGAGGCGGGCGTAGGGGCAAAAACAAAGATTAATTGTTATCAAACTTTTCAAGATGCGGAAAATGCATATTTTGAACGTTTCAAGCAAGATAGAAATGCGAATATTGTTTTGACTCAGATACAGAATGTAACATATGAACAATTAAGTATGGCATATTCAAACTATGTCCTTTCAACGCATAGTTTTGTGTCTGACTGTATGAATCGTTATTTGAAAGAGATTCGTAATGCATTGAATAATAGAGATATAAAACTGTATAAAAGATTACTTAACTCATATTTCAATGCAGTTGCTCAACAGATTATTCGTATTAATCAGGAAATCTATACGATCAATCATACTTTAGATACTGTGCATGATCAAAAAAAGCGCGATTGGATTCAAGACTTAAGAAGGCAAATTGCACAATTGGATGGACGTCGAGATAGGTTAATTACGATCTATCAAGGAAGTATGAGATCAATAGACAACCCTATATTTCATTTGATGTGTCACATTATAACCAAACGGTTGGGCAAGAAATATCAAAAACTTGTACAAAATAATATTCCACAATAATTATGCACAAATATGATTATGGGGTAATATTACTATTTGTTAGTGTCTTTAGCCAATTCATCTTCTATATCTTCATATAACTGCTGGAGATCGATGTAGTTATATATGAGGACAATGATTGTGTACAACAAAAAACACAATACGGATACTGACCATGTAGAGTAAAGTTTAAATGAGTCTTTCTCCAGCCATGTGACCTGTTGCAAGGAGTTCGGTAATAAAGAGTACACTACGAAAAATATTGAACAGGCAGTAAAGATGATAAGAAAATTGTTTCTAGTTTCATGAATAGAATCTCGGATACCTTTTTTAAGTTCTAAATTGTTTATTTTTGAACCGTCAAAAGCAATAATTAAGCTCATTGCTACTGAAAAAAGCACACCAATAAGACCATACAGAATATTCAGTGTGATTTCTATTGGTTTTAATGGAATGAGCGATAATGCAATGCAGACAAGTGCCGCAATAATAATCCGTTTCATAACTATTGGATTGATTCAAGTACAGCTCGCATACTCTTGATATATGTAAGAGGAGTTATAATCTCAGCCTCCAAAGTCTCTTATGAGTATAGACTAAGTCAGAACCTTGAATCTTCATGCCGCTCCGCAAGGTGAAATATACATTTTCAAGATTCTGGATAGGAGCTAAAATGGCACCTAATTGCTTGTTGTAATCCTGTTGCTTCATTTTACGAGGTTTCTCAAAACTGATAACCATATTTGCAGAAACGATGTTGGATGCGAGAATCTTATTGAGGCCCTTCACTTCTGGGCTGATATATCGGAACAATTTTCTTACAGGTTGTTGTATGGAAACCGGATTATTGTCATTTTGTGGCATAGGAGCAAATGACTCTTTGAAAACAACCTTGCTAATGTCATTGAGTCGTAGATCTTTGCGGTGTAAATATGGCCTAAAATAATATTCTGCATCTCCAAGAAACCGGTTAATATACTTCTCAAAAACGGATATATTTTGAATTTGTGGCAAATCGGTAATAAGAAAATCACCCATGATAAGGAAATGGAAAATCCCACTACAAATGGTTTTTCCCGCAACTTCTTGTATTTCTTTTAATTGCTCCTCGCTCAACTCCGGTAATTTCATGTAATCGTCCGGCAAAGCCTTGATCTCTTTGGCTGGTTTCAATCGCATCATAACGCCATAGAAATACCCAGAATCCGGGGCACCTGTTGCTGGGAAAAAAGAACTTAACAAGTCATTTATACTATCATCGTCCTCATTGACCGGGATCAAACGATGCTCAATGTTACTTTGGGCTAATTTCGTACGGAGTTCATCTTTCAAGTCCGATGCATCGTGAGACAATGATGCATTTTGGATCGTAAAGACGCGATAAGTTACTTTTTTCCTTTCCATATTGGTGTTTATTGTATGATAGTAGTGCAATTTGAGCCCTAAAATAGTTATTATTTTATCGTATTGACTCACAATTTAACAAATTGCGTGCAAAGATACAACTTTTTTCTGAGATATGCAAGGGAAAAATAATTAATCGTGCACGAACTATGGAAAATCATAGATTTTCGATTCGGGCGGCAGTTTTTTGTGTCTCGGTCTTGTGTCGGTTGTGAGTCGGTCATCGGTCGGTCATCGGTCGGTCAAAAGGGAGGGTATCGGTCTATAAAAAGGCGAGCCGGAACCCGGAAAACCACATGATTTTCGGCTTTACTGCAATTTGCCGTCCTGCCAGGTGAGGGAAGGGTAGGTCTTGCGGAGATATTCTACCGATTTCTCAATGCCGCTGCCGCCGGAAGTAGCGAAGGGGATGAGCGTCTTGCCCTCCAACTGGAAGAGGTTGTTGTCGACCCATGAATTGATGATTCTCGGACAGATACCCCACCAGATCGGATAACCGACGTAGATGGTGTCGTACGGCGTGACGTCGGTGCAGCGTTTGATCGCCGGACGGGATTCGGGATCGTTCATCTCAACGGACGAGCGGGACTGTTTGTTACGCCAATCAAGGTCCGCAGCCGTGTACGGCTCTGCGGGTTGGATCTCCCAAAGAGTAGCGTTCTGAGCATTGGCAATCTTTTGTGCAGCCGCTTTGGTCGTTCCGGTAGCGGAGAAATAGGCAACTAAAGTCTTGGCGTGAATGCCGGTAGCCGCAATCAGAAGTGCGGCGAGAAGGATTTTTCGCATGTGATGGGTTGTTTAAATAAATACTATAATTAGTGTATAAAAGTACCGATTATGTTATTGGACAAGCTGCCCCTGCAGGGTGTAAAGGCGTCCGCGGGAGAGGATAAGCAGCTGACCGTTCCTGAGGATGAGTTTGCCCTTGTTCTCCGGCTGCGAAGCAGGCGTGAGCGGAGCGTCCCACGTAGCAGGTCTGATGCCTTCTCCCCACTGCGAATAGAGCCAGTTGATACGCCAATCATAGCGACGGAAATAGCGGTCGCGGACATCGGCGTAATTGCTGTTGTCGCAATAATTCTGCGTGCCTCTCCATACTTCGGCGTCGTTTTTGGCAGCGGTCTCAATCTTGTCGGCAAAGGCTCGCACTTGTGCGCGCACGGAGTCTTTCATGGTGTGGTAATAAATCCACCATTGCTCCTTCACCGCCTGTTGGAACGGTTGCCGGGAAGCGAGTTGCCCGATCCAGTATTGAGCCCAAGTGGGGTTCACGTAGATCCACGTCTCTTGGTGACGGTTGTACGCATTGCCGAAATCCCACACGGGCCCGAATTTCCACGGGTCTTTCATCCCGAGCGAGTCGCGGTCTTTGTACAGAAAGCAGCTGCCGTGGTAACTCTCGCAATCCTCCATGATCTCTTGCACGAGATAGTATTTGGCGGCTTCCTCAAGATCCAGCAACTCCTCTAACCGCGCGTCGCTATCGCCGTACAGCGCGTCATTGATGGCGTAGATCTGGGATTTGAGGTAGTTGCGCTGCGCGGAAGAGAGCACTTCCGGCTCGCGGAGGGAGATCATGACATATTGCCCGTTGCCCTCATTGAACGTGATATTGCCTTCGGAAGGGTAGTTGTCAATCTCGACGAGCCATCCTCCGGAGATCGAATCCGGGTGGGTCTCGCTGTCCGCTTGCTCGTGTATATGCACCCGATTCGAAGCGATACGCACATGCTCGGTGAGGAAATAAAGCCCCATGAACTTGCCGTTGAGGACGAGCTCGACAGGTCTCATCCGCGGCGTCCAACGCAAAGCGAGTGCCTTGCTGATACGGAGACCTGCCGGTAACTTGAGAAAACCCAAGTAATCGTCCGCCGAAGCGAGCAGACACCAGTGGCGGTTATTCGGCATTCCCAGCACTTTCTGCTTGACGTCAAACTTGATTTTGTAGGGTTTCTTGTCGAAATCCCTCCACGTATAGTTGCCCCGACCTTTGATCGTGGCGCGTATAGGTGCGGCAGCCGAGCCGAGAGACGGGTATTCGGCGAGCACGGAGTCGATATAGACCGAGGCGGGGATTTGCGTCTCGGTGTCGTTGATTGCCCGGTTATTATCGGTGTTGACGTACACGATCGGCAGCGTCCGGGTTGGCTTCGGCGTAGCGTTCAGAGCGAGAATGCCGAGCGCGGAAACGAGGCAAAGGAGAAATCGTCGCATGGCTACATATTGGCGTTATAATACTGCGGCAGTCCGGTGACTTCCTCTCCGATCCAATCGGGGCGGACAAAGGGTTCGTTCTCGTCTCCCAGTTCAATCTCGGCGAGGACACGTCCCTCCAGCCGTCCGTGGAAGACATCCACTTCCCAACATCTGGGAGCGCCTTGGTAGGGCGGGGCAGGGATGATATAGCGCGTCTTGGAGATAGCTCCGGGCAGGCAGAGGTTCATCAGCTCCTGCGCGTCAGCGAGGTCAATCTCTTTCTCCCATTCGAATTTGGCAATACCGTCGCGCAGACGCGAGGATTTGATTGTTAGGAACGCGCGTTCGTCGCGTATTCGTACACGAATGGTCTTTCCTGGCTCCTTACAAAGGTAGCCCTGCTGAATCTCGTAATTTGCGCAAGCCTGCGCGATAAAGTCCTCGGAGGTAACCAGAAATTTACGCTCAATTTCGGTATTATTCATAATGTGGGGGTATTAAAAAAGGCAACCCATCGGGTTGCCTGATCATTTTGCGGAGAAAGGGGGATTCGAACCCCCGGTACAGTTACCCGTACGACAGTTTAGCAAACTGTTGGTTTAAGCCACTCACCCATCTCTCCGTAGCTTAAATCTCAAAAGCGGGTGCAAAAGTACTGCTTTTTTTTGATATATGCAAATATTTGGGCAAAAAAATGCAAAAAAAAAGAAGATTGCAAAAAAGAAGGTTGTCCTTCTTTCGCTTTTCTAATCACGTGCGTGATTACAAAAGAAAAAAAGAAGGTTGTCAGACAAGTGACAACTTTTGTTGCCCAAAGGGCAAAAAAGAAGGTTGTCTCCCGACAACCCAATCTTTTCATTTAACCTTAAATCTAATACCATG
Source organism: uncultured Bacteroidales bacterium (assembly GCA_902765485.1). Lineage (GTDB taxonomy): Bacteria > Bacteroidota > Bacteroidia > Bacteroidales > Paludibacteraceae > Colicola. The sequence goes on from CACWZZ010000003.1 coordinate 6,112, forward strand.
AAAAACACGATGCAAAAGTACTGCTTTTTGACGAAATGACCAAATAATTTGCAAAAAAAGTGCTCAAAAACTAAAAATTGTAAAATTCAGTTGACAAAATGTTGTGATGTGTGTCGGTTCAGTCGCAAAGTGAGAACAGATCTTCTCGCGGATTAACCAGCATCACCGGCACGAGTGAGCGCTGGATTGCTTTTCTCTCCGGCGGTCCGAAGAGGATGTCGTCCAGCCCATAGTCACGGCTGGCGGTCAGGATCAGCAGGTCGTGGCGGAAGTCCCTTTGCCGCTCAGACGCTTCGCGGATGATCGAAAAGGAGTCCTTGTGCGCCTGTACAACCTCATAAGTGATGGGGGTGTCTATCTGCGTATTGATGCGCTCGATATGGGTAATGATCCGGTTGACGTTCTGACGCGCGTGCGAACCATAGTCATTGGCTTGCAGAAGAATGATATGTGCTCCGGTCTTGCGGGCAATATAAGTACAAATCTCAGCTTTATAGGTCTCTTCCTCCAGCATAGACACAGGCACGAGAAGCCGTCTGAGAGGCTTGACGGTCATTGTCGGAGTAAGGAAGAGATAAGGTCTCCTTTCCTCCCTGCAAAGATTGAGTTGCTGCTGAATATCTCGCGCTTTGTTCTCGCACTCGACCAACCGAATATCGTCGTTATTATCCCAAATCATCGTTCTTCCCAGTGAATGGTGTCCATTGTATGGCGGTACTGCTTTGCGGCTGCGGCATGTCCGCTATAGGAAGCGGAGAAGATATGCGTATTATTGAGTTCCGGACTGGCGCACATGAAGAGGTAGTCGGTCTTTGGCGCATTCAGAACCATATCAATCGTCTCCGGCGAAGGGCAGCGGATCGGTCCGGGAGGAAGACCCGGGTTCTTGTAGGTATTATAAGGCGAATCGACCGTCAGATGGCGATAAAGAATGCGTTTGAGTTTGAAATCACCCACCGCATATTTGATGGTCGGGCACGCCTGAAGCAGCATACCTTTATGCACGCGGTTGAGATAGAGGCTGGCGATAAGCGGCATTTCGCGCTTGTTATGGCTCTCGCCCTCCACGATTGAGGCTACGATCGCAATCTCAATAGGACTGAGACCGATCGAGTCGGCTTTAGCGCGCCGCGAGTCATTCCAGAAGAGATTATATTCCTTCTGCATTCGATTGAAGAGCTGCTCCATCGTGATATTCCAATAGACCTCGTATGTGTTCGGGATGAATAGGCAACGGCTGGTCTCGCGGTTGAGTCCGTAAGGCGCGAGAAACTCGTCGTCCTCCAAGTATTGAAGCAGCGTGACGCTGTCCATCATCAGATGGCGCGTGACCTTTCCGGCCAGATCCTCGCGCGTGCGGACAAAATTATTCCAAGTAATCCGCACGGGTGTCTGGTAGCCGTATTTGAGTCGCTCTATGAGTTCGCGGTCACCCAGTTGCGCGGGGAAGAGATAGTGCCCGGGTTCGGGGCTGTTGAAAACGAGGAAGCGCATATGCAAGCGGAGGTCGGTTTCGGAACTGATCTCGTAATCCTGCTCCAGCAGCGAGAGAACGGAATCGATTGTCGCGCCGGGGTAAATATCATAACTATGCGGTTCGTCGTCTATCGAGCGGAAGTTACAGATATGCCATCGGTAGTACTGCTCTGCAACAAAAGCACAGGCAAGCGCGGAAATAATACCAATCACGATCAAGATCGTGCGGATGATATAGCGTTTTTGAATCATATTATTTTCCTCCTACAAGACGTTTTATTTCCGATAATTTATTGAGCGCGTCAAGGGGCGTAAGACTATTGATATCCAGCGAAGTAACTTCATCTCGGATCTGCTCCAGTACTGGGTCGTCCAATTGGAAGAAGGATAGCTGCATTCCCTCGCGCGTCTCGCCTATATGTCCAATCGGTTTGGTTATATCGCCGTTTTTGGCAGTACGCTCCAAATCCGTCAGGATATGCGTCGCACGCTCTACGATCGAAGCCGGCATACCCGCCAATTTGGCTACATGAATACCGAAACTATGTTCGCTCCCGCCGCGGACGAGTTTGCGCAGGAAAATCACTTTACCGTTTGCCTCACGCACGGAGACATTATAATTGCGAATCCGGTCGAAGGTCTTCTCCATCTCGTTCAGCTCGTGGTAATGGGTAGCAAAGAGCGTCTTGGCATGACCTTTGTTCTCATGGATATATTCCACGATCGCCCACGCGATGGAGATGCCGTCGTACGTGCTCGTACCGCGTCCCAACTCGTCGAAGAGGACCAGCGAGCGCTCGGAGAGGTTATTGAGGATCGAAGCTGCTTCGTTCATCTCCACCATGAAAGTCGATTCGCCGAGAGAGATATTATCGCTTGCACCGACGCGGGTGAAGATCTTGTCCACCACGCCGATTGAAGCGCTCTCTGCGGGCACGAACGAACCCATCTGCGCCATGAGCACAATGAGTGCTGTCTGGCGGAGCAGGGCGGATTTACCCGCCATGTTCGGTCCGGTGATGATGATGATCTGCTGACTGTTATTATCCAGCAGCACATCGTTGGCGATATATTGCTCTCCCGGCGGCAGCTGTTGCTCGATGACAGGATGGCGACCTTGACGAATATCAATGACGAGCGAGTCGTTCACGTCCGGGCAGACATACCGGTTCTCGGTAGCTGTAGTTGCGAAGGAGAGCAGGCAGTCGATCTGCGCAAGGACATTGGCGTCCACTTGCATCTGCGGCACCCATTCCGAGAGCGCGAGCATCAGTTCCTGATACAGGCGGTTCTCGATGATCTGGATCTTCTCTTCCGCCGTCGTGATTTTTTCCTCATACGCCTTCAACTCGTCGGTGATATAGCGTTCCGCCGAAACGAGCGTCTGTTTGCGAATCCACTCCGGCGGCACTTGGTCTTTGAACGTATTGCGAACCTCCAGATAGTAACCGAAGACATTGTTATACCCGATTTTAAGGCTGGTGATGCCTGTGCGTTCGATCTCGCGTTGCTGGATCTGGAGCAGGTAGTCTTTTCCGTCCGACTGGATGGCACGCAGTTCGTCCAGCTCTGTATCCACGCCGCGCGCAATAATATTCGGTCGTCCTTGCGCCAAGGGAGGATCGGGTACGATCTCGCGCTCAATACGTGTCCGCATCTCGGTGCAGGGATCCAGTTGTTCGCCCATCAGACTCAAGTACGCATTTTCTTTCGCCTCGTCGCACACATCCTTAATCGGTTTGATCGCTCGCAGAGCACGCCCTAATTGTACCATCTCCCGCGGACCGATACGTCCCGTGGAAATCTTGCTGACTATACGCTCTAAATCGCCCATCTGTGAGAGTGCTTCGCGGATCGTCTCACGCGCTTCGGGGTGCTTGAACAGATATTCCACAACGGTCTGCCGGTTGCGAATCGGACGAACATCTTTCAGCGGAAAAGCCATCCATCGATGCAGCATTCGTCCGCCCATCGGCGTGATCGTGCGGTCGATAATATCGAATAGCGTGCGGCTCTCCTCCGTCTGACCTCCGATGAGTTCCAGATTGCGGATCGTGAATTTATCCAGCCAGACGTATTTGTCTTCTTCGATGCGACTCAAGTGCTGGATATGTCCCGTTTGCAGGTGTTGGGTCATGTCGAGGTACATCAAAATTCCTCCGGCTGCAGTCACGCCTGCCGGCATTTTCTCCAAACCGAATCCTTTGAGCGAAGACACGCCCCATAGTTTCTGCAGCCGCTCTTTGGCGGTGGACTCAACCAGCATCCAGTCCTCCAGCTCGAAAGTAAAGAAGCGCGATCCGAAAAGGTTCTCCAGTTCCGCCTTGCGTCCGCGCAAATGCAGCACTTCCTTGGGCGCAAAATTAGTCAGCAGTTTGTCGATATAAGCGCTGTCTCCTTGTCCGGCGAGAAACTCGCCCGTAGAAATATCGAGGAAAGCGACGCCGATCTGGTGTTTGTCGAAATGGAGACACGCCACCCAGTTGTTCTCCTTCTGGGTGAGGGTAGTATCGGAATAACTCACACCCGGAGTGACCAATTCCGTCACACCGCGTTTCACCAGCTTCTTTGCCAGTTTGGGGTCTTCCAACTGGTCACATATTGCTACGCGCAGTCCGGCACGAACCAGTTTCGGCAAGTATGTATCCAAAGCGTGAAATGGAAATCCTGCCATTTCCAGAGCTTGCGCAGCTGAGCTGCCACCGTTGGAGCGGTGGGTGAGTGTGATATTCAGAATCTTGCTCGCCTTAACGGCATCCTCTGCGTATGTCTCATAGAAGTCGCCGCAACGGAACAGCAACATCGCGTCCGGATATTGCGTTTTGATATCCCGGAACTGCTTCATCATCGGAGTTAACTCTTCTGCCATATTATCTCAAATCTACTGTTATTTTCAAATTATACCGTCTTCCTGTCAGGTAATTCGGACTGAGCCAGGGCTTGGACTCGGCGTCGTAAAGCACGAAATACGAGTTCACATTTCGCCAGCCGACGATATTAAATACCTCAAATTGGATCGCCCATTGTTTGACATGTTTGGCGGACGGAGCGCGCATGAATTTGGCGGTCTTCTCGTTGAAAACATACGTGGCACCAAGGTCGATGCGTTTGTATGCCGGCATGTGGCGACCCGAAGCAGCCGTGCGAACCACATTCGGCAGATAGTACATCTGTCCGTCCGCAAACTGCATCTTGATATGGAATTTCAGCTGCGGCAGGCGGGGAATGTAGTCCTGAAACAGCATCGAGAAATTCCATCGCTGCTCATTCGGACTTGGCATCCAGTCTGAGGGCTGACTGCTGATACCTGACGGCTTGACAAACCGCTGCCTTGCCGCCATCGTGGAGAACGAAATCCAACTGTCCGCTCCCGGAACCAGTTCGCCGTACAACTTCAGATCCAAACCTGCCGCAAAACCCTCGGAGTCATTCTTTCCTGAATAGCGAATCCGCACATTATCAACGGTATAGCTCTCCATTCGGTCGATATATTTGTAGTACGCTTCGGCGGTCAGTTTGAACGGTCTTCCCCACGCACGGAAATAATAATCCGAACCCAGTACCACATGCACGGACCGTTGCGCTTTGAGGTCTCTGTTCAAGCGGATTCGCGTGATTCCCAACTCGTCCGTGAGGGTGTCGCGCAGCTCTTTGTAGAAAGGCGCTTGGTAATAGAGACCCGTTGCCAGACGGAAGCACACATCTCTCTTCCAACCCGGAATCCATTCGACGGAAGCGCGAGGGGAGGGCAGCACTTCGTTATTCCAGCTCCACCATTGCAACCGTCCGCCCACATTCAGAATCCATTGACCGGAAGAAGTGTTCCATTTATGTTCGTTTTGGATGTAGCCCTGAACGCGTCCGGAGCGCATAGCGCTGTCGCCTCGCATGGCGTAGAAAAGTTCCATATCCTGTCCGTTATTCGGCATCGAATAGCCCGCAGAGTCGCGCCATTCCCATTCGCTGATATGGTCGGAGATCAGTTCCGCTTGTCCGCTCACGCCCCATCGGAGCGTGTTGCCACCGGTTTTCCATTCCCCCTTGTGCGCTAAGGTAATCACACCTGCCTCCAGACTATTGCGCGCGTGCTGGTGAAAAACACCTGTTCCCAAAGCGTCTGTTATCTCGCCTCCCGGCGCATTGGAAAGCACGTACTCACCCGTAATATCGAAATTCTCACGCTCGTTGGTATAGAATCCGCTGGCGTCAAAGCCGATCTCCACTTCTGACGGCTGACCGCTGATAGCTGATAGCTTATACCTCCCTTTCGCGCTGAGCGCCGCAAAAGTGGTCAGGAATCGGTCTTTCTCTTGACCCTCGTAATAAATGCTGGTATGCCGCGCGTCCTGACCTCCAAACGATTCGGACAGACTGTCCGGCGAGAAAAGATAATCGTTCTGGCTCACGTTGCCCAGAAAAGACATCGTCCACCGCCGACCCGCTTTCCATGTAATGTAAGTCTGGTAATCAATATAAGTCGGCTGGTAATTGCCGGAAGTGGCAAGTCCGCCCAACATATATTTGCTCGTTTTGTACCGCAGTCCGTGCATCTGGCTGTATGTGCTGTCGCCATGACCCACATAGAGTTGCGCGCCCAGCAAACTACCACTTATACTCGCCTCAAAAGCCTGCGGTCTTTTGTAAGTAATATCCAAAACGGACGACATCTTATCGCCGTATTGCGCGCCGTAACCGCCCGCGGAGAAACCCACGTTCTCCACCATTTCGGGGTTCACAAAACTCAAACCCTCCTGCTGACCGCTGCGAATAAGGAGCGGACGGTGTACTTCGATACCATTCACATACACCGAGTTCTCATCGAACGAACCGCCGCGGACATTGTATTGGCTGCTCAACTCGTTGCTCTGACTCACGCCGGCAAAAGTGATCAGCAGGCTCTCTATCGATCCGCCGGTTGCGTCCGGCATCACACGAGTCGTCGAAGCGTCAATATGATCCATCGTACCCTGCGTGTGTTTGATTCCGCGCACCTCGATCTCTGTCAATACTTGCTCGTCTGTCAGCAACTGCACATTGATATTCAGCACGTCTTTGAAATCGATAATTCGTTGCTGCACAGTGGTATAGCCGATCATCGAAAAGGATAGAACAACCGTGTCCGCTTCCTCCAGCAAAAGCTCATAATAGCCGTTTTTGTTAGTCGCCGTTCCACCCAACAATACCCGTTCTTCTCCCTCCCTTGGGGTGGGGTTTCCCCAAGCAGCTACATTCGCCAGCTCAATTCCCACATTGTCCTGATCCACGACATAACCATATACACGTGCGTTGCGCGCGTATAAAGAAACCGTGCTCAGAATAAGCAACAGCCAAAAGTTTACTATTTTTAAGAATCTACTCACGTTTTAACTTCATTTCAAAATCGTTTCAAGCGGCAGATCTCGCGCCACTCTCGCGCCACTCTCGCGCCGATTTTGGAAATGTACTATTTTTAAGATTTCTCAATTCTCAATTCTCCATTCTCAATTCCCCATTCAGTCCCTCAATGTATGCCGTCAGTTCCTCGCCACCCAATCCGGTCTCGGAAGAAGTAACGAATACAGGCGGTAACTCTTCCCATTCTTCCAGTAATCGTTCTTTGTACTTAGTCACTTTGTCACTTAGAGCCACGCGACCGAGTTTGTCACCTTTGGTGAAAACAATCGCGAAAGGCACACCGTTCTCGCCCAACCAGTTAATGAAATCTATATCAATCTTTTGCGCTTCATGCCGGCAATCAACCAGCACAAAGAGACACACCAACTGCTCGCGCATAAGGCAATACCGCTCGATCATGCGCCGCAACGCCTCACGCTGTTTCTGACCCGCCTGCGCATACCCGTATCCCGGCAAATCCACCAAATGCCATTCCTTTGTACCTTGTACTTGGTCACTTAGTACCTTAAAATGGTTGATCAGCAGCGTCTTTCCCGGTTTCTGGCTTGTCTTCGCCAACTTCGGATTATGGCACAACATATTGATCAGGCTTGATTTGCCCACATTGCTTCGCCCGATAAAAGCATACTCCGGCAACCCGCTCTGTGGACAATCCTTCACATCCGGAGAGGAAATAATATATTTGGCATCCTTAATCACTTTTCACCTTTCACCTTTCACTTTTCACTTTTCACCTTTCACTTTTCACTTTTCACTTTTCACCTTTCACTCTCTTTGCCCCAAGCATAAACCCTACCAAACAACCGATGGTCACTAATCCGGCGCACAGGTATCCGATCCAACGCCATTCAACAGGCAGATGCAGACCTTCCGGCGCAATCAGAATATAACTGCTGCAAACCATCGTCATAAACAACGCCGGAATCATAGACACCAGATAGCCGTATCGGTATTTGGTACTTGGTACTTGGTCGCTTTGTCCCTTCTTGAAGAGCCAAACCGTTCCCGCCCAAAGCGTGAAGACCGCCAGCGTCTGGTTCGTCCATGCGAAATAACGCCATACGACATTGAAATCCACAAACACCATGCCGAACACACACAGGAAGAGCGGCACAGCAATAATCAGGCGCTTCGGAATAGGACGCTGATCCCATTTCAAGAAGTCCGCTACTATCAGTCGTGCGCTACGCAAAGCCGTGTCGCCGCTCGTAATAGGAGCTGCAATCACGCCGATAATTGCTAAAATACCTCCCCCCGTTCCAAGCCAGCTGCGGCTCACTTTGTCAATCACCAGAGCGGCTATATTCTCACCCGGATGGGCGGCAGCGAATGCCTGCAGACCGTCAATGCCGTATAATCCTTTCTCCGGATCAGCAAAGAAAGTACCCGCTGCGGCTGCCCAGATCAACGCCAAAATACCTTCCGCTACCATCGCGCCGTAGAAGATCCAACGCCCCTGACGCTCGTTCGTCACGCACCGAGCCATGATAGGACTCTGCGTACCATGGAAACCCGAAATAGCACCACAAGCAATACTAACGAACATCATCGGAAAGAGCGGCAGACCGTTGGTTTGTCTGTTCTGCAGACCGTCAAACACCTCCGGCATTTCCGCACTATGCCAGCCTAACATCACTACCATGATTCCTATTCCCATAAATAGCAGTATACCGCCGAAAATAGGGTAGAAACGACCGATTAACTTATCCACAGGAAGCACCGTTGCCAGCGCATAGTAGCCAAAGATGATCAACACCCATATAATAGGAATCATGCGACCATGGAAATCCATCGTCCCGAGTCCCGCCAAACCTTGCAACAGAGTTGCAGGACCGCTCAAAAAGGTCGTCGTCAGCAGGATTAGCAAAACGAGAGACAGCACACGCATGAACAATTTCGTGCCTTGTCCCAACTCGTCGCCAATAATATCCGGCAGCGAAGCACCGCCTTTGCGGATAGAAAGCATTCCGCTCAAATAATCATGTACGCCTCCGGCGAAAATAGTACCGAATACGATCCACAGGAATGCCGCCGGACCATAGAAAATACCCATAATAGCACCGAAGATCGGACCCAGTCCCGCAATGTTCAGAAACTGAACCAGAAAGATACGCCATGGAGCCATCGGTACAAAGTCCACACCATCCGTTTTGGTCAATGCCGGCGTCTTACGCTCCGGCTCTACACCGAAGATTTTCTCCACCAGCGTTCCGTACGTAGAGAATCCCACCACCAGCAGGATTAAAGCAATGATAAATGTAATCATACCAAGCCTAATTTACAATTAGGCTGCAAAGGTACAACTTTTTTTTGACATATACAAGAAAAAGATGATAAATCATCAAAAACTTTCTAAATACCTTTACCAAGTACTTTTACTAAATTACCTTTCACCCCCGTGACCACCCCGTGACCACTCCATGACCATTACGTACATGTAAGTACCCAGACCGGGCTGCGGGGAGAAGGCCGTAGTGCCTTCCACACAAGAAAAGGACACCGTTTGGTGTCCTTCTTGTGGGCGTTTACGGATTCGAACCGCAGACCCTCTGCTTGTAAGGCAGATGCTCTAAACCAGCTGAGCTAAACGCCCTCATTTCTGCTCTTTTTCAAAAGCGAGTGCAAAGGTACTGCTTTTTTTTGATATGACCAAATTTTTTTGCAAAAAAATGCACTTTACCCCTCATTTTTTTGCTTTTTACTGCTTTTTACCTCCTAAAACACGGTAATTATACCATTTTTTGTCCTCATAGCGGCTCAATACTATATAACAAAGAAGTGTTATCCCTATACCGATAATTATTCCCCCGAATACATCTCTCGCGAAATGCTGGCTCAGGTAAATCCGGCTATAGCCACCCAGTGCCGCCAAAAAGAATAGCGACACTTGCCCAATAATACTCCAGATCCCAGAATACCTAGTTAAACTAGTTCTACTAGATATACTAGTTCTACTAGATCTACTAGTTCCACTAGTTTTACTAGTCAAAAGAATACACGCCACAAAAGCCAGCGCAAAAAAACTCGTAGTATGGCCGGAGGGGAAGGAAAGCCAATAATTCATCTTGACACCTTCTACCAGCGGCAGTTGCACTTCCGGCATAAACTGCTCAAACCACGTCACCGGACGAAGGGCATTGAATATATGCTTGAGAACTTGCGTCGAGAGAGCCGAAAGAGCCATGGCTGACGTCGCAAACACACCGTCTCCGATGCGGCTGAATAGCAGCAATGCGACACACACTACATACGGAAACCATTCTGCCACATGCGTATAATACCTATAGAATATATCGCGCGCGGGCGTGTGACGGTCGCATAGCAACAGGTGCAACTCGCCCTGCGGTATATATATAAGGGCTAAGCCCAATACTAATAGTAGTATCAGGCTTAGCGATATAAATACAGCGTTATTTCGAAAGAATGTTCTCATTGTACTTTCTGACCGTAGATGTCGTATGTTTGATCTTCTCTCTGAATAACAATTTTATTGTTAATGATCATCTTGCGCGCCGGTGCCTGCTGCTGGTCCGGCTTGTTGTAATCCGGCACAGTGGTGATTGTCTGACCGCAAGAAGGTATCCTGACGCCATTTTTATCGATGAGGGCAACATGTACCTCATCTCCGATTTCAAACGTCACACCATCTCCCAGATAGAGCACAGACTCGGTTGCGCCTTCAATCGGCAAATAGTTACGATACCATTGGAAAGTATAATCTGCTAAATTGTATTCATTATTACCTCCAAAGCCTTTTTTGTAAACTGCCAAGACATTGTTGAACTTATACAAGAAGATGTCTTTGGGGTAGTAAACAGCAACGTCAATAGGGAATGTCTTGTTGTCGCAATACTGATCTTCCACTTTCAACTCACCTTTGTACAGACCCGGTTTCAAATTCTGGGTCGGCAATGAGAGTTTACCCATCTGGGTATTGTAATTGTCGATATTAACCTCTTCGTCCAATACTCCCGGAATGACGAACCGTGCTTCGCCGAGATCGCCTTTGGTCTTGGTGTATTCGATATCCAGCGTGTTATTCGGGCAGACATGTTGCGCCGCGGAATCATTCGTAACCGTCATTGCCAAGCAGGTAATGACTTTGACATAGTACTTGCGATAAATAGCACATCTGTTAACCGTCGCAGGAATTGTGTCAATCACATCCGTGGAAGCGTAGTATGTTTTGTTATTATGACCGGTAGCTTGGTCTTCTCCGGTGATGGTGTCTAATTTCTCTTCAGTATCTATACCATAGCTGACAGGCGTGATATGTACCTCGCTGGAGCAATCTTCCGGATTGACCTGAGTGGTGTCATTGCCGCCATTTGCAATCATTTCTGCAATCTCTTCTGCTGTCAGTTTGCGACCGTCGTAGATGCTATCCACAGAGATACAACGGTGTTCCGGCTTCATGTAAACCGTATCAGGAGGCATGACGCGGAAGGTGAAATGAACGGTTCCTAATTCCTGATTGCTCTCGTCGGTGCAGACCTGATGACCGAACAGTTTCGCCGTAACGTCATACCAACCCGGCGACGTATAAGTGTGTTCCGTTTGCGGCATACCATTGTACTCCGAAGTACCATCGCCAAATGTCCAATCCACGCGGGTGATTTCGTCCGTTCCGACTTTCGAATCGAATTGCAACGGTCTATCCAGACAGAATCTTGAGTCGCTTTTAAATCCATTAGTAAACGTCTCTCCATCTACATTCACACCGCGCTCAACAGCAGCCGAACCGGCGGAGTAGGCATAACTTTCATCATTTCCGTTACCATATACAATGGCGTTAAAGCCTTTGGCGTTCTCCAGACGGAAGACGCTGAAATCCTGTGTGTTGGCGTCGCCAATCATAGCCCGTGCATAGGAGTAGAAGGGGTTATTGGGAACGGGAGTCCAAACCAAAAGCGAACTTTTGTCTATCTCCACCGACCGATTGAGGATGTTGTCAAACTTTAGCGCTTTCAATACAGTATTCTGGCATGCACTTGTCTCAGCCAGCACGTTGATGCAGTGGTCTGTTGTCTTGTTCGTATAGCAGGTTCCGAAGGTGATATTACCGATCTTCTGCTGGATAGGCGACACCCAGACAGCCGAAGGGTCTCCGTGGCTGTTAATCATTTCCGTCGGCGTCGATTGGTATCCGTTGCTGACATCGTATGAGTAAACGGCAACAGGACACGAGGTCTCGATAAAAGCCGCGTCCTCTTGCAGTTTGATGTCCGGTTGGTGTATCAATCCTTGCTGGGTGGGGAGCGTTTTATACATCTCGATCTCGAACGTCTCTCCGGCATTGCACATGCCTAAGAGCGTGCCGTTCGCTTTCGATCCGTAGAAAATCTCCGTGCCGTTCTCCATCGCGGTGATACGGATACGGTTAGCGTCCTTTTGGAGGCTGCGGGTAATAACAAACTGGGTGCCCCAGTAGTCCACCGGCATTGCTTGCTCATAGGTACAGTCACGTGCTGCTTTTCCGCCCGGAATCTGGGTGAATACATCGCCTTGGAATACTGCTACCGGCTTGTCTGCTACTACATGCGACCCCGATAGTGACTGGAGTGTCTCGGAGATCACGTAATACGTCTGACCGGCATTCAAGGTGACGTTGAAAGTCTGGCCTGCAGCTTTGTTGTCGTGCGTCTTGCATGCCGGAGTGATGGCTACATTCGTTCCGTTCACAGTAGCCAGAACAGTGAACATAGACAGCGATTCTCCGTCGTCCGGTTTGATATACGGCGGGTAGTCCTGAGTGTAGTACTCACGCTGCAGAGCATGGATAGGCAGGACATTGGCTGCGTCGAAGGAATTCTCCATGCGCAATGCTGCATAGACGGATATGTCATGATCCGCAACTACTTTGAGTCCAAAATTGTTTGTTTTACTGGCTTGCTGCGCTGCATTTGCTATCGAGTTGGCTGCTTGCGGATACCATTTGTCCAGCGAAATAGCGCTACCGTCAAACACTTCCCATTGGTTAGCAGAAATGTCGCGAGTGATCGACCAAGGCTGCCCGTTCACCAAGATATTGGGATTGGAGATGGTTACCCTGGTGTTCTGTTTGGTAGAAATCGCAATAAATGGTTCCGGCAGTCCGTTGCTGGGTGCGGCACAAAGCGTGAGGGCTACCCAGAACTCCTTTCCTTCCGTAGAGGACTGGCTCCATGCCGGAAGGCTGAGTGCTACCAGCAACGTAGCAAGTGTCAGCGATTTAAAGAATCGTTTCATATAGGTTGATATTGTTCTGATTATTACTGTATTTCAATCTCAACACGGCGGTTATTCTGACGACCTTCTTCTGTGTCGTTGGTGTCAATCGGCTGGGTCTCACCGCGACCTTCTGCCTGCAGACGATCCGCGCTGATACCACGTTCGATCAGTTCGTTCATTACTGCATTGGCACGTCCGTCAGACAGTTTCTGGTTCGCTTCGTCCTTACCCACATTATCGGTGTGACCGACGATCTTCACGCGTACCTGCGGGTTGCGCGCGAGATACATATATAGGTCATTAAGCGCTTGCTCCGAACGAGAGAGGATACGTGTCTTGTTGGTCGCGAAATGGAGATTCTTAACGATGAAGACTTCGCCTTTCTTAATCGGAGTCAACTGGATGTTGAGAGAATCGCCGATATTGGCAATCGCCATATCTACGGTGTCATAACCCATTTGCGCGATATGGAGGCTATATTTAGGACCTTCCTCCAGCATCTGGCGAGCTGCACCGTTCGTTGAATCTGTAGCAAGGCTGTATGCCGGTTCTTCTGCGCCGCTCTTGCGGATTTGTACCACAGCAGGCACAGCCAGACCTGTCTCTTTGTTCGTCACGCGAACGCGCAGAACAGGACGAGGTCTCATGGCAATAGTGACGTACTCGGTGCTACCCACTTTCTCAATCTCAAATACTTGCGTAGCATCGTAGAAACCATCCGCTTTAACCGTAGCGGTGAATGAGCCTACTGCATGTTTCTGGCGGAAGCCCTTCGGGCCTATTTGTTTCTCACGCATAGCGATCTTTCCGCTCTCTGTGCCGCGAGTCTCTACAAATGCCTTTTCCAAAGGTTCGTTGGTTACAGCGTTCACAACGCTGTAGATTGCATAGGAAGAGGGTGGGGGAACAGGGCGTGCTTTTTTGCCCGGAACCTCGAATTGGATCATAAATTTAGCACCTACAAAGAGGTTATTCAGCTTGGTGTCGCCATTCATAGCCAGCATGGTGTTGGTCTTTTGAACCTCCACATTGTCCGTTGCAAACGCAACCGGATTGGCTTTCGGTGTTGCGTTGGTATTGAGCACACCGTATTCAGCGAACAAAGCCACGCGATAGTGTACGTGCTCGCGGCCGAAAGGCAGACGCTGACCGGGTTTCACCTTGGGTTGCTTTTTATCCGGTTGCGCTTGCAGCCATTCGTCCAGATCCAAACCGATCTCTGCCGCAACGCTGACATCCGGTTGCTTGAATACCATTTTCTGGTCGGTTTGACCATTCAGCTGGTGAATACCCATTCCGTAAGGCTCCAGCATATTCGGATCGTTCACTACGATGTCATACTGACCTTTCTGAGTATAACTCATCGGGAGACCGTAGTGCACTTTCGCTCCTAATAAGAAATAGTATCTGCTAAACTGAGCACCGAACATAACCGGAATACCCACCTCCAGCATATTTCTATTTTCTTTCAGATTATCAAACAGATAAACATACGTAGCGCCGTACGTCTTATCCGCACGCGTAGCCTGGAAGCCATAGGCGGAAGTAGAATTGAGGAATCTCAGGTCGAGACCTGTCTCAAAGAGGAAATGTCCGTATTCGAGGTTGTACGTGACATCGAGACCGGCGCCCGGACCACCTTTCAACTGCTGAAGGGCATTGCTCCTATTCAGCGTGCCGGCTCCGTAGAGCGAACCATCAGCAGCGGGTTGGATCTTATCCATCATTGCTGCATAGCCCAGACGCAGACCGAGGTTGAAATAGGACACTACTTCCGTTTTCGGATTAGCTAAGTTCTCTTGGTATTTCTCGTAGTCGCGGATCGCTTTTTCCTCTTTCGCTTTTGTTTCCGCTTCTTTCTTAGCCTGTGCTTCCGCGCGTTCTTCAGCTTCTTTTGCGCGTTCAGCCGCTGCTTTATCGCGCTCTGCCTGTTTCTTGGCATTGGCTTTGGCTGCCGCTTCGCGTTTTTTCTCTGCCTCGCGTTTCTTAGCCTCGGATGCTTTCTGTTTCTCGCGCTGAGCTTTGGCTTTCTCTTGTTCTTTCTTGCGTTTCTCCGCTTCTTTCTTCTTCTGCGCAGCTGCTTTTTGCTTGTCGGTTTGGGTTGCAGGTACCGGCTCCGGCATTGCGTACATTGCAACCGGAGCAGCAGTCAAACTCAGAATAACACTTGCAATCAGTATGTTTCTAAATACGTTTTTCATATCCGTGTTCTCCTATATTAGATTTATTGAATGATAAATTTGAAACTACGGCTGCCTTTGCCGGTTCTGACATAGAGCAGGTACAAACCGCTCTCTGCCGGAGTATCAATGGTGCAACCGCCATCGGGGACGTCAAATTTCATATCTTTGTAAACATGTCCGCTTGCGTCAATCCATTGCGCAAAGCACTCCAGATTCTTTGCTCCGTTCCAGTTTGCGTTCACAAACACTTTACCATTGCGTTGCAAGGTATAAGTAGCCGTGATTACTAATCCTGTGCCGATAGTATCTGCTTCGAACTGATGAACGCTTGCGTTCTCGCCGAAGGCTTTAGCGCAAGCACACGTTCTAACCTCGTCGCTCTGACCTTTGTTGATCGTGAAGCAAACATAGAAAGCGTCGTCTGTGCTACCCGGTACATCATAGAAATTGAGGTTTGCAGAAACCTGACCTTCCAGCGCAGTACTATCTGAAGTACGATACCATTGGAAATCGCTCAGTTCCTTACCCGCAAACGGCGTAGTGAGCAGACCCAGCACATTGTCATAGCGCTGGCTGATGACATCCTTGTCGAAATTGATCATGAAATTCATGGTCGTGTCAGCTCCACCGCAATCAGATTTGATGACCAAGTGGATGCCGTATGCTGTTTCCGGTTTGGCGGTAGCAGGAATGGTGATCTGGAAATACGAATCGTTGATAACCAATTGGTCATTTCTGAATCCATCTGCTTTAGCTACGTCGTTAAACTCAATTGTCACATTGTCGCCATGCAAGTTCACTTTGCCTTCATTGCTATAGAAAACCTTGCCGGTGTATGCTTTTCCGTCTTCCGGACAAGGAATTTCAATCTCGTCAATCGAGAATTGGTAGCGTCCGATGGTGACCGTAACCGGAATGGAATCCACTGCGTTCTGTCCCGCACATACGTGGCTACTCTCGCGATAGATGAGTACGTATGCCGGATAGACGCCCGATTTCTCATAATAGTGCGGAACAATGGAATCAATGTCCCGATTTTCGTATGTCACTTCTTTTGCCGGCGATCCGTCTCCGAAGTTCCAAACGAGTTTGGTAAATTCGTAGTCCGGGTGGCATGCGAATTTGATAGTGTCTTCGCCGCAGAGGTTGTTCTCCGTATCCGGCGAGAAGATCTGACCATTGATTGTAATGAATTGAGTCAGTGGTTTGGTCGCTCCGCCGGCGGAGTAGCCGTATGATTCGTTCTCCGTAAATCCATATACGTGTGCTATGAAGTTCGAGCCGTTGCTCTTGAGGGTATGCGAGCCGGCTGTTGTGCCTAAGTCTATTTGTGCGTAG
This sequence comes from uncultured Bacteroidales bacterium, assembly GCA_902765485.1. Taxonomy (GTDB): domain Bacteria; phylum Bacteroidota; class Bacteroidia; order Bacteroidales; family Paludibacteraceae; genus Colicola. The sequence continues at coordinate 22,713 of CACWZZ010000003.1, forward strand.
TGATAATTAGAGGAGCCGGATACGGGTTGGAACTGCGAGGCGATAGGTGCTCCGTCCAGTATCATTTTATCCGGCTGGTCTGTCACCACGTTGCAATAGTGATAGGTTGTTCTGCTTGTTCCTGTACCATCTTTTCCCAGACTCTGGTATGTAGCGAAGGTCACCTGGTCTATCTGCTGCTCAATCGGGTTGATCCACATCATTGCGGGGTCTCCGTTCGTTTTCTTATCGCCTCCCTGGTACTCCTGAGAAGTGATGAAAAGGTGCGCCGAGCAGGGGCAAGATGTCGTCAGCAGGCAGCTTCCGTTCTGCGCGTAGGTACCCTTGGGACCGATAGAGAACTCCCAATAGCGTTTTGTATCCTGTGCAAAATTGAATGTATGTACGAGTTCGCCGTTGATGCGCACTTCGGTACCATCATTGAGCGCCATGACACGGATGATGTCGGCGAAACGGTTCTTCGACGCTGTCAGGACGAACGTATTTCCCCAGTACTGAGTAGGCATGGCCTGCGAGAAGATATGGTCTCTCTGACGCACCTGATAGGGTATATTCGTATGCGGTGCACCTTGGAACACCGCTATTTTCTTGCCGTCACGCGCTTTGACGTATGTTCCGGACAAGTCACCAGGTGTGTTGTCTTTCTTTCCAGTCCATACATACCAGACCTGTCCTTTCTTCAGTACCGGCGAATGGAGCGTATCCTGTCCGATCCGATATTGGGCGTAGGGGCGTACCGCCTCATCCAGCAGCATGATGTCTCCTCCGACGTATTCCAGCGAGGCTTTGGCTTCTCCGGTCAGTTTGGTATCCACGGTAGGGCAGTAGTCAATGACGGTATTATCCTCGGCTGCTATCACAGCAAAATGGGTACCCTGTGTGGAGCTGACGCCTCCGTGGTCCGAAGGGGTGTAGGTCTGGATATAGTACTCGTCCAGGAGCGATGCCGTAGGCAGCACGTTGGTAGCGTCGAACGTAGCGTATTTGTAGTTGGTAGCAAAAAGCGATATGTTCTTGTCCGAAGTAACATGCAAAGCGCAAGTATCTATCTGCTCCGAATTAACGGCATAGCAGACTTTGCCAGTCCCCGCCATAGCGGTGCGCGCCGTGCTTGCAATGACATTGCCGTGGTAGAGAGTAACCAGCGCCATCTGGTTCGCCACTACATCAACGGTCTCCGAGTACGTGGTGAACGGATTGCTGATTGTCACCTGGCAGTCCTCGCGAGCTGAAATGGAAAGTTGCAGGATGAGGTCGTTGTCTCCCTGGTCCGCCTGCATGAATGTTACCCAGAAGTCCTTGCCTTCCGTGGACTGACCCTCGACCACTGTGCTCTGCGCATGGATGCCGACGAAAGGCACCATCAGCAGGCAGCAGAGTAGGGCATTGAATAGTTGTTTTTTCATATTGATTTGTGTGTTAAATGTTGGCTGTTGAAAAACGCTGCAAAGTTACACAAATTATCTTACGCGCGCGTGCACATTTCCGCGAAAAATGTGGAAAAATTGACACACTTACTGAATTGGTTGTCCTAAAGTGTTGTAAATTGTTGAATTTTGGAAAATAATTATAATCTTTCCCTCTCGCAGCTCTTTGCGTGCCGCGCTCTTATGATCACGAGTGCCGGGGATAGCGGTTGCGGTTTCGTTGTATGCGTCGCCATAACTCTGCTGCAGCAGATGGAAATCCACTGCTGTGCCTTGTTTGTTTCCCCAGATATATTCCACCAAATCGGGGTAGTCGATAAACGGATTCCGGTTGCCTTGAATCTTATTGACTTGCACGGCTCGATCCAGTTCCTTTTGGCTCACCGGATCCATCCGATGCCACTGCAAAAGCAGGTCCCGCAGCCAAGGTCGGAACTCCTGCCAACTATCGTTGGTCATGGCTGTTCCCGGTTCGCCGCTTTCCACCCATTTGAGGGTATCTCCATAACATGTTGCGATATAGAAATACGCCCGTGCAAAGTCTCCTTTGTATTCATCCGCAGGGCAGAACACTTTTTGCAGACCGTAAGCCGCTCCGCTGCCGGTAGCAAACGAGCCGTTCCAGAACGTGGTGTCGCTGGGAATACCCGGTGCATGATTCGACTTGCTGCGGTTGGCAGAGTAGTCTCCCGGAACCAAATGGAAGAGATCGCAATACGCGGGATTGACATCTCCTCCCCACCAGCTCTTAGGCAGCATGTGCTCGATATCGAACTCTGCTACACTCGCGGTCGGTTTGTCGATATTAAAATACCGGATATTATCGGAATACATGTCCAGCACTTGGTTAGTGACGGTGTCCCGGTCGGTATAATAGAACCCATCCCATGTCTTGCGATTGCCGCTGCCGTATTTGTACCGGATGCCGCAGTTGATGATTTTGCCTAACTGCGATTTGAGCACGGAATCCTGTGTGCCCTGCGCTGTAGCATAATAATTGCCGGGCATCGGACCTATCCGCATGCTGCTCGAATCGACATTTACGTTGGTATGCTGCGAGGGGATATAGGTGCTAATCTTAATAGGTACTTTGCCCAGCAGAGGAATCTGATCCTCTCCCATACATTCCACGATCAGGGTGTCATGGAGCGTGGTGTAGCCGGAGAAATTGATACTATAGGCGATATTGGCTTCTCCGCCTTGCGCCGGTAGTGAAGCCGGATGAACCGAGAAATAGGTCCCTTGGCTCATGCTGAGTACGATAGGCGAATTGACGTCCTTGCCGCAGATGTCAATATTATAGACATCTTCCGCCGGTAACTCGTCCGGATAGGTGTTTACGCGCCCCAAATCAATGGTCATCGGTATGTCCAGTTTGGCATGTGTCGGCATCGGATCTTCCGCTTCAAACTCAATCTTCTGTATATACCAGCGGTTGTTTTTTGCCGCCAGAGCCGTGATAGCAAGCGATTGAATGTCTTGATTAAGCGTCAGATTATAAGGATAAATCTCATATTTATGTCCGTCTGCCCATGTGATGGTTTGACCGCAAACGGAGAGGAAATTGCCTTTCGTCGAGTCTCCCGCAAAAGGAGCGGCATAGACCCGCATGGAGGTAATATGATACGTGGTGTTCAGGTCTATCGTGAGTTCGCCTTTCGTCTTTTCTGTACCGCCTTTGATACCAAACCCTGCTCTCGCCCGATAGATATTATTGGCTGTACTGATATTGCTTGCGCAGCCATGCGTGGAACTCAAGACGATCTCGCTCAGGACTTTTTTGGAACTGCTGGAGTCGGAATTGCCTTCGCTACTGTTGAACACAATCGTATAGGTCTCCGCCGAGAGGCTGAGAGAGAGGAGCGCGGCGAGGAAAAGAAGGGTCTGTTTTCGCATGGCTGAAAAGGTTAAAATCTTAATAATCGTATATTTTTTGTGCCCCAAAAGGGCTATTTTTGTGTCGGTTGTGTCTCGTATGTGTCTCGTATGTGTCTCGTATGTGAGTCGTATGTAACTAAAATCTTAATAATAGTACATTATTTCTTCTGCGGAACAAACGCCAAAAGTACGTTCAGCATGACGTACCAGAGGATGCAACCTGTTCCGCTGAAGAGCGCGAACTCAATATGATGATGCATGATTGCTTTTGCTACGCAAAAGCCGATAATAATGAGACATCCGACCAAGAAAGAGCAAATGACCATCTTGTCTTTCTGCCATCCTTTGAAGCTGAAGAACGGAATCTCTGCATTCAGCAGATAGCAACTCAGCAAGGATATTCCCAGCAGGCACCAACCCATCCAGTCGTACGCCAACATGGCATACGGCATGCAGCATATACCGCCCCAAAAAATAGCGTTTGCCGGTGTTGCCAAACCGATAAACGAATCATGCTGACGCTCATCGACGTTGAATTTCGCCAAGCGAAGAGCGGAAAAAGCAGCCATTAGCAATGCAATCGCAGCCCACCAGCCGAGAATAGGACGCAGATAGCAGAAGAGCATCATCGCCGGTGCCAAACCGAAGGTAATGTCGTCCGCCAGCGAATCCAACTGCACGCCGATAGGGCTTGGAGCCTTCAGCAGACGAGCACTCATACCATCGAAGAAATCAAAGAATGCACCCGCTAAAATGAACACAAACGCCCATATAAATGCACCTTGTGTAGCCAGAAAAACGGCTATACTGCCGCATAGCAGATTGCAACATGTGATCGCGTCCGGAATAATTCGTTTTATCATAGTTTTTTATATACAAAATAGGTTATTGCAAAAGTGGTAATACTGCATGCATTGGCGATCCAGAAGAACGTGGAATAGCCCACTGCCATCTCCAGCGAACCGGCGATGAAACCCGGGATCATCATACTTAGAGCCATGAATGCCGTGCAGATAGCATAGTGCGAGGTCTTATATTTGCCCTCCGAGAAATGCATCATATACATCATATAGGCGGTAAAACCGAAGCCGTAGCCGAAGTTCTCAAAACTAACAGCGCTGCCAATGATCCACAGCGATTCGGGTTGCGCCATACTCAGGTAGCAATAGACGAAACTCGGCAGCGTCAGGGCGGAAGCCATCAGCCAAAGCGAACGTTTCAGTCCGTGGCGGGAGATATAGATTCCTCCGAGAATACCACCAAGGAGCAGAAAAGCAACGCCTATTGTGCCATACAGCAATCCGACCGTATCTGTACTCAGTTCCAGTCCGCCTCCGATGATCTGACCGTTGCGCAGCATCGTTGCGCGGCTGTCAACAAGGAATGGTTGACATAGTTTAACCAGAAATCCTTCGCTCAGACGGTAGAGCAGCATGAATCCGATTGCCAGCCCCACACCGGGTTTGGTGAAGAACGTGCCGAACGATTCTTTCAGCTCATTCAACGCCTCCGAGGCACTCTTGACCGAACGCTGGTCATCCGCTTGCGCTTTGGGCAGGAAGAAAATATGGTACAGCGTTACGCAGAAGAGAATGACACTCGTAGCACCTAAAGTCAGCTGCCAGGACATCGGAATATCGCCTGTTTTATTCTCAATGTACCCGGCGATATACACCAGCACACCTTGCGAAAAGACAGACGCGATGCGATAGAACGTAGAGCGGATTCCGATGAAAGCGGCTTGGCTCTTGGTGTCATGCGCCAGCATGTAATAGCCGTCTGCCGCAATGTCGTGCGTAGCAGAAGCAAAGGCTGCGATGATAAAAAAGACCAGCGTCCATCGGAAAAGACCGACCGAAGTCTCTTTCGCTGCAATCAGCTCCGGATCCGGATGCGGTAACGTCACTGTTAACAAGATGCACAGCGTTGTCATCAGCACTTGCATCGCAATAATCCACCATCGTTTGGTTCGGATGATATCCACGAACGGAGCCCATAAGCCCTTGAGAAACCATGGGAAATAGAGCAGGGTGGTGAAGAATGCCAGCTGGTCGTTTGGCACTCCCATTTTAGCAAACAGCATCACAGAGATGCTGTTTACCAAAAAATAGGGTATTCCTTCTGTGAAGTACAACGTCGGTACCCACACCCAAGGCGATGTGACCTTATTATAATTACGCACGCGCGCGATTATTGGAAGTTAGCGCGGTTGTCAACCACTTCAGCCTGGTCCTCAAGGATCTGCATTGCCTGGTACGGCAGATAAGCATAGCGGCTTGACAAACGGTTTTTCTCGTTCTCAACAACAAAATCTTCGCTGATATTGTTGGCAGCTCCGGTCTTTACCATGAAGACACCCATCTTACCCTGAATAGGAGCGCTCAGTACGTTCTCGCCTTGTGCGATAGCTGTACCGATCACAGCCGGTTCGGCACCTGCGTTTCCGAAACGGTTGTCAGCCAGGCTCACGCGCTCGATATGTTGGATCGGTTGACCCATCTTCTCTGCGGCTGCCTCCAGACTCTCAACGCCTTTCAGCTCTTTCTGGATATAAGCTGCTTTGGCATTGTTGGTAGCCTCGTAGGTCAACTCTGCGCGTACTGCCTCCATCGGACGGTACTCACCGTCGTTCACTTCGGTCAGCGCAGCGATCACGAACTGCTGGCCGCACTCGAATACATCGCTCACTTGACCTTCTTTTGCCTCAAATGCCCAACGAACAATCGGACGGCTGCTCTTCAGCTGACCTACTTTCTCGGTCGTTGCGGTCAGGTTGTACTGCGGTATAACGGTCATGCCTGCCTCTTGGGCTGCTTTCTCCAATGCCTCGGCATTGTTGTTATCTACGATGAACTGTTTAGCTTGGTTGTAGATGATGGAGTAGGTCTTGCTGGACGGAGTCACCTCACGGGCGAGGATAGCCAGTTTTACTTTCGGCGACGGTTTGCCGATCTCCATGATCTCGTAGGTCTGCTCACCCATTCCCATTGCTACGGTGAAGCGCTCACCGCGTTTGCCTGCCAATGCCGGCTCTGCAATGTTCTTCGGCAGATCGGTTGCTTTGAACCAACCTAACTCTTGGTCCTCACCGCCTTCTACGATCGCTTTGAGCTCTACGGAATCCGGCATCGAGTAACCGGCTTTCATGATACGAGCCATCGCGTAGGTGTTGTTCTCAAAGAGGATGTCCGTGCAATCGCCGGCTTTAGCGCCCTTTGCGAAAGCGAACTCTTTGAATTGCGCCGGAACGGTCTGCTCCGAGTAATCGCGACCGTCGTACATGATGTCCGAATTGGTGTTCACAACCAGACTTACGTCCTCTGCGGTCTTGAACTCCTCCTGCAGGTTTTGCAGCAGCGTCTCTGCTGCTTTGAAATCAGCCTCGCTCGGCACGATGTCGTAAGCGATGTATTTGATTGCGCGGTTCGGAGTCTGTTTGTACTGCGACAGGTGTTGTTTGTACAGTTTCTTGATGTCTCCGTCGCTTACTTTAACCAGGCTGTCAGCCACGGTGTAGTATGGTTTCATCACGTACTCCGCGCTCACGCCGTTCTGACGCTCGTTGAATGCGTACTCTGCGTCCAGCGAGTTTGCCTTGAGCAGGTGTTGCAGCAGCGTGGTGTATTTCTCCTGCATGTAGCTGATACGAACGGCTTTCTCCCAGTACAGCCAATAGGTCTTGGCTTGCTTGAGGTTCGCGTTCTGCTCCTCGTCGCCGCTCTCGTCGTTGATCGCTTGCAACAGGTTCACCACGATGTCGCGGCTGAACTGACCGTTCTCGTCCATGAAAGCACGACGCCCTGCGATGATCTGGTGAGGATGTTCACCGATGCACAACTCGCTCAGCTCGTCTGCGGTGATGTCCATTCCGATCTTTTTTGCCTGCGCACGCAGCGTGTAGTCCATTACGAACATGTTCCATACCTGGCTGCGGATCTGGGCGTACAGGTCCTCGTCGAAATCCGTACGACCGCTCTCAATCTTGTACACTTCTGTTAATTGCTCTCTTGCTGCTTCATACTCCGTGTAGTGGATCTTCTGACCCTCTACTTCGCCGATGTTTTCGCGATTGCGGTTGAAGAAACTACTACCGGAGTTCAAAAAGTCTCCGAGAATAAATGCCAACATGGCGAGACCGACAATCGCGATCAACAATGCGCCATGATTTCTAATTCTTTGTAAACTTGCCATTTTTTGTTATTTATTTTTTATTTTCAATTTTCAATTGTCAATTCTCAAAAGTTCGGGTTGGTGGATTGCTCGATGAATCCTTGTACCGGCTCGCATGTGCCGTTGTAGTTCTGGATTTTTGCATTCACCAGCACGGTGTCGCCTACCATCACTTGGTTGATATTGGTGAATTTGTTGTTTGCGCTCTTGTAGAACAGGCGGAAGCAGGTTGCTGTCACCTCGCCGTCCGAAGAGATGTTGAAGGTCATGTTGCCGTAGTTGCTCAGCGTCTTGTCGGTCACGCTTGTCACCACGCCGCGGATCTTATAGCTCTCGCTGGTCGTCTTGCCTGCTCCGATGCTGTCGCAAATCTCTTTAGCGCGGTTCACGCTGATTTCGCCTTCACCCGGCTCAGGACAGCCCGGGAACGGAGGGAATACCTCGTTGAAATGCGCGTTGCTGGACGAATAAGTGCCACACGTTCCGCTGCTCTCAATGATACCGTTATAGTTCTGGATCTTGCATTTCACCACCACGAAATCGCCGATCTGCAATGCGTCGTGATCGGGCAGCGGAGCGCCGTTCTTGCCCAATATACGGTAGCAATAGAACTCTTTCGAACCCTTGCCGTCGTTCCGGGCGCTCAGATAAACGTAGTCGTTGCCGTATTGGGCAAACTTGCTCTCGAAATCCGATTTCGAACGCTGGGTCTCGTCGAAACGTCTTACCCAGCCTTTGATATAATATTCCTCGTCAGATGACTGTCCGGCTGCTAATTTCTGACCTATCTTCACCGCCTCGTTCACATTGATCGTTCCTGCCGGAATCGCTACGCCCGCCGGATCCGGTGTCGGATCGGGATCTGCAATAGACGGCATGGTGTCATTCTTGGTCATCTCATTGTCACCCGGTGCGTTGATATACGGACTTTCCTTGCAACCGATAAATGCCAACGCGATAGCTGTGGTTAATACCAATAAACTCTTCTTCATAATATTGTAGTATTTAAGATTTTACACATTATGTCAAAATCGGCTACAAAATTACAAAAAATATTTCACGCGCGCAAATAATTACGGAAAAAAGTGAAAAAAATCACTCAACTCTTGCGTATATCAAAAAAATGTAGTAATTTTGTCCGCTTTTTCGATGGTAGGGCAATTTGTGCCCGCACGGAAAGCACATTATTAACTATTAAAAGTTGAACATATAGCAACTATCCCTCAGCGACCACGCGGTGGTCGAGTTATTAAAGAGGACCCGCATCGTATCAACGACAAAATCCGCGGTGTCCAGCAAGTGCGCCTCATTGGCGAAAATGTAGAGCCCGGTATCTACACCTATCAGCAGGCAATGAGAATTGCAGATGAGCAAAACCTTGATCTCGTTGAGATCGCTCCTACTGCTACTCCTCCTGTCTGCCGCGTCATTGACTACCAGAAGTTCCTTTACGCTCAGAAGAAAAAGCAAAAGGAAGCGAAGGCGAACCAGAAAAAGCAAGAGGTGAAGGAGATCCGTTTCGGACCGCAAACCGATGACCACGATTACAACTTCAAGCTCAAGCACGCTATCGAGTTCCTCAAAGAAGGAAACAAAGTGAAAGCTTATGTCTTCTTCCGCGGACGGTCCATCGTCTTCAAGGAGCAGGGCGAACTCCTCCTCGCGCGCTTCGCTGCCGACCTCGCTGAATACGGCAAACCCGATAATGTGCCAACCCTCGAGGGGAAGAGAATGATCCTCTTCATCAGCCCGAGGAGCCAAAAGTAATAGCCGTTCCAGAGCCCATAAACAAGTCGTAGGGCCTACCTTTTTATCGCGTCTGAGTACGCGTGGCTGCCCGAGACTTATATTATTAATAACTAAATTCAAAACAAAATGCCAAAGGTAAAAACGAACTCCGGTGCTAAAAAGCGTTTCACGCTTACCGGAACCGGTAAAATCAAGCGTAAGCACGCTTACATCAGACGAACATGCGCTCCATCCGTGAGATGCTCCTGCTTCGTTAAGTACTAACCATTAAAGTGAAAGGACAAGAGAAATGCCAAGATCAGTAAATCACGTTGCTTCGCGCAACCGTCGCAAAAAGATCATGTCGCTCACCCGTGGTAACTTTGGTGGTCGTGCCAATGTATGGACCGTTGCAAAGAACACATGGGAGAAAGGTTTGCAGTATGCTTACCGCGATCGTAAGAACAAAAAACGCACATTCCGTGCTCTCTGGATCCAGCGTATCAACGCTGCTGCTCGCCTCGAGGGTCTGAGCTACAGCCAGTTGATGGGTCTGCTCAAGAAAGCAGGTATCGTCATCAACCGCAAAGCGCTCGCTGACCTCGCTATGAATCAACCCGCTGCTTTCAAGGCAGTTGTTGACCAAGCGAAGAAAGCTGCGAAGTAATTGCGCAAGAATCCGCCAAGCATGGCGGATCGGTTCTTACAAAAAAGGCTCGCATTTTGCGAGCTCTTTTTTTATCTGACATCTGATATCTGACGGCTGACGGCTGACATCTGACAGCTTAATTCCTCGCTTGCAGGAACAAGCGGCAGCCTTAGATTATTCTCTATCAATCCCTTTTGCGCCAGAACGGCTTTGATACCAACCGGATTGCCTTCTGCAAAGAGGAGTTTGATCATCTCTGCGTACTTCGCCTGCAAGGCTGCATCTTTGTCATGCACGATGTGCCAGAAGTCCTCCGGGAACACGTTGCTCGCTACGGAGATCAATCCTGCAGCTCCTGCTTCCATCAGTTCGCACGCTATACCGTCATCGCCGGAGATGACGCTGAATGCTGCATGCTGACGGCTGATAGCTATCAAATGCTTGATCTGCTCTACGTTGCCGGACGCTTCTTTGATGCCGCAGATCTTATCGGGGTGGGCATTGTAGATGCGCATAACGGTCTCCGGCAGCAGGTTCACGCCCGTGCGCCCGGGTACATTATATAATATCACGGGAATCGGACTTGCTTCCGCTACTGCGCAGAAATGCTGGAAGAGTCCTTCCTGATTCGGCTTGTTGTAGTACGGACAAACGCTCAGTATGGCGCTAAACCCGCTTAAGTCCATCGAGCGCAAACTCTCGCATACCGCCGCCGTGTTATTGCCGCCAACGCCTAATACCAGCGGCAGACGCCCACGGACGTAGTTAACGATGAACTGTCTGACCTCTTTCTTCTCTTCTTCGGTCATAGTAGCGGCTTCGCCGGTGGTACCCAGCACAACGATGTAATCCACAAAGCCTGTCAACTGTGTATCCAGCAGGCGCGCCAATGCGTCGTAATCCACGCTCTTATCTGCTTTGAAGGGCGTGATAAGTGCCGTTCCGAGTCCTTTAATCATTACTTTTGATGGTTGTTAAGAATTTCATCATCTGTTCATACAGCCACGCTGCCTCAATCGCCGCCTCTGCTCCTTGCTCCGGCGTGAAATCCGGTAGCGAAAGCAGCATATCGTGTATTCCTTCGCCTAAGTTGAGACCCACTTTGAAATCCGCGTCCGTGTACATCGCAATATAGCGCAGCGATAGAATAGGGCGGGGTGTTAAATCTATCAGCAGATCATAGTGCTCCGCCTGCAGGTCTTTGAGCACATGCTCTTTCGGTTTGCCCCAAAAGTTAAAATCCTCCAGACCCAAGATGCGGCTTTGCGGCAGGACGAGCGAAGTGATCTCTTTCTTCTCAACGAATCCCCACATCGTGACATCCATCTGTCTCCGCAGCAAGTCCTGGCGAATGGATTTGATACTATCGTTGCGCTCCAGCACATCGCTTTCGTAGATCAGCATAATCTTCAGCGGCCGATCCAGATGCGGAAAGCGAGGATTGCGCTCCGGCATTCGCTTGCGCAGGTAATCAAAGATGAATTGGTATAGTTTTCTCATTTTCTTATTTTATCATTTCCAGGAACTCTTCTTCCGTCATAAGGCGAACACCGAGCTCTTCTGCTTTCTTGCGCTTCTCGGGTCCCATGTTCTCGCCGGCTAAGATGAACGAAGTCTTCTTGCTGACCGAGCCGACATTCTTACCGCCGTGCGCTTCGATCATCGCCTTGTATTCATCGCGGCTGTGGTGCGCAAACGTGCCGGAAATCACAATACTCATTCCGTCCAATTGATGGCTGATGGCTGATGGCTGAAGGCTCTCTCCCTCGAATTGCAGCCCTGCTTGACGCAGACGTTCCAAGATCTCCAGATTGCGGATGTCTTCAAAATACCGCACGATATTCTCTGCTATCTGCGGACCCACATCTTCGATGGCGGTCAGTTGCTCCGCGGTCGCCCATTGGAGCGAGTCAATAGAGTTATACACTCTGGCAATCTTCTTCGCCGTCGTTTCACCCACCATCCGGATTCCCAGCGCAAACAGCACTCTCGCCCATGGTACTTGTTTTGAAGCCTCAATACCGGCAAGCATGTTCTGCGCGGACTTCTCTCCCAAGCGTTCCTGCGAGGCGATGTCTTCGGCTTTGAGGTCGTATATATCCGCGATATTATGCAGCAGCCCTTGGCGGTAGAGCAGGTCGATCGTTTCTTCGCCCAAGCCGTCTATATTCATCGCCTTGCGGGAAACGAAATGCTCAATCTTACCTTTTATCTGCGGCGGGCAGCCCGCTTCGTTCGGGCATCTCCAAGCGGCTTCTCCTTCCACGCGCACGAGCTTTGCTCCGCATTCCGGACAAACGTCAGGAAAAGCATATTCGGCACTCTCCGGGAGCAGCGCGACGTCGGCGCGAGGTCTGCCGATTTCACGTTCCGCACGACCTGTGATCTTCGGAATAATCTCTCCGCCTTTTTCCACCCACACGCGGTCTCCCGGACGGATGTCAAGCGAGCGGATGAAATCTTCGTTATGGAGTGTAGCGCGTTGCACTATTGTACCACTGAGTTGCACCGGTTCCAGATTCGCCACCGGCGTTACAACACCCGTTCTGCCCACCTGATATGTGATCTCTTTGAGCAGCGTCAACTGCTTCTCTGCAGGGAACTTGTAGGCAATCGCCCAACGCGGCGTTTTGGCGGTGTAACCGAGTTCTTCCTGTGTAGCTAAATCATTGACTTTGAGTACAATACCATCGGTCGCCACCGGCAGATTCTTGCGCTCCGTGTCCCAATATGCAATGTACGCCATCACTTCGTCCACATTCTTGCACACTTTGATGGCGTCGGAGATATTAAATCCCCATTTCCGCGCGGTCGAAAGCCGTTCGAAATGGGTCTTGCCCGGCAGGTTCTCGCCCAGCATATAGTATAGATAAGCGGTCAATCCGCGTCGTGCCACTTCTTTGGGATCTTGCAGTTTGAGTGTGCCGGACGCGGCATTGCGCGGGTTGGCAAAGAGCGGCTCTTCCTGCTCCTCGCGTTCCTTGTTCAGCGCCTCGAACCGTTCCCACGGCAGCAGCACTTCTCCGCGCATCTCGAAGGTCGACGGCGTCCCGACGACGTGTCGTGGGATAGAGGGAATTGTTTTGATGTTCTCAATCACGTCATCTCCCTGCTGTCCGTCTCCGCGTGTGAGTGCCCGAACGAGTTCTCCATTTTCATACCAAAGCGAAATGGAAAGTCCGTCGTATTTCAGTTCACAGACGATTTCCACACCCGAAGGCAACTTGCGCACCCAATCTTCAATCTCTTCGCGCGAATAACTGTTCGCCAGCGATAGCATGGGGTATTTGTGCTTGACCGTCTCAAATCCTTTGCTGACGGCTGATGGCTGATGGCTGACTGCTAAATCGCTTCCCACATGTTGCGTCGGACTTTTGGGGTCGAACATATCGGGGTAACGTGCCTCCAGTTCTTGCAACCGGTGCATCTTCTCGTCGAACTCGCGGTCGGACATAGTGGGAGCGTTAAGTACATAGTACTTATAGTTCTGCTCCTCCAGTTCTTTTCGTAACGCCAGCAGCTCCTCGCGTTCCGGTTCTTCTATTTGGCTGAATAAATCCATTTATCGAATGATCAATTTATGCGAGATAACAGTTCCGCGGTAGTAGAAATGCAGCACATACAACCCCTTCGGCAGCGGCAAGAATCGCTTTACTTCGTCCGGCAGGTTTATGTTGTCGTTTGATAGCGTGTAGTATTTGGTGCGTTTCTCGAAGATGTCCCCCTGATAAAGGATCTTCGTTGGCGGGCAAATCCGGTAGCCGTTGATGCTGTAGATGTCGAAATAGATCATAGGATCCTCGTTCTGCTCCGTATAGATATAATAGAAGGAGAGGCTGTCTTTTCCCATGTCGGCATTGTTGAAATACGGCACAATCGGTTGCGAGAGCGTGCTGTCCAGTTTCAGACCCACCAAAACCGGGTCGTGGTCCGAGCAGCGGAACATGGTCTGGTCGGAGGACTTGTCGTACGTATAATAATCGTCCTCGTCGGAGTTGATATGGTATCCTGCCATGCCGGTTACTTGGCGATAGAGCGTCTCGTTGCTGATGGCGTGGTCGATGTAACTTGCCAAACCGCCGAACATATAGCTGTAACTGCTGTCGGCGTGAAAAGCGCGATGGAGGTCGAGCATATTGCTCTTCTCGGTAAACACCATGATCGGATCGGTCTTGGCGTAGCAGTTCATATCGCCCATGATCAGCACATCGTTTTCTGCGATATTGGGGTAGCGACGGTAGGAATTATAGAGCGAAACGACCGCTTTTGCTTCGTTCTCGCGGCGGTCTGCTCCGCCTGTATTCATCGATTTGAAATGGTTGATCGAATAGATGAATTTCTCGCCCGTGGCGATCTCTCGGAAGCAAACCATTTTCTTGCGGTAAGGCAGCTCTACGTTGGTTTCCACAGGCGTGCCGACGGGTTCTACTGTGTTGGCGTCATAGACGAAATCCACTTTCTGGGACGTACCCGTTGCGGCTTCGCGGAAGAACTGGTAATTGCGTTTCGGGAGGTTCTTATTCAGGTCGCTGACGATCTCCGAGATTGCTTCGTTTCCTTGCTGCAACTCCACCAGACCGTATATGTCGGCGTTTATCTTCTTCAGCGCTTTGCTGACCTTGGCGCGCTGGTCTTGGTGCTCCGAATAGCTCCGCGCACCCATCGAACCAAATGTGAGATAATAGTTCTCCAGGTTGAATCCGCATACCAGCAGCCGGTAATCACCCAGCTCCGGCAGACCTGCTTCCAGTTCCGCGCGCGTGTTACCACGCCATGTGCCGCTCTGCATACCCAAGGCGGAGGTGCTAATCACTTTCGCACGCAGACCATAAATCTTCTCGCCGCAACGGTGGTAACCGCTTACGCCGCTCAAACTGAACATACAGGTGCTATTAATCCGCACGGTCTCGTTGTATTCCGCCGAACCCGCCACGCCTTGGCATTCCGGCTGAAAACGCCGCCAAGGCGATACGATATAATTGCCGTTTGCGTTATTGCAAACGATCATCGGCATGTCGAAGACCACCGTTTGTCCGATATATTCCTTCAATGCCTGGCCGCTCCACGTGCCGCTATCCGGCAGCGCGATATGCACTTCGGCTGCGATACTCAACGCGCAGAACAGAAACGCAACGAGTGAAATTCGTGTTTTCATCGCTATTCATATTAAATCGGCTACAAAAGTACAAAAAAATTTGCAAATGTGCAAATAAAATTGTAACTTTGCACCGAAAATCGAAAAACAACATGAACTTTTCAGACTTTTGGAACACAATCAAGATTCGCAAATGGGGTAAGTACGTCATTACTATCCTCCTTTTTGCGGTGGTGTTCCTGTTTATCGGCGAGCAAAGTTTGATCCAGTTCGCGCGACGCGGACGGGAGATCCGCCATCTGGAGGAGCAGCGGGATATGTACCGCGAGGGAGCGGAGAAAGCCAAACGCGAGATTCAGTCGCTCCACCAAACGGACAGCCTCGAGCGCTACGCGCGCGAACATTATTATATGCATAATAGTAATGAGGATATCTATCTTGTAGAAGAATGAAAAAATCATCTATCATATTAATCATCGGCCTGATTATTCTGGCAGTTGGAGCAGGTCTCAGTATTGCGAAAATTGAACCTTGGGCGGATTACGTCCTCATCGCCGGAGCGGTGGTGGTACTCATCCGCGGATTTGTGCGCACTCGTGAAAGAGAATGATCGATAAATTACGCTCCGAACATATTATTTTAGGCGTGGACCCGGGTACGCTTTTTATGGGCTACGCGATTCTTAAAACGGTCGGGCAACAGGTTGAAATACTGGACTTTGGCGTGCTCGACGTGCATAAACTGGAGGGACAGTATCCGCGTCTGCAGCAGGAGTTTTTCTTCCTCCAGAAAATCATCGACCAATACCGGCCTTCCTGCTTGGCGATCGAGACCCAGTTTGTGGACAAAAACCCGCAAACGATGATCAAAATCGTCCATGCCCAGGGAGTGGCGATTGCTGCCGCGCTGAGCAAAGACATCCCTATTTATGAGTACTCGCCGATGAAGATCAAGATGGCTATCACCGGAAATGGTCATTCGTCCAAGGAGCAAGTGGCAGGCATGCTCCAGCGGTTTCTGCATATTCCCGACGAACAAATGCCTAAGAAACTGGATGCCACCGATGCCTTAGGCATCGCTTACTGCCACTACCTACAACTTGGAATGCCGGTCGGCACAGAAGGCGGCGCGAAGGACTGGACCACCTACGCCAAACGCAAAGGATTGACGGATAAAGGGTTAACGGGTCCTGCGGCACAATTGGCAGCAGCGCTGGCAACAGCAAAGAAAAAGAAAAAATGAAAAAAATATACCTAAAATTTGGTAGTGTCAAAAATTTGTTGTACCTTTGCACTCGCAAATGACCAAATGAACAAATAAATAAATAACGTTATGGCTTACAAAATTTCAACAGACTGCGTAGCGTGCGGTACGTGTATTGACGAATGTCCGGTTGGAGCAATCCACGAGGGAGAACATTATTCCATCGACCCGGAGGTTTGCATTGAGTGTGGTACTTGCGAGGGCGTTTGCCCGAGTGGGGCGATTAGTCTCTAATAACACGTCTTTTTTTAGCAAAAATGCACAATTTGGAGGGGTTATTACACGTAATCCCTCATTTTTTTGTAAAAAATGTAATCTAAACCTTGCAAATATCAATTTTTTTTTGTAATTTTGCGGCGAATTTTCAAAATTTGGGCTAAAATGGAGAAAAATGAAGCGTTAATAGTAGAGAATGATCAGCTTGCAACATCGTCTGCAGATACCCGCAAAGGGCAAATGCTCGATGCTTTTTTCCGCATCCATGATTATCTTGTTGAGCATGCCAAAATGCCAATTCGCCGCCAGCTCATGGATGAGATTGATTGGAACGACCGTCTGATTGCTATCAAGGGCGGACGTGGAGTGGGGAAGACCGATTTCTTGCTCTCGCGCGCCAAAGAAGTGGAGATTGAGGAGAAAAAGAAAGCGGAGGAAGAGGCGCTTGCCTCGCCTAAACGACGCCGTCTGAAAAGACCGCTGCGCCCGTGCCTGTACGTCAGCATGAATGATTTCTTCTTCACCAGACATTCGCTGATGGAGGTGGCGTCCCAGTTCGTTAAGATCGGAGGACGATACCTGTTCTTGGATCAACTCTTCAAATACCCCAACTGGTCGCGCGAACTGAAGCGCTGCTATAGCAAATATCCGACTTTGCATGTGATCTTCTGCGCTACGCCCGTCATGCCTATTGATGAGGATAATAATGACCTGAAGGGCATCGTGCAGACCTATAACCTCCGCGGATTCTCTTTCCGCGAGTATCTGAATCTCCAGACAGGACTGCGTTTCCGCTCCTATACGCTGGAGGAGATCATCCAGCGCCATGCTTCTATCTCCCGCGAGATATGCGAACGGGTACATCCGCTTACTTATTTCCGCGATTACATCGATCATGGCTATTATCCTTCTTATCTGGAGAGCTCGTCGTTTGAGGCGGAGCTGCTCAAGACCATGAATACCCAGCTGGAGGTGGATGTGCTGATGATCAAGCAGATTGACGTGGCTTGTCTCCATAAGCTCCGCAAACTGCTCTATATCCTCATGGAAGACGCGCCCTCTGCGCTTAATATCAGCAATATATCCGACGAGATCGGACTCAGTCGCGCTACCACGATGAACTATATCAAGTATCTCAAGGACTCGCGTCTGATTAACCTGCTGTACTTGGAGAACAAGAATTTCCCGATGAAGCCGACCAAGGTCTATATGCATAATACCAACCTCGCGCGGATGATCTTCACCCGCGAACTGACGCCGATGGAGCTGTATGAGACCAATTTCTATACGGCGATCCACGGCGCGCACAAGGTCAATGCTACCGAGCGCTCGGCGATGTTCATCATTGATAACCAGTATTATTTTGATGTCAAGGAGAAACCGTCCAGCCGCGATGCTATCCGTCCCACGGCGGTAGCCGAGATGGAGCTCGGACGCGGCAACCAGATCCCGCTCTGGCTGCTCGGATTCTTGTACTAGGGTCCTAGGATCCTAGTATACTAGTATACTAGCAATCTTTTATAAATCACAAATAACAAATAATCATTTAATCTTATGGCAAAAGAAAAGAAATTTATGACCATGGATGGTAACGCCGCTGCGGCGCATGTAGCTTACATGTTCACTGAGGTAGCAGCCATCTATCCTATCACGCCGTCGTCGCCTATGGCGGAGAACGTGGACGAGTGGGCGGCTCAGGGTCGCAAGAACCTCTTCGGCGAGACCGTTCTCGTGCAGGAGATGCAGTCTGAGGCGGGTGCCGCAGGTGCTGTTCACGGTTCGCTGAACGCAGGTGCACTCACCACCACTTTCACCGCTTCGCAGGGTCTGCTGCTGATGATCCCGAACATGTACAAGATTGCCGGTGAGCTCATCCCGTCTGTCTTCCATGTATCGGCTCGTACGCTGGCTTCCCACGTGCTCTGTATCTTCGGTGACCACCAGGATGTCATGGCTTGCCGCCAGACCGGCTTTGCAATGCTCGCTGAGGCTTCCGTACAGGAGGTGATGGACCTCGCCGGAGTAGCGCACCTCGCTACGATCAAATCCCGCGTGCCGTTCCTCAACTTCTTCGACGGTTTCCGTACCTCGCATGAGTATCAGAAGGTAGAGGCGATCGACATGGAGGACCTCCGTCCGCTCGTTGACTGGAAGGCTGTTCAGGAGTTCCGTGACCGTGCGCTCTGTCCGCAACACCCGGTGATGAAGGGTATGGCGGAGAACCCCGATGTCTTCTTCGCTCACCGCGAGAGCTGCAACCGTTACTACGACGCTGTGCCGGATATCGTTTCCGACTACATGAAGGAGATCAGCAAGATCACCGGCCGCGAGTACCGTCCGTTCAACTACTACGGTGCTGCTGACGCAGAGAACATCATCATCTGTATGGGTTCGGCTTGCGAGGCTATCCGCGAGGTCATCGACTACGAGGCTGCCAAGGGCAACAAGAAACTCGGTATGATCAACGTACACCTCTATCGTCCGTTCAGCCTCAAGTACCTCAAAGAGGCACTGCCGGCATCGGTTAAGCGCATCTGCGTGCTCGACCGTACCAAAGAGCCGGGCGCTAACGGCGAACCGCTCTACCTCGATGTAAAGGACGCACTCGACGAACTCGGCATGAACAACCTCATCGTGGTGGGCGGCCGTTACGGTCTGGGTTCCAACGATACCACTCCGGCGCAGATGCTGGCTGTCTTCGAGAACCTCGCGCTGCCGCAGCCGAAGAACCACTTCACCGTGGGTATCAACGATGATGTTACCTTCACTTCTCTGCCCGTTGGCGAGGAGATCGCGATGGGTGACGCTTCCCTCTTCCAGGCTAAGTTCTACGGCCTCGGTGCGGACGGTACTGTAGGTGCTAACAAGAACTCCGTGAAGATCATCGGTGACACCACCGACAAGTACTGCCAGGCTTACTTCTCTTACGATAGTAAGAAATCCGGCGGTTTCACTTGCTCGCACCTCCGTTTCGGCGACGAACCTATCCACTCCACCTATCTCGTTACCACGCCTAACTTTGTGGCTTGCCACGTTCAGGCTTACCTCCACATGTACGACGTGACCCGCGGTCTGCAGGACGGCGGTACGTTCCTTCTGAACACCATCTGGGAGGGCGAGGAGCTGGTTAAGAACCTGCCGAACAAAGTGAAGAAATACTTCGCTGACCATAAGATCAACGTATATTACATCAACGCTACCAAGATTGCGCAGGAGATCGGTCTGGGCAACCGTACCAACACCATCCTCCAGTCTGCATTCTTCCGCATCACCGCTGTCATCCCGGTTGAGAAGGCAGTTGAGGAGATGAAGCACTTCATCGTGAAGTCCTACGGCAAGAAGGGCGAGGATGTGGTTAATAAGAACTACGCAGCTGTGGATCGCGGCGGTGAGTACCAAAAGCTGGATGTGGATCCCGCATGGTCGAGCCTGCCTGCTGATCCCGCTAAGGACTACGGAGACGAGCCGGAGTTCGTTACCAAGGTCGTTCGTCCGATCAACGGTCAGGACGGTGACTTGCTGCCTGTTAGCTCGTTCAAGGGCATCGAGGATGGTGCATGGCCGTCCGGTACTGCCAAGTTCGAGAAACGCGGTGTGTCGGCGTTCGTACCGGTTTGGACCGCAGACAACTGTATCGAGTGTAACAAGTGTGCGTATGTTTGTCCTCACGCTTGTATCCGTCCGTTCGTTCTCGACGAGGAGGAACTCAAGGGCCTCAATGGTGCGGCTACACGCGAGATGAAAGCTCCGGCTGCCATGAAGGGTATGCACTTCCGTATGCAGGTCGGCGTTATGGACTGCCTCGGTTGCGGTAACTGCGTCGATGTATGTCCGGGTAACCCGAAGACAGGCAAGGCGCTCCAGATGGTTCCGCTTGAGGGACAACTCGGCGAGGCTGCTAACTGGGATTACTGCGCTAAGAACGTTAAGTCCAAACAAGACCTCGTGGAACTCAACAACGTCAAGAACAGCCAGTTCGCTACGCCGCTCTTCGAGTTCTCCGGTGCTTGCTCCGGTTGCGGTGAGACCCCGTATCTGAAGCTCATCAGCCAACTCTTCGGCGACCGCGAGATCGTGGCTAACGCTACCGGTTGTACCTCTATCTACTCCGGTTCCGTTCCTTCTACGCCTTATACCACCAATGCCAAGGGTCACGGTCCGGCTTGGTCCAACTCCCTCTTCGAGGACTTCTGCGAGTACGGCCTCGGTATGCAGATTGCGCACCGTAAGATCCGTGAGCGCCTCGCTGCCCTCATGCAGAAAGGCCTCGAGTGCGACGACTGCTCGGCTGAACTCAAAGAGATGTTCCAAAAGTGGCTCGACAACCGCAATGACGCCAAGATCACCAACGACCTCTACGAGCCGATGGTGGCTGCTATGGAGAAATGCGGTTGCGACACCTGCAAGGAGATCCTCAAACACAAAGACCATATCGTTAAACGCAGCCAGTGGATCGTCGGCGGTGACGGTGCTTCCTATGATATCGGTTACGGAGGACTCGACCACGTCATCGCTTCCGGCGAAGATGTCAACATCCTCGTGCTCGATACAGAGGTGTACTCCAACACCGGTGGTCAGGCTTCCAAGGCAACGCCGCTCGGCGCTATCGCTAAGTTCGCTGCAATGGGTAAGCGTGTCCGCAAGAAAGACCTCGGTATGATTGCTACCACCTACGGTTATGTCTATGTAGCACAGATCGCTATGGGTGCTGACCAGGCTCAGACGCTCAAGGCTATCCGTGAGGCGGAGGCTTATCCAGGATCGTCGCTCATCATCGCTTACGCTCCGTGTATCAACCACGGTCTGAAAGCCGGTATGGGCAAGTCCCAGGCTGAGGAAGCCAAGGCTGTTGAGTGCGGTTACTGGCACCTCTGGCGTTACAACCCGCAGCTCGAGGCAGAAGGCAAGAACCCGTTCTCGCTCGACTCCAAAGAGCCTAAATGGGAGCTCTTCCAAGACTACCTCAAGGGTGAGGTTCGCTTCGCTTCTGTAGCAAAGCAGTTCCCGAACGAAGCAGACGAACTCTTCAAGGCTGCTCAGGAGAACGCACAGTGGCGTTACAAGAGTTACCTCCGCATGCTGGGTACCGCTTGGTAATCCACGCGTGTACGCGTAATAATAAGGAGAGGCATCCGTCGGGTGCCTCTCTTTTGTTTTGCCTAACATTTTCTCTTTGTATCCGCCAAGTTTGGCGGATTAGAAAATTCCGCCTCGCCCGTGACACTCCATACGGACGTAGCGGTGTCCTGTGCGCGCTGACGGAGCCAGCGCGTTTTCTTCCCCGTTGATACCCTCCGAAATTCACGACTCTCCCGACCGAGCGATGACCGAGAGATGAGCGGGACACGACCGAGACAAAAAACGGGCGATTTTTCGCCCCAAAACGGTCAAAAACCACACTCCCCAATTCAATTTCCGCCATAATACTTGCACATGTCCGAAAAAAGTAGTAAATTTGCACGCAAATTTGTTTCGAGTAGAACAACAGACAAAGATTTATGGCAGATATCAAAGTTTTCATAAGTAGCGTCCAAAAGGAATTCGCCCATGAGCGGCGGCTCTTGTGCGACTACATCCGCACAGACGGCTTGCTCGGCCGGTTCTTCGTGCCGTTTATTTTTGAAGACATGCCGGCATCGGAGGTCTCTGCGCAGAAAGCCTATCTCACCCAAGCAGCGGAATGTCATATCTACCTCGGCATTCTCGGCACCCAGTATGGCTACGAGGACGAAGAAGGTATCTCGCCCACCGAACGCGAATATGATACGGCTACGGCTCACCACGCGCACCGGCTGATTTATACGCTGCGCACAGACACGCCGCGTACCCCTAAAGAGCAAGCCTTCATCGGCAAGGTGGAGCAAGAGGTTGTCCGCCGTGGTTTTGCCACTTACGACGAACTGCGCACGGCTGTTTATAACTCGCTTGTGGATTATCTGGTTCGGAAAGAGATCGTCCGCCGTGTGCCTTTTGATGCAGCGGCTCATCCGGTAGCCACGTATGACGATATCGACCCGGAGAAAGTGCGCACTTTTGTGAACCGTGCCAAAGAGAAACGCAATTTCCCGCTGAATTTCGAAGATGGTATCGAGAAAATCTTCTCCGCTATCCATGTGCTCACGGACGACGGCCGTCTGACGAACTCTGCCTTACTGCTTTTCGCCAAAGACCCACAACGCTTCTTCCGCACTTCGGAAGTCCGCTGCGCCCAGTTCTATGGAACGAAAGTGGAAAAACCCATCCGCAATTATCAGGTCTTTACCGGTTCGCTTTTTGAGATGATTGACAAGGCGGTGGGTTTTGTCATGTCGCGTATCGACGCACGTGTGGGCAAACGTGACCTCTCGCCGGACGCTCCTGTGGAGTATGAACTGCCGGAGAGCGCGGTAGCCGAGGCGATTGCCAATGCCGTAGCGCATCGTGACTATACGAGCAATGCGAGTGTGCAGGTCATGCTTTTCCGCGACCGTCTGGAGATTTGGAATCCCGGCAGACTGCCTGATGGTTTTACTATCCAGAAACTGCATGAGGTACATCGCTCCGAACCGACCAACCCCGTACTGGCTCATCCGCTTTTCATGGCTGGCTATATTGAGCATCTGGGCACAGGTACTACGGATATGATTGCCGATTGCGAAGCCCTTGGTCTCCGCACGCCCGAATTTATCCAAGCGGACGATTTCCGAACGATTATCTATCGTCAGGAAAAAGAAACAGAGCAGCCCCCAAAAGTGTCAAACCCGACCGAAAAAGTAACAGAGCAAGAGCAAAAAAGTAACCAAGTGGAGCAAAAAGTGTCAGACCATGGGCAAAAAAGTAACCAAGCGGATCCCAAAAGTAACCAAGCAGAGCCCCAAAGTAACCAAGTACGTCTAACCGCGAAGCAGCGAAAAGTGTTAGACTTCTGTGATGAGACACCGCGTACAGCTCAGGAGATTTTGGAAATGCTTGGTGTGCAGAACCAAAACAAGACCCGCCAGCAGTACACCACCAAATTAGTGCTTGCCGGACTTCTGCGCCCGACCACCACGCATAAAAACGACTCCAACCGTCGTTACATCACCGCCCATCCCTCCACCGACCAATGAGCGAGAGAAGAGCGAGAGACAAACTAAAAAAGACGAATAATTCTAAAATCACGGGATATATACAAAGTATATATAAGGTATGGTGGGATACGTGATAACCAGGTAACGCATAGGCAACAAGCAGGCAACCTGTCTGAAAGATAAGAGAAATTATATACAATGGCTATACAAAAAGACTTATTTGGGAAAAAGGATGTAAGCGTTCATGCTCGAAAGAAAAAACGCAAACGCTCAGCAAGCGAGAAACGCGAAGATATTATCAAGCGTTTGCTTTCTTCTGCGGATGTGCGCGAAGATGACCTTGTCAATCTTAGCAAAGATGTTCCATTGCTTGAAACATTGTTGCGCGATCAGACTAAAGGCTGTCGCGTAACACCGTTGCATATTACCGAGGATGGTGAGCATTGCGAATTCGATAATGTATGCACATATCATCATATTATTTGGGCTACGGATGATTACCGTCGGCGAGGAGATGGGTATTATGCGACGGATGAGATAGAAGTGCCTCGTATTACGCGCACTCATAATCGTGTTATCCGTCCCCGTGCAGTAAAAAGCAAAGAGGAGCAACGTCGTCGTATCAAGCAGAAAGCAGAAGTTTTCACTCCTTCTTGGGTGTGCAATGCGCAAAACAATCTTGTAGATGAAGCATGGTTTGGACGCAAAGATGTCTTTAACCACGAGAACGAAGACCACACATGGACAACTAATAAAAAGCCGATAGTATTTTCCAATGTTCGCGGAAAGACATGGTTGGATTATGTGACGGAACGGCGTTTGGAGATATGTTGCGGTGAAGCGCCATATATTGTAAGCCGGTATGATGCAACAACAGGAGAAATCATCCCCCTGCAAAATCGTATAGGTCTGTTAGACCGCAAATTACGTGTTGTAAGTGAGAATGTGAAAGATTTAGCCCATTGGCGCGAATATGCATATAAGGCCATTCGGAGTGTCTATGGCTTTGAGTGGCAGGGCGATAATCTGCTATTGGCTCGTGAAAATATCTTTGTCACTTTTATTGATTATTATTACGATTTCTGCAAAAAGTTAGGAATAAAAGCAGATATTTCTTCGCAAAGTCTTTATCATGTGGCATATATTGTTTCATGGAACTTATGGCAAATGGACGGTATGAAATATATCATCCCATATTCTGACCAAGAAGCAGAAGAACACGTAGTCAACTTACTTTTTGAGAAGAAGCCACAAAAGCTTCCACAAACGCCAACAGGCATCTATGCTCAAACGGCTTATTGGCTTGGAGATGGAAGGCAAAAATATCTTAAACGGATCGAATTCAGAAACCTTATTAACAAAAGATAACTATGGCAGACACGTACGCGAAAAAACATGATTACGAAATCGTTTATGTGTATTCTATAGACGATGGCGGACACGATGGGGCGTATAAGATAGGAAAAGCCTCTATCAAATTGACGTATAAAGAGGCCGACTTGATAGACCCAACTGGCAGTCAAGTAATGACAGCGGCAAAGGAGCGCATTAAACATCAAATGTCGCAAGTTGCAACTTTGCCTACCATCCATCATGCGGAACTGACACGCTATATCAATGAAGACGGTGAGGAATGTTCTTTCACCGATGACCAACTGCATAGTGTGCTTGAGCAGAACGGATTTAAGAAAAAGGACTTTCCAGATTTATGGTGGAAACCTCGTGATTGGATGGAATGCACGTTGGATGATATCCTGTTAGCCATAAAAACCATCAAATCCGGTCATCAAGTAATGCCGAAAAATAAGGCATGTGGGTCAATTGTTTTCCGAGAAGAACAAGAGAGGGCTATAAATAATACCATTGAGCGTTTTAAGGTGGTTGACAAAATGCTGTGGAACGCCAAGATGCGTTTCGGTAAAACGCTCTGTTCTCTTGAATTAATCAGGCGGTATGGTTTTAAGAAAACGCTGATTGTCACCCACCGTCCTGTTGTCCGTGATGGCTGGTTCGGGGATTATGAATTACTGGATTTTACAGGCTATTCTTATGGGTGTAAGGAAGCGGAAACGACATCTAAAAAGAACGTAGGAGAAACGTTTGTAACACTCCAACGCGACTTTAGGAAGCATGGTATCAACTATATTTATTTTGCCTCCATGCAAGATTTGCGCGGAGGTGATAATGTGAAAGAAGGCGGTATTGACAAAAACCATGAGATATTCAAGAACAATTGGGATTTGATTATTGTAGATGAGGCACATGAGGGAACGCAAACCGCACTTGGCAAGAATGTGCTCGACTTGCTTATTTCTAAACATCCCAAAGTGTTATATCTCTCCGGAACACCGTATAATATTCTGCATTTATTTGAAGAAGAAAATATTTTCACATGGGATTATAACATGGAGCAAGATGCCAAGGAAAAATGGTATTCAAGTCATCCCCATGAGGATAATCCCTATGAGGAGTTGCCACGTCTCAATATTCGCACATTCAAGTTAGGCGATGAATTCCAGTCGTACTATAATAGCGACGAAGAGTTCTTCAACTTCTCGGAATTGTTCAGAACATGGGAAGGCAATGAAGCCAAAGATGGAGCACAACTGCCATCACCGGCACATGTCGGTAGGTTCGTGCATGAGCAAGATGTACGTGATTTTTTGGATTTGATGCACAAACCCGATTCTTTGTATCCATTCTCTACGGAAGGCTACCGCTATCTTTTTGCACATACATTCTGGGTACTCCCTGGAATTAAAGCGGCAAAGGCATTATCAAAACTATTGCAGGAACAGAACTCATGGTGGCAACAAAAAGGACATGAATATGCCATTGTAAATGTGGCTGGCGAAGGTGACGATCCTACTTATGACAGATTGGATACCAAAAAACATGTTGAGGAACACGAGAAGAAAGAAAAAGATGCTTTGGAGAAAGTCAAAAAAGCCATCAAGAAACATCCTCGAACGATTACGCTTTCGTGTGGGCGTCTTACTACAGGCGTAACTGTCAAACCGTGGACAGGCGTCTTTATGCTTAAAGGGAACGGAGAAACAAAAGCTTCGTTCTACATGCAGACTATTTTCCGGGCACAATCTCCTAATCATGAGCCGTATCTCAAAACTGATTGCTATGCCTTTGATTTTGCGCCAGACCGTACATTGACGGTTATTAATGAGTACTTGGCATCTCAGCCGAATAATCGAGACCGCCATAAACGTCCGAAAGAAACCGTTATTGAGGAATTTCTGCGTTTTTGTTCGGTAGTTTCTATCGAAGGTAATACGCCTACGGAATATCGGACAGATACATTCATTTCTCAAGTAAACCAAGCCTACAAAGACTATATTGTGCGCAACGGCTTCAAAGGGCGTCAGTTGTATGTGGACCTATATCAAATTTCAGATGCAGACCGTGTGCTATTAGAAGAAGTGCGTGCTGCACTCAAAGGCTCCAAGGCAAAGAATGGAGGTGATGGAAAAGTGACTATCGCTAATGGCGGAGTAACCATTACTGGTGGAAAAAAGAAAAATATCTTTGATACTCCTGTAGCCAAACAGCAAAAGACAGATCGCAAGAAGCAGCGCGATGCTTACCAAGCCATATTGGATACACTTTCTATCCGATTGCCGATGATGGTGTTTGGAGAATTGGAGAGTTTGGAACATTTCTCTATGGAGGCTTTTGTGGATGGTATACACGAAGATTCATGGAGTATATTTATGCCCAAAGGAATAACAAAAGATATATTCCGTCGGTTATTGCATTTGTATAATACAGATGCTATATTGGCTTCATTCCAAAA
Organism: uncultured Bacteroidales bacterium; assembly: GCA_902765485.1. Taxonomy (GTDB): domain Bacteria; phylum Bacteroidota; class Bacteroidia; order Bacteroidales; family Paludibacteraceae; genus Colicola. The sequence continues at coordinate 49,996 of CACWZZ010000003.1, forward strand.
TATATTAGAAAGAGCTCATCGGGCAGACCAATTACCGGTTGCAGAAAGGGCCAAAGAGATGGCGCATATTATTTCTCAATTCCGTTTCCCCGACAAGGAAACCGTCTTAACGCCTTGGCAAGTCGTTAATATGCACATGACGGACACAATCGGTGGCTATGATTTCTATGACGAGACACATTCTCAGCAATTGGCAGAGCCGCGTTTTGTGAAGAGAGAAATGACGGATGATATTTTTGCAGATGAGAACACCCGTATTTTAGAGGTAAATGCTAAATCCGGTGTTTATCCTTTATGGTTAGCATATACGTTCTTCCGCTACAGAGAAAAGGAATTTGAAAGGCGACATGAAACGCCTCCAAATGAGATGGAACAGATAGACATCTGGCGCGCAATATTACGGAATAACATATTCGTCTTGTGTATGTCGCCAATGGCGGTAAAGATTACAGAACGAGCTTTGCGAGGCTATCACGATTATCAAATAAATTGCAAGTATCAACCGAGGTTGTTAGAAATCCTCAAAAATGAAGAAGGACAAAAGAAATTAGTTAAACACTTAAAGAAATACTCCTATTGGGGAATCGAAAATATGGAACCAAATAAATTTGAATTTAAAGCAGTAGTAGGAAATCCTCCTTATCAAGAAATGGATGGAGGGAATAATGCTAGTGCTAAACCTATATACCACTACTTTGCTGCGTTGGCTAGGGAACTTTCCCCAAATTTCTTTTCTTTAATCATGCCAGCAAGGTGGTATGCAGGAGGGAAAGGACTTGATGATTTTAGAAGTAAAATGCTTTCTGATAAAAGAATAATCAAGTTGGTTGATTTCGCAAACAGTGCAGATTGTTTTCCAAAGGTTAGCATTGCTGGTGGTATTTCATATTTCTTATGGAAAAGAGATGCAAATGAAGATTGTGAAATTACGAATATGAATCAAGGAAAGGTGATGTCAGTCGTAAAGAGAGATTTGAGTCAGTATTCAATATTAGTTCGTGATAATAATGCATATTATACCGTTCAAAAGATTCTTAATGATTCAGATAAAATGTTGAGTAGTCATGTCTATTCTCGTAATAGTTTCAATCTGCCAAGTAACTTTAGAGGGCATTCCATTAAGAGTAATGGAGACTTAATGGTTCTAACTTCCAATGGGGTATTCTATGTAAAACCCAATAAAGTAAAAGTCAATGATAAATTGTTAAATAAATATAAAGTGATTATCACATATGCGATGTCAGGAGGAAATAAACCGTCTTCAGATGGTACTTATCAAATAATATCGTCGCTAACAATATTGAAACCAAAAGAAATTTGCACAGAAACATTCTTAGTATTAGATGTTTTTCCCAATGAGAAAGATGCACTTTCTCTTGTAAATTATGTTAAAACAAAGTTCTTTAGATTCCTGTTGCTACAATCCTTAACTTCAATTCACATTACAAAAGATACTTTCCGTTTTGTCCCTCTCCAAGACTTTTCTACGAATAGTGACATTGATTGGAATAAATCAGTTGCAGAAATTGATTCACAACTTTATGCAAAATACAACCTCTCTGATGAAGAAATATCTTTTATCGAGAAAATGATAAAACCAATGGATTAATACTATGGCACAGAAGGAAAAAATGTATCAAATCAAAGTTCCTGTATATACCAGTGCGGGAATAGAAGGACTGACGCAGAGTTTATTTGGCTACATGTCTTACAAAGAAATGAATGAGGCAATAAAGCAACAAATAAAAGATGCAAAATATCCGTATTTTATTAATAGTAGAGTGAAAACGAAAACTACTATTATAGATTCTGTCATCTGTAAAGATGTTATTGTTGATGGAAGAGATGCTTTGCTCTTAAGAATCTCAGCCTATAACACGAACCTATACGGCGGATATTTTGAGGATGATACGAAGCGTAAACGCGAAATAACAAACACGAATAGGATAGGTAGTGATAATAATTTTGTGTTGCTATTCCCTATGATGCTGGGTATCTCCGATGAAGAGACGAATTATTATTTCTTAATGCTTGTATATGAAGACCCCTCCAAAGATACGGGAGAAGTTGTGAAACTTGCCAAAGTGTTGCTTAATAAGATGCTTAATATCCCCATGCAAAATATTAAGATGGAAACAGTAATGGAGGAGTTGCGTATAAGTAAAAGAATTCCGGAATTGAATCTTAAATTTTCCTCTTTAGACGAAGGAGATAATAATGTCGATGCGCGGTTCAAAGAGTATCTGGTAAAGACAAAGACTATTCAAAAGAAAGAACGCAAATTTGAATATGTGCCCTCTGATTTGATTAATGAAGTTATAAATGACACTACGGATGTAGATGTTTCGAAATACGATACTCGAGAGGCACAAATCAAATTAGGAAGAAAGGAATACCGTATTAAACATATGCTGCATGAAGCGAATGAGGAAATTCAGGACACCATAGAGCGAATATTCAATGCAAGCGTAGAAGTAACCAAAGAAGAAATGGATAATAAAAAAATATACGATACGGAATTTATTGTTGAGAAATTAACAGCTGTCATGAATAACTATTTGTCTTATGGAGATAAATAATATCCTATCTGATTTAATAACACTCTATTTTGCCATATTGGGAATCCTATTTGGCATATTTACTGTGTTATGGTCATTTATTTTGTCTAAGCGCGATGAGTTGTTGGTGGCACTTGAAGATTTGAGACAAAATAACAAAAGGCCTTTACTGGTTAAAAAAGTATCACTTTTAAAATCGTATATATGCCATCTAAAAAAAGTTAACGCGTGGTGTGTTAGTGATATATTGGGAACCTTATTTATGTTGTCTGCGTGTTGGGTATCGCTGCGTTTTACTCATGACTACTGTCAAGAGATTTGTTTTTGGATAATTGTAGGTCTAAGCGCAATATGCATTGTGGGATTGATGATACAATCTGTTTTTCTTTGGATTAACTATAAAAATTATTCCAAGATATAATGAGGTCTGGTGTAATATATCTATATACATTTCCAAACGGCAAAGTGTATGTTGGGCAAACTCGGCGTGATCCTAAAGTGCGGCATAGAGAACATCTTGATCCCAAAATAGGTCCGACAAATAGCGCCTTTTGGAAAGCATACCAAGAACAAGGCGAACCGAAATATGAGATCTTAGAAACGCATCAATTTGAGAATGTGGAAGAACTGATAGATGTACTTAATGAACGCGAAACATATTATATCAATTTCTATCAATCTACAAACACCGAACATGGGTATAATGTAAAACCATCCGGAACCGTTGGACTGCATGGAGAGCCAAAGATATGCAGGCTGTTTGATGCGTACTATCATATGTATATGCAAAACATATGGCCGCATTTCAAAGAGGTAGAAAAGAAAGTGGAGAAAGGCGAAGAACTAAATGAGGAAGAAAATGAAGTCTATCAAGATTATTTTGTAGAGAAGAATGTTTTTTATAAAGAAAACGGAGAACACAAAACAGATGAATTGATATATGAGCATTGGTTTGATTTTGCGGAATTCTGCTTGCAGGATGATATACGGACTTATGCACATGAGTATGTTCATGAAAATGCAGCACAATTATTAGATGAATATATAGACAAGGAAACAATATATCAACTTAACTCCGATGGTGAAATTATTGCCAAGTTTGATTCTCAACAAGATGCCGCTACAGCAATGGGAGCAAAAAACGCAGCAAATATCAATAACGCTGTCCTCGGCAAGCAGAAAACAGCCTATGGCTATCGCTGGGTAAAAGCTATAGATTATCAACAACCGCATAAAGAATAGTTTTGCTCACATAATAACAGAAAATGCATTTTTTCTAAAAAAAACTTGCTTTTTGAGTGATAGATTTCAGGTCTTTTTTGACTTATATATGGAGGGGTATATATAAACACGAATCTATTAACACAAAACACAACGGATAAAATATTATCAAATATATGAGTACCAAACAATCCATAGGGTTCTACAAAGACCGCGAAGTGCGGGCTATATGGAATGATGAACAAAGCAAGTGGTTCTTTTCCATCGTAGATATAGTGGCCGCAATTACCGAAAGTCCCCGCCCACGTGTCTATTTACAACTATCAACGACCGTGAGTTGTTCATGAAAGGAATAGACTATTCTTATTACTACGAACAAGAAGATTAACCATGCCTTGTCCGCATAATAACATAGATTGCCCTTGTCCGAAAGACTGCCCGCGGCACGGGCATTGCTGCGCCTGCGTAGCACATCATAAAGCCGTAGGGGGTAAGCTGCCGGCATGCCTCCGAGGCATTGACTGGCAGAAATGAGAACAATCTCCGCATCATAATATACAGAAACTATGAACACCATCTTTATCGTACTGCCGATATTAACTATTCTGATGTTTGACTTGGGCTTGGTGCTCAAGCCTGCCGACTTCAGACTGATAGCCGAACGCCCGAAGCCGGTGATTATCGGGCTGGTCGGGCAGATTATACTGCTGCCGCTCATTGCGTGGGGGCTGATAGAGCTGTCAGCCATCAGCTTTCAGCATTCAGCTATCAGCGTCCAGCTGTCGGCATTCAGCGTCATCGGTATCATGCTGGTGGCGTGCAGTCCGGGTGGGAGTTCGAGCAATGTGTTCTCAATGCTGGCGAAAGGCGATGTAGCGCTGTCGGTGACGCTGACGGCGTGCAGCAGTATCCTCACGCTCTTCACCCTGCCGCTTATCATGGCGTGGGTGACTGCCGGAGTAGGGGAGGCGGTGAATATCCATCTGCCCGTCGGCAAACTGCTGATACAGAATATCGTGCTGATGGTAGTGCCTATCTCTGTCGGATTTATCGTGAACCTCTACCGCCCGGGGACAGCGGCGAAGATACATAATGTGCTCAAGCGCATTGCCATGCCGGCGTTGGTGCTGTTGGTGACAATCTTTTTTATTCAGCACAGACAGACTATCGTAGCCGAGTTCGGTTCGCTGGGACTGATGATGACGGTCCTTATCCTTGCCACGACGGGCTGCGGCGCGTTGCTGGCATGGCTGTTCCGCCTGAGCGGCAGAGAACGCCGCACGCTGGTCATCGAGATAGGCATGCAGAACGCCGCGCAGGCAATCACCATCGCCTGCAGTCCCTTGATATTTAACAACGAACTCATCGCCGTCCCGGCAATCATCTACGCGCTGGTGATGAACCTTGTTCTGTTGGCGTATGTGGGATTGACCAAGCTGTCTTGTCCTGAAAGAAGTTGACACTAAAAAAAGGTGTCCTTATGTATAAAAAAGTCAATATTAGTGCAAATATAAAACAAAAACAATACAATTATGACAGATTTATTGATTCTTTTTGCGGTGGCGATGGCAGTGTCCGCAATAGGGTGGAAGTACTTCGTGTATTTCTTCAGTCTCGGTTACGGTTACGGGATTGCTGCTTTGGCAATCACGATGGGCGTGCTATACCACGCGAATCTGAGTGTGCCGACCGCGGCGATGTTAGTGCTGCTGCTGATTTTCGGAATCCGGCTTGGTACGTATCTTTTGGTGCGTGAGCGTAAGGCGGTCGGGTACCGTAAGATTCTCTACGGCGAGGGGCATTCGGACAAGAAACCGGCAGGCGTGATGATCATGATCTGGCTGTTCTGCGCGCTGCTGTATGTGGCGCAGGTGAGCCCGGTGGCATTCCGTCTGGCGAACGGTCCGCACGACAGCGAGCTGTGGGCGTGGATCGGAGCAGCAGTCATGGCGTGCGGAATATTATTAGAGAGTATCAGCGACGCGCAGAAGAGTGCCGCGAAGAAAAAGAACCCGAAACGGTTTGTCGATACCGGTTTGTACCGCATTGTGCGTTGCCCGAACTACTTAGGCGAAGTGACGATCTGGACGGGCGCATTGTTGAGCGGTATCGGCGCAGGGCTTAACTGGTGGCAATGGGTGATCGTAGCGATCGGTTACGCAGGTATCGTATTTGTGATGTTCAGCGGAGCGCGCCGTCTGGAGTTGCGCCAGAACGCTGCCTATGGCGACGATCCCGAATATCAGGCGTACGTGAAGAAGACACCGATCCTGATTCCGTTCCTGCCGATTTACTCCGTAGCCAAATACGAATGGCTCAAGGCGTGATGAGAGTTAGAGTTTAGAGGGTAGAGTTTAGAGGTTAGAGGGTAGAGTTTAGAGGTTAAAACAAAAAAAACAAAATGATATGAATAAATTTATTTGCCATGTAAGTGCATGGCTGTTGGTACTATTGAGTATGCCGATGAATGCGGCAGTAACGCTGGATGCGGATCTTAAGAACGCTCTGCCGAGCGGTGAGTTCTTCTTACCGGCTCCCCCGGAAGTGGGTTCGCTCATCTGGCAGGACGATTCTGTGAAGTATTTTCAGTACAAAGAGATCGCCCGTAATTCCCTTGATACACTGGGTGATCAATGGGATTCGATTTGGGCAAAGATGAATGAGCCGTATTATTTTGCGCTCTATCGTCTGGCGGCAGATTCGGTGATGAATGTGCCCTTCATCGAGGTTTCCTGGACACGCACAGGAGCCAATAAATACAGCGTTTCGTACACCCGCAACACGACCGATTTTCCGAAGATGAATGCGTTGGAGGAGTTATGCGAGGTGATGAAGACGGAGAACACGTCTAAGATTTGGCGCACGCGTCCGCGTCCGTATAAGTATTTCGGAGAGTGGTATAGCGGAAAGAAATATGCGGTTGATCTCACCGACGCTTCCTCTTATCCTTCCGGTCACGGTTATTTCGCCGGTTTATTCGGAATGTGTATGCTCTATATCGATCCGGCTAACGCGCAGGCGATCAAAGCGATGATGGACGAGTGGGCAGAGTGCCGTCTATGGATTGGCGCGCACTGGAACACCGATCTGGCAGCGGGTAAGCAGTTGGGCGCTATCGCTTTCGCGATCGCGATGAACCATACACAGTTCCGCGAGTTGGTAGAAGAAGCCAAAGCCGAGCTGGAGGCTTATCGCGAGGCACATCCGGTAGCAACAGATGTCGAGGAAACCGTAGTGCGCAACGAGAGCGCCAAGAAAACGATAGAAAACGGCGTGCTCTATATCACGCGCGAGAATAAGGTGTATAACCTTATGGGAGAGAGGGTTGAGTGATTAGGGGTTAATAAGTTATTTCAAACCAATCGACATCCATCCATCCGGCAGTATTGTCCGGACGCTTGTAAGGAGAAGAGGGTTCTACGACCGACCGCACGGCGTAGAGCCCTATTTTTGCGCCGATCCATTCGCCGGCAACGGCTTGGAATGGTTCGCCTATTTCTTGCCATTCCTCGCCGTCATCGCTGAGGAAGAAACGGCATTGCTGCGTCGCGGACACTTCGATCCGTGCGTACCACCACTCGCCATCCGCCGGAACAGGTAATGTGCGGCTTTTTCTGCCATGGACGATCAGACCTGCCTCCTCCGTGTATTTCGGCTTCTTGCCCTGCGGGTGAGGAGAGAAACGCACTCGTGCCGTAGCTGTGAAAGCGGTGTTGGCAGGGATCTTACGGAGCAATAAGTTCGACGCGGTCTGAACGTCTGCGGCAGGGTACGTGAAGAGACGAATATAATCGTTCGTCATGTGCGCGGCGGAATCGGTCTCGACGGCGAGGTAGTAATACTGCGCTTTGCGGTTTCCGCTCCATTGCCAATCGGGCGAGAGGGTGCGTGTCCAGAAACCATCCATAATACGGTGCGAAGCGGGTTCTTGGTTTTCTCCCATGGAGAGTACAGGTTCGCCGTTATTGCCTATTATGGGCCAGTTGTCCTGCCATTTGAGCGGCTGGAGGTGCACGATTCGTCCTGCTGTGCCGACATCCTGGAAATGGTAGAATTTATCATCCACCCATGCTCCCTGATGCGGCGCATTGACAGCTGTCGAACCTTGCTCCAGCACGCGCCGCCATTCATACGGACCATAGACGGATTTGCTGCGGAGACAGAGCTGCCAGCCCGTTTTGACGCCTCCGGCGGGGCAAAGGATATAGTAATAACCATTGCGTTTATGGAACTTCGGTCCTTCGCAGGTCGGATTATCTTGGTGTCCGTCAAAGACCAGTTGGTCCTCGTGCAGCACGGAAAGTCCGTCCGGATTTAATTCACATACCGCCAGCGCGGATTTGAACCCTGCGCGGCTTCCGGCAAACGCGTGGACGAGATAACACCGTCCGTCTTCGTCCCACAGCGGGCAAGGATCAATAAGACCTTTGCCGCGTTTGACCAGCACAGCGGGTTCCCAACGACAAGGGATCGTTTTCGTTTTCTCGGAGCGGATACAGAAGATACCAATGTCCGGATCTCCGTAATAGATATAGAACCGTCCGGCATGATGGCGAATCGAAGGTGCCCAGACGCCGCAACCGGCAGGGCACGCGTCCAGATGTCCGTAGCCCGGAACCGTGTCCGGCAAAGCTGCATCGACAATCGTCCATTCCACGCCGTCGCGGGATTGCAGGATCTGCAGACCCGGTACGCAAGCAAACGTGCTATAGGTCATATAATAGTTCTTCCCCACACGAATCACATCCGGATCGGAGTAATCGTACGGCAAGATAGGGTTGGTGTAACCCGGAGCAGTCGCTTTCGCCTGGCATGTGAGTGCGGCGAAGCATGCAATAAGGAAGTAAATAGATCGTTTCATTTGATATTTGATATTTATTATTTTTTGCTTTTGAAGACTACGGTCTCGTTGAGCACGAAATTCAGGATTCCCGATATACAGAGGGCTAAAATATTACAGATCAGTACGTCCCATCCTCCGGAGAAACGCTCGATGAGGAGCAGGACGCACATTTTCAGCAGGAACGTGCCCGTGCAGGAGAGATTATATCCCGCATAGTGGCGGCAGAACGAGCGAAAGGTGTACGCCGAGACACGATCCTTCCAAACAGAGTAATACGCAATGGTGAAATTCACCAAGACCGCACATTCGAAAGAGATAAACGGCGAGAGCAGATACTCGCCCCAGTAGTTGCCTTTGAACAGATAATCCGAACAAAGCCATAGGACGAGCATGTCAACAGCCGTTCCCGCCAGCGTGGAGGCTGCAAAACGCAGGTAACGGAGAGTTAGTTCTATTACCTTACTTTTGCTCATCTTTCGGATGTTTGATCAGCGGATCTTGTTTGGCGAACCAATGCAGATCCTTGAAGAAACTGACGAAATAGAAGATTGTGAGGATACAGAGAATACCCATTCCGATGATGTCCAGCGTGCCATAATGGATGGTTTCGCCGAAGTACTCAAACGAGCCATGGTAGGCAGTGAGGGCAGGGATGTACATCAACAGGATATTGGCAATAATGATCACCACGCGGAACTCCGTCGGACCCATATATCCGTACGTCAGTTTGAATTCCGATTTGAGGTGGGCATTGATGCTGACATAGACGGTGAGCGCCAGATACGCGGCATAGCAGAGCAAAGCGACACTCATGTTCATCAGCGGAGAGAGACCCGCTCCGATGAACATAAACGCTTCGGTGACGGTGTCGATATTATGATCCAGATAATAGCCGTAGAGCGGTCGCTGGGCATGGCGTACGCGGGCTACTGTTCCATCGAGCGAATCGCCAAACCAGTTAATCACAAGACCGAGGCAGGAGAGCCACAGCCAATAGATACTATAGTGGGTCAGGAAGAAACCGAGACCACCGAGAAACGAGCCAAAGAGACCTAACCAAGTCAGCATATCACTTGTGACCCATTGCGGCATACGTGAACCTATCCAGACTAAAACTTTTTTCTCCACTCCGTTGAGAAGCGAAGTTTGAATACGATTAGATTGTTTGATATCCATAATATAGTAAAAATACGTTATATTTAACCGTCCTTTTTCTTAACAAAAATTATGCCAAATGTTCCATTTGTCAGTAAATGACATGCAAAAAAAATATTTTGAAAAGCGCAAATGAAAATGCAAAAATGGCGATTTTCGGCGATTTTTGGTGTTGCTGTAAGTCGCTGATTTCGAGTATGTTAGTAGTAGATTTCAGGAACAAAGTCTAGAACTACCACGAAAGTACCTTTATGGGCATATTATTTGCCCCTTATTTTGAGTCGATTTGCAGTAAATTTTGACAAAAATGCGGGTGGGTATTGTGTATGTCAGAAAAAAGTAGTAAATTTGCAGCGCGATTTATTGAGAATTGAGAATTGAGAATTGAGAATTGAGAATTGAGAATTGAAAATTGAGAATTAAAAATTATTATACTTACTGAAATGAAAAAAACACAGGTACTTTTTTATTCCTTGTTGGTATGTGTGTTGTCCGGCTGCGTGAAAGAGCCGGAGGAACAACACACGAGTTATGAAACCGTGACGCTGAAACGCGAAAATGTGACCGCTCCGGTTAGTTGGAGCGCCGCTATTCGCGGAACAGGCGATGTGTCAATCGTATCGCGTTGCACCGGCACGCTGAACGCTATCAAAGTGAAAGACGGTCAGCGGGTGAAGAAAGGCGATGTGCTGTTTTTGATCGACAGCCGGAGTGCTGAGAACGCGCTGGTACACGCACGTGCGGATTTGCAGACCGCTATCGCCAACCGCGATAACATGCGTCTGGAAGCAGAGAGCAACAAAGAATTAGCAGAGCAGGGTATTATCGGCGAATACTTGCTGCGCAAGAGTTTGAACACGTTGCAATCCGCCGAAGCGCAAGTGGCGCAAGCGAATGCGGCTGTGCGTGACGCGGAGCTGCGGCTGGATTATTGCACGATCAAAAGCCCGGTTGACGGTTTGGTAGGAACCATTCTTCCGCGCGTAGGCGATGTGATTTCCGAAGGAATGATGCTGACCCGCGTGGCGGGCGTGAGCGAGATGGAAGCCAGTTTCTCGTTGACAGAGAGCCAGATTCACGCGCTGGTAAGCGAGTTCGGCAATCTGGACGAGGTGATCAAGATCGCTCCGAAAGTGCTGCTGCGATTCAAGGACGGAAGCGAATATTCCGAAAAAGGCCGGATCACTTCATTCTCCGGAATGGTGGATCAACGAACGGGTAGTGTGAGCTGCTTTGTGACGTTCCCGAATCCGAAAGGCGAGCTGTTCTCGGGTATGCAAGGAACGATCGTTATGCCGTTTGAATGGCAAGACGCGATGCTGGTTCCTCTGACTGCTGTTGTGCGCATCCAAGACAAGGCATTGGTTTACAAAGTGGGAGCAGACAGTCTGGCTCACAGCGCGATCGTGGAGATCGAGGAATTAGGCGACGGCGTGCGTGCCGCTATTCTCTCGGGAGCCGAAGTGGGCGAGACAATCGTAGCCAAAGGAGCGGCGAATGTGCATGAAAATGACAAAGTAATATGGTAATTAAAAATTAAAAATTACGAATTACTTATGGCAAAGGGAAATATATTCGTAGATCGGAAAGTGATGGCGGTGTGTATCTCGCTGCTGATCGCTTTGGTGGGCTTTATCTGCCTGAAGACGCTTCCAATTGAGCAATATCCGGATATTGCGCCTCCGACGGTGATGATCACAACATCTTACACCGGAGCGGACGCAAACACGGTGATGAAATCCGTTGTGATGCCTATCGAGGAGGCGGTAAACGGCGTGGAGGACATGGCGTATATGACTTCGGAGGCTTCGGCAACGGGTGATGTCAATATCAATGTCTTTTTCAAACAAGGAACCGATCCGAACATGGCTGCGGTCAATGTTCAAAACCGTGTGTCGGCGGCTTTAGGTCTGCTGCCGCAAGAGGTGACGCGCGTGGGTGTGAAAGTGGAGAAAAGACAGAATAACATTCTTCAGATTTCCGCTCTGGTGAGCCGCGACGGTAAGTTTGACAACGATTTCATCGCGAACTACATTGATATCAACGTGAAGCCGCGTCTGCTGCGTGTGACGGGCGTCGGGGCTGTGCAGAATCTCGGAAACACCTATTCGCTGCGAATCTGGATGAAGCCGGATGTGATGGCTCGTTACGGGATTGCGCCGGAGGATATTTTTGCGGCAATCGGCAACCAGAACATGGTAGCTGCAACCGGTTCGTTAGGCGAACAGAGCGGCAATACATACCAATACAACTTGGAGTACAAAGGTCGTTTGCAGTCAATCGATGAGTTCAACGACATCGTGTTGCGCAGTTCCGGCGGCAATGTGTTGCACCTGCGCGATGTGGCGGACGTGGAGTTGGGTGCGCTGAACTACAGCTTCTCGTCCCGCGTGGATGGTCAGCCGGGTGTTGTATTCATGATCAACCAAGCTCCGGGCGCCAATGCTACGCAGGTCAACGCGGCGATCAACGAGATATACAAAGACCTGCAAAAGACGATGCCTGCGGGCTTGGAGTTCACGACACTTCAGACATCCGATGATTTCCTTTTTGCCGCCATTCATAACGTGGTGGAGACCCTGATCATCGCGATTATTCTGGTGATTTTGGTGGTGTATTTCTTCCTGCAGGATTTCAAGGCGACCTTGATTCCGTCGATCTCGATCATCGTGTCGCTATTAGGTACATTTGCGGTAGTGAAAATAGCGGGATTCTCGCTTAACATATTGACACTGTTTGCTTTAGTGCTGGCGATCGGAACGGTGGTGGATGACGCGATCGTGGTCGTAGAGGCGGTGATGGCGAAGATGGAGCATGGTTATACGTCGGCATACAAGGCTACGAAAGACGCGATGAGCGAAGTGACGGTGGCTGTGATCAGCTGTACGCTGGTGTTCATGGCGGTGTTCATTCCTGTGACATTTATGCCCGGAACGAGCGGTACATTCTTCACCCAATTCGGTATCACGATTGCCAGTTCGGTGGGTCTGAGTTGTATTTCGGCTTTGACGCTCTGTCCGGCATTGACGGCTATGCTTTTCCGTCCGAAGAAAGAATCCGAGAACGGCAAGAAGAGCCTGAATCAATGGGTGAAAGAGGCTTACGAAGCAGGTTATAACGCCATCTTAGGCAAATACAAAAACGGCGTGGGTAAGTTCATCCAGAAACCGGGTCGCGCATGGATATGGTTGATTGCCGCCGTAGTGGCGATGGTTTTGGCAATGCGCGCTCTGCCGGCAGGTCTGGTTCCTCAGGAGGACCAAGGTGTGTTCGTGGTCGATGTGACCGCTCCCGCCGGCTCTCCGCTGGTGGAGACCGACAAGATCATGGCGCAAGTGGAGGAACATGTGCTGCGGCTGGAGGAAGTGGAGAGTTACGCCAAGATCTCCGGTTTCGGTATCATCTCCGGAACAGGCGTGAGCTACGGTACGCTCGTCGTGCGTCTCAAGCCATGGGACGACCGTAAGGGGCTGGAGCACTATATCGACATGGTGATGGCGAAACTGTATTATTCCTGCGAGGATATCAAGGACGCCAAGATCTTCCCCGCTCAGATGCCGCAGATCCCGGGCTACGGAAACAACAACGGTATCGACCTGCAGATGGAGGATTTACAAGGCGGCGACATGTCGAAATTCAACGAGGTAGTCAATGCGTTCCTCGCGGAGCTGCAGAAACACCCGGAAGTGCAGATCGCACAATCGCTCTACAGCGAATCGTTCCCCAAATACAAAGTAGATGTGAACGCGACGCAATGCGACCGCGCAGGCATCTCTCCGGACGTAGTGCTCAACACGTTGGGCGCATTCTGCGGAAGCGCGTATATAAGCAATTTCAACCAATACGGCAAGGTCTATCGTGTGATGGCAGGAGCGGCTCCTGAATACCGTCTGGATCCTTCTTCTCTCAATAATATCTTCGTGCGCATAGGCGATGAGATGGCGCCCATTTCGCAGTTCGTGACGCTGACCCCGACCGTGGGATCGGCATCGCAGAAACGATTCAACCTGTATCAATCGATCGGTTGCTTCATCCAGCCCAATGCGGGTTACAGCGAGGGCGATGTGCAGCGCGTGATAGACGAGGTGGCGAAAGACCATCTGCCGGCTGGTTACAGCTACGAATACGGCGGAATGAGCCGCGAGTTGCAGGCGAACAGCAAATCCAATATGACCGCGCTCATTTACCTCGTCTGCGTGCTGCTGATCTATATGATTCTGGCTTCTCTCTACGAATCGTATTTCATTCCGCTGGCGGTGCTTCTGTCTGTTCCGTTCGGTCTGATGGGGTCGTTCGCGTTCTCGTGGCTTTGCGGCCAGCAGAACAATATCTACCTCCAGACGGGTGTGATCATGTTGATCGGATTGCTGGCGAAGACGGCGATTCTGATAACCGAGTTTGCCGTGGAGAAACGCAAGCAAGGAATGCCTATATTGGAGGCAGCGATGGGCGCTTGCGAAGATCGTCTGCGTCCTATTCTGATGACCGTTGTGACCATGATCGCCGGTATGATTCCTTTGATTATCGAGGGTGGAGCAGGAGCGAACGGAAACCGTGCGCTCGCTATCGGCGTGACCGGAGGAATGGCGGTCGGAACACTGGCACTCCTCTTTGTCGTTCCGGCGTTCTATATCATCTTCCAGAAACTGCATGAACGTTTCCAAGGTGAAAGTGAAGAACAACCCCTCCCTGACCCTCCCCACAAGGGAGGGAAATCATCCGCGGCAAATCAAATTGCAGTGGTGATTGTTCTTTGTACATTCGTATTCTCTTCCTGCGGTATTTTCAAGAAATATGAGCCGGCAGCCAAGCCGGAAGCGGATTCGCTGGTGACTGCGGTCAACGACGAGAGCTGGCAGACCTATATCACCGATCCTGTGCTGCAGGGACATGTGCGCAAAGCGCTTGCCAACAACGTCGATTATCGTTCCCGCCAACTGGCAGTTCAGGAAGCCGATGCGCGTCTCCGTGCAGCCAAATTAGGCTTCCTGCCGACGCTGGCAATCACTCCGGCTAATGTGGGTGTGATGGGCACTTATTCGCCGGACGGCGGTATGTCGGGCGCCACGCTGACGTACCAAGTGCCTCTGTCGCTCAACTGGGGTGGCGAAGGATTTGGAACGATCACCAACCGCAAGCGGCAGGCGCAAGCGCTGCGCGAACAAGCGGAAGACAACCGCGCGGCAGCCCATGCCAACTTGGTTGCCACCATCGCTCGGACTTATACGCAACTGCAGTTGCTTGATTACCAGGCAATTATCATGGATAGCACCGAGGTGATCTGGCAACGCGTGCTAGAGATTCAAAAAGTGTTGGTGAAGAACGGACATGCTTATTCGCCGTCAATCGGACAGATGGAAGCGTCGCTCATCAATGTGCAGATCCAGCGCAAGCAACTCATGGAGCAGATCCACTCGCTGGAGCTGTCCATGTGCATGCTGCTCAACGAAGAGCCGCACGAGATCGCCCGCTCGCCGTGGAAGAGTTATGAGTTCGAAGTGTGGTCGATAGAGCCTATTCCTGCGGCTCAACTCAGCAACCGCGCGGACGTACGTGCTGCGGAGCGCAATGTGGCGGCAGCGTTCTATCAGACGAACATGGCGAAAGCGGCTTTCTGCCCCGCGCTGTCTCTGTCAGGACTAATCGGATGGACCAACAACGGCGGCGTGGTGGTGAACCCCGGACAGCTACTGATGAATGCTGTGCTCGGTTTGACGCAACCGATCTTTGCCGGCGGTAAGCTGAAAGCGAACCTCAAGATCGCCAAACTGCAGCAAGAAGATGCGGCAAACCGCTATGTGGAGACGATGCTGCGCGCCGGAAATGAGGTCAACGACGCCATCTTCCGTTGCAAAAACGCACAGGAGCAAGACACGCTCTACCAACGCCTGCTGACCACTCAGAGCGAATCGTACCAAGGTACGTGCGAGTTGATGAAAAAAGGCAAAGCATCGTATCTGGAAGTGCTGACCGCACAGGAGAATTACCTAAAAGCGCAACTCTCGGATGTGACGAACCGGTATAACGGTCTGATCAGTCTGATTGACCTCTACGTGGCGCTCGGAGGCGGAACCAAATGATTTTTTTCTTGCATATGTCAAAAAAAAGCAGTACCTTTGCAGCCGCAAATTAGTTTAATATGGATATTTCAGTTATAGTGCCTCTGTACAACGAGGCGGAATCGCTGCCGAAACTCTATGAGTGGATCGCACGCGTGATGAAGGAAAACAAGTTTTCCTATGAGGTCATTTTCGTCAATGACGGCTCAACAGACGAGTCGTGGAGCGTCATAGAGAAGTTACAAAGTGACCAAGTACCAAGTACAAAGGAGCGTGGTGAGGTTCATGGGATCTGTTTCCGGCGGAATTATGGCAAGAGCGCGGCGTTGTATTGCGGATTCAAGGCTGCGAAAGGCGATGTGGTGATCACCATGGATGCCGACCTGCAGGACAGCCCGGACGAGATCCCTGAACTCTACCGGATGATCACGGAAGAGGGTTACGACCTCGTGAGCGGTTGGAAACAGAAACGGTATGACAATAAGTTGACCAAGAATCTGCCGTCCAAACTGTTCAACGCTACGGCGCGCCGCGTGACCGGAATCCAGCTGCACGACATGAACTGCGGACTGAAAGCATACCGGCTGGAGGTGGTGAAGAACATCGAGGTCTTCAGCGAAATGCACCGGTACATCCCTTATCTGGCGAAGAACGCCGGATTCACCAAGATCGGCGAGAAAGTGGTGCAACACCGCAAGCGCGAGTTCGGCGTTTCCAAGTTCGGACTGAACAGGTTCGTGAACGGATATTTGGACTTGATGACCCTTTGGTTCCTCAACAAATTCGGCAAGCAGCCGATGCACTTCTTCGGGCTGGTAGGAAGCCTGATGTTCCTGATCGGATTTATCGCTGTGATCGTTGTGGGAGGCATGAAATGGTACGCGCTGGCGCACCATGTGCCGGCAATGTTGGTGGGCGTGAATCCGTATTTCCATATTGCTATTCTGATGATGATCTTGGGTTGTATGTTGTTCCTCGCGGGCTTCTTAGCCGAGCTGATAATCCGCAATTCGCCTTCGCGGAACGATTACCTGATCAAATATGAAATTTGACATTTCTTATCTCGGCAAAGCCTCGAACGATCGGCTGAAACCGTATGGAAATTTGAGATTTGAAAGTTGGAAGACGATAAGACAAAAGAATTAGGTAGCCAAGTGAATACGATAGAGCGTGCGCTGGGCGAATGTATGGTGGAGACCGCTGCGACGGTCGTTCGCGTGTGGCTGAACGAGTTGGGAGAAATAAATCCGTACGAGCAAGCGTTGCACTCTATCCGCACTCGATACCATGAGGTGTTCGTCAAATGGCTGAACATAGACGATCCGGAAGCGGAGAGTGAACTGGACAAAATCACGGGCGAGATGTACCAATTATGCGACGCCGTGTATGCTGATATTCGTCTCAAACGCGGTCTCTCGCCGGAGATGCACGGTTTTAATCCGAAGACCGTTTCGTCTGTGCTGAACTATTTCCAGAATTGCATCCAGTTGACGGAAAAGGACTTCAAGTGGTTAGACGATGCGATGCATGATCCGAAGCAGACCGGAGCGGCGTTGATTGCTATTACGGCGCTGACAAGGAACCTGCGCGAGTGTTTCTCCATTGACGGCATGTATGCGCTGATCGGGGGCATAGACAGCGAGGTGGAGGTGGTTGCCAACCACTGTCTGGTCAATGTGATCTCGCTGCTGATTCATTACGACGTGCGGATCGATTTCTTCCCGTCCATCCAAGAGGAGTTTGCCCTTCAGATCTCGGAACCGGAGAAAGAGGACAAAGCGTTTGAGATGCTCTGTACGCTGGTGGAATACTCCAAGAAATCGTTGCTGGAAGAGTTCGCAACCGGCATGATGCCGCTGAACTGGCTGCCGGAGAGCATGCAGAAGCTCGTTCAAGCGTCCGGCATCCAGAATGACCACAAGACGTTCTATTCCTGGGTCCCCAAAGCCGAAGTGGAGTACATGACGGAACTGGTGAACAACCTGCCCGGGACGTGGGTCTATCAAGAGCTCGTCGGAAACGATATCGAGAAAGAGAAGGTCCTCGTGAAAATCGCGGTTGAGTGCGGTTACAGGGATTACCTGTGGCTCAAGCCGCGCGCAGCCGGACAAGTCTATCGTGATAAGTTGCGCGAAGGAGCGAATGAGCCGATTGATTACATCAATTATGCTCATTGCCTGATGGTTTTAGGCGACCGGATGATGGCGTTTGAGAACTACAAATTAGCGCGTCAAGCCTGCGGTTCGCTCAAGGACTTCTATGCACTTTTCCGTCCGGACAGACGTGCTCTGGTGGACCACGGCGTACCAATGGACTTCGTCTATTTCATCGAAGACAATTTGGTGAAGGGTTAGAAGGCTACGCCGAGGCCGGCATCGATGAACTCGGCACGGACACCGTGGGTCTTAAGACCCAGCTGGACGAAGAGATGGTCCAGCACATGGTATTTCAGCACAAACTGCATATAGCACCATCCGTCCTGATAATTGCTGGCTTTGGTAAAATCATAGGAATAGAAGATGCCGCGGTTAAAAGGCTCGTCTCCGGGATGTAAAGCATTGAAATCCTTTTGTTTGGACGGGTCTGTCTGATTCTCAAACGGCTCCAGATTCTTGATCGGGTCATAGACATAGAACCCGACATGGATGCCGGCAGTCAGATGCCCGATGATGAACTCCGGCTGGATAGAAACACCTGCGCGGAAACAATTCTTAATATTACTTTCATACAAGTAAGTTTTTCCGAAATAGGTAACCGGTGCATCGGGATAAGCGGCCTTGTATTCTTCCCGGTTGCTGACGCTCCGATAGTAGCCGTCGTAGAAGGCATCGATACCTGCTCCGATACGGAAGATGGAGACGGGTACCCAATAGGCAGCCACTTTGACCGTAGCTGCTCCGAAGAACTGCATCTTGGGATAGTTGTCGCGGTAATAATTCTGCTTCACGCCTCCGGTCGCGCTGATCTCCACCGCCCAAGGTTTGTCCACGCCGTCATATAGTTTGCGCGGCACGTCGGGATCGGTTTTTTCATATTGTTTAGCCCCCGGCTGGTAACGCACCCCTAATTCGCCGCCGAACATGTTATAACCCGCGTTCGGGTGCATGATCGAACCGTTCGATATATGATGCCAGCCGCCGTTGAGGGTGATCTCCCAGCCGTCCTTGATCGGGAAATCCATATACATCTCCAATGCCAGATACGCGTTCAGAATCGAACCGATGGACCAGTTGGCGTCCTTGTGATTCTGATAGAGGTGTTCGCCTTTGTAAGTGTTGGCATAGGTCTTGGTGACCGCCGCGAGACCGACCGTCGGACGCGCGCCGATGCGGAAATGCGTACCATTATAAAACGGCATATTAATATACCCATAGGCTGCGATGGCGGACCCCAGAATCGTGTCATTTCCCAGATTCAGATAGCGTGCTCCGACGCCGATGGAAGCATTGTTCCATTGCTGGAGGCTATGCCACCTGCCGGTGGGCAGAAACTCCACTGTGAACGCCGCTCCCGGCACGACCGGAGTGGGGCGAAGCCAAGGCGACACTTTCTCGTCCGGCAGCATGAATAAACCTGTTCCGGAGAGACGGTACGCCAACTCATAATGGGGGAGCGCAAAAGCCTGCAAAGAGGCTAAGAGCAATATGATAGAAAGTGTTTTTTTCATTTTTCCGCTGCAAAGGTACGTTTTTTTTTGCATATATCAAAATTTTTTTGTACTTTTGTGCCCAAATTGCGTGATAAGAAATCATGATTTCGTCTCAAGACATACAAAATTTCTTTTTTCTGGGTATCGGCGGCATAGGGATGAGTGCCCTTGCGCGCTATTTTCACCAACATGGCTACCCCGTGAGCGGTTATGACCGCACACCTTCTGCGCTGACCCGCGAGATGGAGGCGGAGGGGATTCGGATCACGTATGTGGACGATCCTGCAATTCTCCATTCTCAATTCTCTGATAATCGTGCCCCTTCGGGGCTAAGAACTCTCAATTCCCGCAACACGCTCGTTGTGCGTACGCCGGCTGTTCCGGAGGATAGCGCAATATACACGTATTTGCGAGAGCAGGGATTCGACATCCGCAAGCGTTCGGAAGTGCTGGGAATGGTGACACGGGAGAAGAAAGCGCTTTGCGTTGCCGGCACGCACGGCAAGACGACCACCAGCACGATGTTGGCTCATCTGCTGAATCCCGTGAATGCGTTCCTCGGCGGAATCAGCATGAACTACGGCACGAATGTGCTGATGGACAAGGAAAGTGAATATGTGGTGGTGGAGGCGGATGAATACGACCGCTCGTTCCATCGGCTGACGCCGTATATATCCGTTGTGACGGCGGTCGATGCCGACCATCTGGATATTTATGGAACGGCAGAGGCGTACCGCGAGGCGTTTGCTCATTACACGAGCCTCATCACCGGTGCGCTGGTGATGAAACATGGCATTGCGTTGGAACCGAGGCTGCAACCCGGCGTCAAATGCTACACGTACGGAGAAGGCGGCGATTTCTATGCCGAAAATATCCGCGTGAGCGAAGGACAGATCGTCTTTGATTTCCACACGCCGGAGGACGTGGTGCATGATATCGAATTAGGTGTGCCGGTGTGGGTGAACATAGAGAATGCCGTGGCTGCGATGAGTGTTGCATGGCTGGTGAATAAGGAGAAAAATATTCATTATTCATTATTCATTAACCACTTGAAAGAAGCGGTAGCGTCCTTCAAGGGCGTGCAGCGGCGCTTCAATATCCATCTCAACACGCCGAAGGTGGCGTATATAGACGACTACGCGCACCATCCGCAAGAGATAGCAACGGCGATAGATTCGATCCGAAAGGTGTTTCCCTCTCGCTGGCTGATCGGTGTGTTCCAGCCACACCTATATACTCGCACGCGCGATTTTGCGGACGAGTTTAGAAAAGTGCTGGCTACCATGGACGAATGTATCCTGCTGCCGATCTATCCGGCGCGCGAAGAACCGATCCCGGGCGTCACAAGTGAAATGCTCGGCGGCAAAGTGGTGCAAAAGAGCGAACTGGTGGATGAGTTGAAACGCAGAGTTGCGGTGTCCCAAGAGCCGGTGGTTGTTCTGACCGTTGGAGCCGGAGACATAGACCGGCTCGTACCTGCTGTAGCAAAAGGCTTGAGTGAATGAGTGTCGGACGGATAATATGGAGTTGTGTGGGAATCGCGGTCATGGCGGGACTTATGGTGGCGGCGATCGCTTGGGGGTATATATCCCGTCCGGCGGGAGAGCCGTGTGCCGCATTGGAATATATCATTGAGGACCGCGCGGAGCGAATGTATCTCTCGGAGAGCGAGTTGACGGCATTGCTGGTGGGGCAGGATATTTACCCGGTGGGTAAAAATCTGAACACCGTGGCGCTTCACCGCATAGAGAATGCGATCCAACATCACCCGATGGTGCGCAAGGCGGAGTGTTATCTCACGCCGAGGCATATAGTCCGCGTCCGTTTGACCCAGCGAGTGCCTCTTCTGCGCGTACAGACACCCGTGGACACGTATCTGATTGACACGGATCGCAAGGTGATGCAAGCGCGAAACAGCGTGCGAGACGAAGTGCCGCTGGTTACCGGCAATGTGGGCGTACAGATGGCTTCGGGGCAACTGGCGGATTTTGCAGAATGGCTGCAGGACGAGCCTTATTGGCAGGAGCGGATTCACCACCTCTATGTCCAAACGCCGATCATGGTCTATATCTATATGCGCGGAGAAAACCAGCCGCGCGCAGTATTAGGTGCTATGCGTGGGCACGCGCAGAAACTCAAGAAACTGAAGACGTTTTACCGGAACAGCCCGGAAGAAGTGAAAGCAAAAAACTATACCGAACTGGACCTGCGTTTTCGCGGTCAGGTAATCGGCAGATATTAACATAAACCTTTAACTATTTACACAAATGGCAAGAAAACAACCTCAAACAGCGGATTCTCTTCCCCTTGTGGCATTGGACTTGGGAAGCGACAGCGTGCGTGCCATGGCGGCGCGGCGTATTGCGCAGGACTTGTTCCAGATCTTGGGCGTAGAGGAACGACCGCAAAAGCAAGGCAATGTGTGTGTGGAGCAGGGTGTGATCACGCAATCCAGCAATGCGGGATACGTGATCGCCGAGATTCTGAAACTGCTCGCGAACCGTATCGGCGTGGATGAACTGCCGATGGCGTTTATCTCCGTCGGCGGTCAGTCGATGCAGATAGCTGCGGTGCATTCGCGGCGTGACCAAGCACGCAAGAAAGAGATCAGTCAGTCGCTCTTGGATGAGATGGAGCGGGAATGTAAAGAGAAAATTGAACTCCGAAACCCCGATGTAGCCGTTCTGGGGTTGGTGCCCAGTTATTTCAAACTCGACGGAGTGGAGCAGGACGATCTGCCGCATCCGGAGCAACGCGCAGCGTTGGTGGAAGCGCACTATACCGCTTTCTGCGGACGCAAGGCAATCGATACCCAGTTGCAGAAATCATTCTCCCAAGCCGGGCGTGTGATCGAACACTCGTTCGTTCGTCCGGAGGCTCTGCTCTCCGCGTTCGCTACCTGCGACGGCAATCATGTGCTGATGAACGGCTGCGCCGTACTGGACTTCGGCGCGCAGACCACCACTTTTACCGCGTACAAAGGCGGGCAGTATCTGATCAACAAAGTGGTACCCAAAGGCGGCTATCATATCACCCGAATGCTGGAGCAGCAGGGTTTGGATTTCGCTACGGCAGAAGTGTTGAAGCGTAAGTTCGGCTGCGCTTCGCCGGAGTGTCTGGAGAAGAACGTGCGCCTTCGTATCCCCGCTTCGGCGGAGATCGGCGGCGATTTTGTGATCTCCACCCAAGAGCTGGCAGAGGCGATCGAACTCAAACTGCAGGAGATCCTGACGCCGGTTTTGGAGGAGTTGAGGAAAGTGGAGAATCGTATCTCGACGCTCTATATCACCGGCGGCGGCAGTATGCTGCAAGGCTTGGCGGAGTATATCCAGAGCAAGACATCCGTGAACGTACAATACGGCGCACACAACCTCTTGCTCCATCGCGACACGGACGAGAAATACCTCTCGCCGGAATACACTTCGCTCGTCGGCACAATCCTGCTGGGACAGGATTTCCGCGATAATCATAAGAACCAGCTGGTGCAAAAACCCGGCTTCTTCGATCGGATGAAAGAAAGTACATTGGATATGTTTATTGACCAAAACTAAACACTACGAATATGAATGAAGATTTAATTACTCTGCCTTTGGAAGGCTTGACAGAAGATAGTATTATTAAGGTGATCGGCGTTGGTGGCGGTGGCTGCAATGCCGTCAATTATATGCACCGTCAGGGATTGAAAGATGTGTCCTTCTTGGTATGCAACACCGATCGTCAGGTGCTTATCAAGTCCTCGGTGCCGAATAAGTTACAACTCGGTCCTGGTTTGGGAGCCGGAGGCGATCCGGAGACCGCGCGCCAATACGCAGAGGAGAGCAGGGATCATATCCGCGAGGCGCTCAACGATGGCACCCAGATGCTGTTTATCACTGCCGGAATGGGTGGTGGAACAGGAACCGGTGCGTCTGCCGTAGTAGCCGAAGTGGCGCAAGAGATGGGTATCCTGACCGTCGGTATTGTGACCATCCCGTTTGCTTTCGAGGGCAAGAAGAAGATCGAAAAAGCAATGACAGGTGTTGCGCGGCTGGCGAAACATGTGGACGCACTCCTTATTATTAATAATGAGAAACTGAAACAGATCTACCCGGAGTTGAACTTGCTCAATGCGTTCTCCAAATCGGACGACGTGGTAGCCAATGCGGCGCGCGCGATCGCAGAGATCATTACGGTTCCTGGATATATAAACACCGACTTTGCCGACGTGCGCAATACGCTCAAGAAAGGCGGCGTGGCAATCATGAATATCGGTCACGCTTCCGGCGAGAAACGTATCACCAATGCCATCAACGATGCGCTGAACTCACCGCTGGTCAACACCAACGATGTGCATGGCGCGGAGCGCATACTGCTGCAGTTCTATTGCTCCACCGAGCACGCTATCGTCATGGAGGAGATCGACCAGATCAACGATTTCGTGCAAGAGGTGGGCGATAACATCGAGGTGCAATGGGGGGCTTCCATCGACGAGACGCTGGGAGAAGAAGTGCGCGTGACCGTCATCGCTACCGGATACAAAGTGGACGGTCTGCCTTCTGAGGACGAAGAGGAAGGCAAGAAGACCATCGCGGAAGCCATCGATGCCAATTATCCTCCGCAGACTCCGAAGCCGATGGAGGACGAACCGGCGCAACTGATCGACCTGAGTGACACACTTCGCGAGGAAGGAGTGGAGCCACCTGCGCAACCACGCGAGAGAGCCGCATCTTCTTCGGCGGAAGAGATCGTGATCAAGGTGGAGGAAGAGGCTGCTCCTGAAGAAAAACCCAAAGAGACCTCTCATCGACCCTTTGGATGGATTAGAAGAAATAAAAATTAAAATATATGGAAAGAGAAATGAATTTTTGGGACCTCTGTGTCGCCTGTGGTCGCGCAATAGGTCGTGGCTGCGTAGCACTCTGGAACATCTTGTCGCGCATGATCCGCCTGACGTACCGTTATTGGTACATCGTTGCGACTTTGGTCGTTCTGGCTATCGCGCTGGCAATCTATCATACCCGGCCGAAGAACATCAAATACCGCGTGAACGCCATCGCTATGGTCAATGGGGCTTCGATGCAGCAGTTTGAGAAAGCGTTTGCGCCCCTTCAGTCCGGTCAGTTACTGCCTCCGGACGCCAAGATCGCGCCGTATATGCGCTGGAAGCAAGCGGGGTGTTTTGATGTCTTCCGTGTAGTGGACGTGCACCATGACGGTGTGGCGGATTACATTGATTTTAAGCGCAAATCGTCGCCCAAGGACACGACGGAGGTGCAGATGCAGGATCGCGTTTGTATCCAGTTCCAAACATCGGCGGTGTTCGTGCCTATGATTCCGGAGATAGAGGAAGCTGTCCTGGAGCTGCTCAACGGCAATGAGGCGTTGCAGCAGGCTCATGTGCTCTATCTGGAGAACCTGCGCGAGGAGGTCGCCTTTAACCACCGCCAGGCGGTCAAACTGGACAGCCTCACCAGCGCGTATTATTACAATGCCGGTTCGCCTGCCGCGATGGTGAATAATGATGGCAGCGGTGTCAATTTCTACGGAGACCGCAAGATCCGTCTCTTCCTGAATGATATATACCGGCAGCAACTTCACACCCGGAACGGCGACCTGCGTCTGCAGCTGGCTTCGGCTCCGGTTGTGCTGGAGAACCATTTTGTCGTTGATCCGGCGCCGGTGATGACCCGTACGAAATGCGTCTTCCTCTTCTTCCTGCTTTCGTGGATAGTAGGATGTCTGATAGCCGAACTGATCGACCGCCGCAAAGCGATCGCGGAATGGCTGAAGAAATAACAGACATTAAGAACTAAATAAAACGCGTGGGGGCTAAGCCTTCACGCGTTTTATTATCCATCGGATGAGGTAATAGAGCACGACTGCTCCGAGCAGTACGAGTATCGCCACGGATAGTTCGTGGCTGTATTTGTTGATCAGGTCTGCCTGACCGTGCGCCACATAGCCGAGGACGGCGAGCACCGCGTTCCAAAGTCCTGCTCCCAAGAAAGTGTAAAAAAGGAACCAGCCGAAATGCATCTTGCTCAACCCCGCCGGAATAGAGATCAGTTGGCGGATGCCCGGAATGAACCGTCCGACAAACGTACTGACCTTGCCGTGGTCGTTGAAATACGCTTCGGCTTTCTCCACTTTCTCGCGGCTCAAGAGACACAAATGTCCTAATTTGCTGTCCGCAAAAGCGTAAATGATCGCGCGTCCCAGCCAAAGAGAGAGCAGGTAATTGATGATAGCACCCAGCATAGCGCCTATTGTGCCGAAAAGGACAATCAGCGCTACGTTTACGAAATAACTGTCACTCACATAGACCGCGCTGCTCGGGTCTGCCGCTACGTATGCTGCCGGCGGAATGACCACTTCGCTCGGGAATGGAATGAACGAACTCTCCACGGTCATGAGTGCTACGATCGAACCGTAGTTCATGTTTGCGCTATACCAGTCTGTAACGACCGACACCCAATTAGTGCCGGTCGCTAACAGAATGATCAGAAAGGCTCGTTTCATTGGGCTAAGAGCTCACGCACTTTGAGGTTGATGGCTTTGCCTTCTGCCTTGCCGGCGAGTTGTTTGGTAGCCACGCCCATTACTTTGCCCATGTCCTGCGGACCCGTAGCGCCCACTTGCGCAATAATCTGCTTGAGCGCAGCGGCGAGTTCTTCCTCGCTCAGCATAGCCGGCAGATATTGCTCAATGATCTTGCATTGCGCCAACTCGTCCTCTGCCAACTCCGGACGTCCGGCATCGATGTACATCTGCGCCGACTCCTTGCGTTGCTTCACCATCTTCTGAAGAATCTGCAATGCCTTCTCGTCGTGCAGTTCGCCATCGCTACCTTTGGCGGTCTTCGCCTCCAGGAACTCTTTCTTAATTCCGCGCAGCGCGTCCAGCGCCGTTTTATCTTTTGCGAGCATCGCTTTTTTGATGTCCTCGCTTACTTGATCGAATAAACTCATAAATGAAATGTCAAATCTTCCATACGGCTTCAGCCGATCGTTCGAGGCTTTGCCGAGATAAGAAATCTTCAAATTTTCAAATAAACAACAGTTGTACTATTACATAAACCGGCAGGAGGATGACCAAGCTGAACTTAATCATATAGCCGAAGAAGGACGGCATCTTGATTCCGCTCTCCTCTGCGATGGCTTTCACCATGAAGTTAGGTCCGTTGCCGATATAGGTCAGCGAGCCGAACATCACAGCCGCGATGGAGATAGCTTTCAGCAGTATCTCCGGAACACCGGCTACGAAAGGTGTGCCGTTGAACATACCTGTTACGATACCTGCTTCAGCGGCAGCAAGCGACTCCGGCAGACCGGAAGCAACGCCGTGGAAGGCAACGGCAGTAGGTGTGTTATCAAGGAACGCGGAGAGCGCACCGGTCGAGTAATAGAACTGCCATGCGTGGGTGAAACCGAGGTCGGCTGCGTGCGCCTTCAGATAGGCGAGGGCAGGGGTCATCGTCGTGAAAATACCAAGGAACAGAACGGCTACCTCTACGATCGGCGTCCAGCTGAACTTGTTGTCGCCGAAACGCACCTCTTTCTTGGTGGTGTAGAGCGAGAGACCTGTGAGCGAGAGCAATACAATCTCACGCAGGTACTTGAGCCACAGCGGAGCGTCCGCTTCACCCATCTGTTTGATGGTTCCTTCGTTCACAAAAGCCACTGCCAGCACTACGCCCAGCAGATAAACGAAATTGATGGTTCCTTTCATCACCAACGGCGTAGCCTCACGCGAGTCCGCAGAGAGGGCTGTCCAGTGCTCTTTCTTGTAATAATAGGTATCCATTGCGAAATAGATGCCGAGCAGCAGAATTCCCGTAACAGCCCATTCCGGAGCAAGGTGCAAGAACCATGAGAAGTGTGCGCCGCGGAGGAAGAGCATGAACAAAGGTGGGT
Organism: uncultured Bacteroidales bacterium; assembly: GCA_902765485.1. Classification (GTDB taxonomy): domain Bacteria; phylum Bacteroidota; class Bacteroidia; order Bacteroidales; family Paludibacteraceae; genus Colicola. The sequence goes on from CACWZZ010000003.1 coordinate 77,373, forward strand.
CGCCCAGAGGAGTGAGCAGACCGCCGCAGTTGGCTACCAGGGCGATGAAGAAAAGGATGGTGTGAACCTTGTATTCACGCTGTTTGTTGGTCTCGATGAGCGGACGGATAAGCAGCATGGCTGCGCCAGTCGTTCCCATGATAGAGGCTAAAATCCAGCCCAAGCCCAAGAAACCGGTGTTGACCCAAGGCTTGGCTTTCAGGTCACCCGAGAAATGAATACCGCCGGTGATGACAAACAACGCCAGCAGCAGGATGATGAACGGCACGTAGTCGAAGAAGAGCTGGTGCTCCAACTCGTGCATCATTCCGCCCATAATCAGGCATACTGCTACCGGCACACCGAGGAAGAGGGAAACAATGAGTTTGTTGGTGTTCTTCTCCCACCAGTGTTCAGCTACCAGCGGACCGATAGCGATCATCAGAAGCATGAGGCCGAACGGAATCAGCGACCATGCTGAATGTACAAATTGTTCCATAGTATTTATATAATGAATAAAATGTTGTTTAGTCTAATTTCAATACCGCGAGGAACGCCTTCTGCGGTACTTCGACATTGCCGATTTGCTTCATTCGTTTCTTGCCGCGCTTCTGTTTCTCCAGCAGCTTGCGCTTACGGCTCACGTCGCCTCCGTAACATTTGGCAAGCACATCCTTGCGAACCTGCTTCACCGTCTCGCGGGCAATGATCTTCGCACCGATGGCTGCCTGTATCGCAATATCGAATTGTTGTCTCGGCAGTAACTCTTTCAGCTTCTCGCACATCCTCCGTCCGAAATCCACGGCGTTGTCCCGGTGCGTCAACGTGCTCAGCGCATCCACCTGTTCCCCGTTCAGCAATATATCCAACTTCACAAGGTTCGACGGCCGGAAACCGTTCATGTGCCAGTCGAAAGAAGCATAGCCTTTGGAAATGCTCTTCAGCTTGTCGTAAAAATCAATGACAATCTCGCCCAGCGGCATGTCGAACAGCAGCTCCATTCGGTTGCCGGATATATATTCTTGTTTGACAAGTTCGCCGCGTTTGCCCAAACACAGTGTCATGATCGGACCGATGTAATCGGCTGTGGTTATGACACTTGCGCGGATATACGGCTCCTCGATACGGTCTATTTCGGTCAAATCCGGCATGCCGGCTGGGTTATGCACCTCAACCATACCGCCGTCCTTCGTATAGACGTTGTAACTTACGTTCGGAACGGTCGTAATCACGTCCATGTCGAACTCGCGGTCCAGACGTTCCTGCACGATCTCCATGTGCAGCAAACCCAGGAATCCGCATCGGAAACCAAAACCCAAAGCCATCGAACTCTCCGGCTGGAAAGTCAGACTTGCGTCGTTCAACTGCAACTTCTCCAACGAAGCGCGCAGATCCTCATAGTCCTCACTTTCAATAGGATACACACCGGCGAACACCATCGGTTTGGCTTCCTCAAAGCCGTCTATCGCTTTCTCGCAAGGTCTGTCCACATGCGTAATCGTATCACCCACTTTGACCTCGGTCGAAGTCTTGATTCCGGAAATAATATATCCCACGTTTCCGGCAGAGATCTCTTTGCGCGGACTCATGTCCAGTTTGAGAATACCGATCTCGTCCGCGTCGTACTCTTTGCCCGTGTTCACGAACCGCACTTTCTCGCCCGTTTTCATCGTCCCGTTCACCACTTTGAAATAAGCAATGATTCCGCGGAAACTGTTGAAAACACTATCGAAAACCAGACATTGCAACGGCGCTTTCGGATCACCTTTGGGAGCCGGAATACGTTCTACAATCGCGTCCAAAATCTCCGGCACGCCTTCGCCTGTCTTGGCGGAGCAACGCAAAATCTCCTCGCGTTTGCAGCCCAACAGCTCTACAATCTCATCCTCCACACGTTCCGGCATAGCGTTTTCCATGTCGCATTTATTGAGCACAGGAATGATCTCCAGATCATGCTCAATCGCCATATAAAGGTTGCTGATCGTCTGCGCTTGCACACCTTGCGTCGCATCAACCACCAGCACAGCTCCTTCGCAAGCCGCAATCGAACGGCTCACCTCATAACTGAAGTCCACGTGCCCCGGAGTGTCAATCAGATTCAGAGTATATGGGCTATCTTTTGGTACTTGGTCCTTTGTCCCTTGGTACTTATAGCTCATCTGAATGGCATGGCTCTTGATCGTGATGCCGCGTTCTTTCTCCAGATCCATGTCGTCCAGCACTTGGTTCTCCATCTGCCGCACATCCACAGTCTGAGTGATCTCAAGCATTCGATCTGCCAGCGTACTCTTGCCATGATCGATATGCGCAATTATACAAAAATTCCGTATCTTATTCATTTAATAATCGTCCTTTATCTAAGAATTCCTTCTTATTTCCATTTAATCCTATTTATCCAAATTAAAATGTTAATCTTATTTATCCAGATTAAAATCGGCTGCAAAGTTACTAAAAAAAAATAATATATGCAAGTCCTTGTGCATTTTTTGCGTTTAATCTTTCCATCCTCCTTTCACTTTTCACCTTTCACTTTTCACCTTTTTCCTCTCAAAAGGGGGTGATAAGGGGGTGATAAGGGGGTGATTAGGGGGTGATTAGGGGGATATTCGTATAACGCTACCGACCTGCAAACGAAGAAATGAATAGATTTTTTTGACCAAAAGCGCCACCACTCTTGCACAATTCAGAAAAAAGCAGTATCTTTGCAGCAAATTTAATACCAAACATCTAATAGATGAAAAACGTAGTAGTTCGATTTTGCGGAGATTCGGGCGACGGAATGCAGCTGACGGGAAATATGTTTGCCCAGTTGGCGGCAGAGATGGGGCACGAGATCTCCACCTTGCCGGACTTTCCGGCTGAAATTCGTGCGCCGCAAGGTACATTGGGCGGCGTGAGTGCTTTCCAAGTAGAGTTGGGACAGGAGGTTTATACCTCGGGCGACAAAGCGGATGTAGTAGTAGCAATGAATGCTGCTGCGTTGAAAGTGTGTACGTTAGGTTCGCATTTCAACCACCCGCAGGCGCATTTTGATGAGGAGTTTTCTCTGTTCCACAGGCACGCGATTTTAATTGTAGATACGGATTCGCTGACCGACAAAGACCTTGAGAAAGCACAGTATAACACGCCTAATCCCTTTGAGGAACTGGGTATTCCGGAGAGCGTGCAGATTGTGCCGGTAGCCCTTACCACGCTGACCAAAGAGGCACTCAAAGACTCCGGAATGGACAACAAATCCGTGCTCAAATGCCGGAATATGTTCGCGCTCGGTCTGATCTACTGGCTGTTCGACGAACCGATGGAGAAAGCGATTCATCTTCTCGAAGAGAAGTTCAAGAAGAAACCTGCGCTCGTGGCTCCGAACACCAAAGTGATGGTCGATGGTTACAACTACGGTCAAAACCTCGCCCTCAACGTGCAGCAAGTACACTTAGAGCCGTCAGAAGGGTCAGACCTGCGTCAGAATTCTGCTGATGGCTCAAAGCTGAATGCTGAAAGCTCCTTCACTTCCATCGCGGGCAACAAAGCTACGGCATGGGGACTGATTGCGGCGGCAGAGAAAGCAGGCAAACGGCTCTTCCTCGGTTCGTATCCTATTACGCCGGCTACGGATATTCTGCATGAACTGGCTGCGCGCAAGGATATGAACGTTATGGCTATTCAGGCGGAGGACGAGATAGCAGGTGTATGCACGGCTATCGGAGCTGCTTTTGCCGGAGATCTGGCATGTACCAGCACTTCGGGTCCAGGTCTGAGTCTCAAATCCGAAGCCATCGGTCTGGCTGTCATGGCGGAACTGCCTTTAGTAGTGATCGACGTGCAGCGCGGCGGTCCTTCAACAGGACTTCCGACCAAAACCGAACAGACGGATCTCCTGCAAGCCCTGTATGGCAGAAACGGCGAGTGTCCGGCGGTCGTGATTGCGGCTTCTTCGTCCGCGAACTGTTTTGACTACGCGTACGAGGCATGCAAGATAGCCTTGGAGAATATGACGCCCGTTATTCTGATGACCGATACGTATCTGGCGAACGGAACGGCGCTTTGGCGGATTCCGAAGTTGGCTGAACTGCCGGAGATTCATCCGCAGGGTGTGCCCGAAGAGTTGAAAGGACATTATAATCCCGCATTGCGCGACGCGCGCGGCGTAAGGTATTGGGCGTACCCAGGAATGGAAGGATTCGAGCATCGCAACATCGGTTTGGAGCGCGACGCGGAAAAAGGTACGATCTCCACTAATCCGGAGAACCACGAACAGATGGTCCTTGCCCGCAAACACAAGATCGAGCAGATTGCCAACAGTATTCCTAATCTTCAAATCATCAAACCCTCAAACTCTCAAACCTTCGAACCTTCAAACCTTCAAACGAGCGGAACGCTCCTCGTGGGTTGGGGTAGTACGGAAGGGCATCTGCACGCCGCGGCGAACGAATTAGGATGCGATTTGGCGCACTTCAATTACATCTGTCCGCTGCCGAAGAATACCCGTGAAATACTGAGCCAATATAAGCGAATTGTTGTTTGCGAACTGAACACAGGACAATTCGCAGCATATCTCCGCGCGCAGTTCCCGGATATCAAGTTCGAGCAATACAATGAAATTCAAGGACAGCCGTTCGCGGTAGAAAGAATCGTTAACTTTGTTAAAAATAACTAGGTAAACTAGTATGACTAGTTAAACTAGAAGAACTAGAATATCATGGAAGCATCACAATTCAAATCCGATCAATATGTACGTTTCTGCCCGGGTTGCGGCGACCACGCTATCTGCATGGCGCTTCAGAAAGCCATGGCGCAAATAGGAATCCCGACTCACCAAGTGGCAGTCATCTCCGGTATTGGTTGTTCCAGCCGAATGCCGCACTATCTCAATACCTACGGTTTCAATACCATTCACGGTCGTGGCGGCGCGATCGCTACAGGCGTGAAGACAAGCCATCCCGAACTGACTGTTTGGCAGATGAGCGGCGATGGCGACTGCCTCGCTATCGGAGGAAACCATTTCATCCACGAGATACGCAGAAACGTCGATCTCAATATCTGTCTCTTCAATAACCGCATTTACGGTCTGACCAAAGGTCAGTATTCGCCGACCAGCCCGAAAGGATTTGTCTCCAAATCCTCTCCTTTCGGAACGGTAGAGCGTCCGTTTGTGCCGGCTGAACTGGTGCTCGGTGCACGGGGTACGTTCTTTGCCCGCACGCTCGATGTCGATGTGCCGACGACGGTCGATTGCCTTGTAGCCGCGCAGCAACACAAAGGTGCGTCTGTTGTTGAATGTCTCGTTAACTGTGTGATTTTCAATAACGGAACGCATTCATGGATCGCCGATCGCGAGTTGCGCGAGGAGCATAGTATCATTCTCCGCCACGGCGAGAAAATGATCTTCGGCAAGAACAAAGACAAAGGTATTGCGCTCGAAATCAATACTCCCTCCCTTGGGGGGAGGGCCGGGGAGGGGTTATTCCGGCTGATAGTCGTTCCTGCGGATGATGAGCGCGTGCTCGTTCATGACGCACACCAGCAAGATCCGACGCTCCATCGTCTCCTTGCCCTCATGGGACAGGAGCGAAACCTCAATCTCTCCCCCTCTATGGGGGAGACGGAGGGGGCTTTGCCGATTGCCCTTGGTGTCATCCGCGATGTGGAGGCGGAGACCTACAATGACGCGGTGAATAACCAGATCGCCGAGGTGCGCGGAAAAGCGAAAGCAAAGACCTTTGATGAACTGACCGCCACGTTGGAGCAATGGACCATGTGACAGACCGTTGATAAATCGAAGAAATCTATCAGCACGAAAGTACGATATTTTAAGAAATAATTTACTAAAATGCATTTTTTTAAGTGCGATTCTTGCGAGAGTCGCACTTTCTTTGTACTTTTGCACCGTATTTAATAGGGTTATTAAAGACATGTATCAGTTAGGAATAGATATAGGAAGTACGACCATTAAGATGGCACTCGTAAACCTCTCCCCATCTCTCTCCTCAAGAGAGGGAGAGCAGAAAGCGGTTGTGGTAGCAACGGCTTATGAGCGGCATAACGCAGCTCCGGCGGTGGTGGGAAAAGAGATGCTGAAGAGGATGCTTGCATCAGTCGAAGGGGAAGAGGAGAAGATCAGTATTGCTATCACAGGGTCTGTGGGAATGGGGTATGCAAGCCGTTTAGGTGTGCCGTTTGTGCAGGAAGTGGTTGCAGCAGCCGAGGTGGTGAAACAATTATATCCCGAGGTGCATACCTTGGTGGATATAGGCGGCGAAGACAGCAAGATGATTTTCTTTGAGCCGGGACGCGTGCCGGATATGCGAATGAATGGTAACTGCGCAGGCGGAACGGGTGTTTTTATAGACCAGACTGCCACATTGCTTGGCGTGGACGTGATGGAGATTAACGGCTTGGCAGCACAGGCGGAGCACGTCTATCCGATCGCTTCCCGTTGCGGCGTGTTCAGCAAGACGGATATACAAAACCTGATTTCCCGTTCTGTGAGCAAGGCGGATATTGCCGCTTCTATGCTGAATGCTGTTTCCATGCAGGTCGTGAGCGCCCTTGCGCGCGGAACAGAGATCTTACCGAAAGTACTGCTCTGCGGCGGACCGTTTGCTTATATCCCGGAACTGCGGAAGCACCTGCAAAAGGCGATAAATGTAAGTGAAGAAGAGATTGTCGTGCCGGAGCATAGCCAGTTTGTGCCGGCTATCGGAACAGCGCTTCTAAGTGCTAAGGGACAAAGCACCAAATACGAAGTTTCGCGCGCGCGTACCTTATTTGATAATACGGACGACAAGACTGCCGACCTGACGCACACTCTGCCGCCTTTGTTCAGGAGCGAAGAGGAATATAAGGAGTGGTTAAAAAGTAAAAACCTCACCCCAACCCTCTCCATAAGAGAGGGAGCTTCTCCCCTTTGTGGCAAAGGGAGAGAGGTGCGCTATTTCCTTGGGGTGGACAGCGGAAGTACGACCACGAAAATCGTACTGCTGGACGAAGAGGGGAGGTTGGTGTACAAAGATTACAGTTACAACAACGGCAATTCATACACTACGGCATCGTGGAGACCATGGCGCATTTTACAGCGGCTAAGTCGATGATGCCGGAGGTGTCGTTTATCCTGGACATCGGCGGACAGGATATGAAAGCGATTTTCGTAGAGAACGGTTCTATCCGGCGCATAGAGATCAACGAAGCGTGTTCTTCGGGTTGCGGCAGTTTTATCATGACGTTTGCCAAGCAATTAGGTTATGAAGTGGGTGAGTTCGCGCACATGGCGACCTTGGCACAGCACCCATACGACCTTGGTACCCGTTGCACGGTGTTCATGAACAGCAAGGTCAAACAGGCGATGCGCGAGGGTGCGCAGATAGACGACATTGCCGCCGGATTCAGTTATTCGGTGATCAAGAACTGTCTGTATAAAGTGCTGAAACTGCAGTCTTTCGACCAGTTGGGCGAACATATCATGGTGCAAGGAGGTACGTTCCGAAATCATTCGGTAGTGCGGGCTTTGGAGATCTTGACGGGCAAGGATGTGCAATTCAGCCCGATTCCGGAGTTGATGGGTGCTTACGGATGTGCGTTATATGCACTGCGCAGGAAAGGAGGAACGCTATGAAACTGAATGAATTGATAGAAGCGAACCATTTTGAGGAGCGGGAAGAAGTGTGTCCCGGGTGCGCAAACAAATGTCAGGTGCGGTGCTATACGTTTGGGAACGGTCGCACCTATTTCTCCGGCAATAACTGTGAGCGGGTTTATTCCAACCGTGCGGAGGACGCGCGGCAAGGCGTGAACATGTTTGATGAGAAATACAAGATGTTGTTCCATCTAACAGCCGAAGGCGGTCCTACAGCAAAGCGGTCTTACAATGTAAGCGGTCTTACCATCGGTATTCCGCGTGGGCTGGGGATGTATGAGGACTGGCCGTTCTGGCGGACGTTTTTTGCCTGCTGCGGGATTCGGACGGTATTGAGCGGCGTGAGTACGAACAGGTTGTATGAGAAAGGCGTTCGGACGATTGTCGCAGATAATATCTGTTTTCCTGCCAAATTGATGCACGGGCATGTGATGGACCTGATCAACAAAGGCGTGGACCGTATTTTCTATCCGTGGGTGGTTTATGAGCGTGCGGAGGACGAGAAAGCCAAGAACAGTTTCAACTGCCCGATTGTGAGCGGTTATTCGGATGTGCTGAAGAGTTCTATCCGACCGGAGGAGAAATACGGCGTTCCATTTGACGCTCCGACGATCTCGTTCCGGGACGAAGAACTGCTGCGGAGTTCGCTCATAGAATACGTCGGGAAAGTACTAAGTGACCAAGTACCAAGTACGAAGGAGATGGTGAATGCGGCTGTGACGCAAGCGATCGAGGCGCAAAAGGAATATCTGGAGGCCTTGGAGCGGCGTGATTTAGAGGTGCTTGAACAAGCAAAGAAAGAAGGACGAATGGTCATTCTGCTTGCTGCGCGACCGTATCATATCGATCCGTTAATTCAGCATAAGATAGCCGACGCGATCGCTGCGATGGGTATTGACGTGGTGACAGAAAATATCGCTACCCACGAAGGGCAAGGTGTTTACGGCGAGATCAACGCCCTCTGTCAATGGGCATTTCCGAACAGGATATTCAAGGCGGCGCATTTTGTAGGCAACAGCGATTACAAAGGTCTGCATATGGTACAACTGACTTCGTTCGGTTGCGGACCGGACGCGTTTATATTGGATGAAGTGCGGGGGATTTTAGGACGCTACGGCAAGAACCTGACTGTGCTGAAAATCGACGACGTGAATAATATCGGTTCGCTGCGGCTGCGGGTGCGGTCGCTGGTCGAGAGTACGAAGGGAAGTGACCAAGGTACCAAGTACCAAGTTCAAAAATCCACCAAGCCTTGGACTACGAAACCGTTTGAGAAGGAAGACAAAGAGCGGGTGATATTAGCGCCTTATTTCGCAGAGGGGTATAATGAGTTCCTGCCGACGATTTTTGGCTTGGCGGGATATAAGTTAGTGCCGCTGCCGATGGGGACACAAGCCGATGCGGAAGAAGGGTTGCGGAGCGCGAATAATGATATTTGCTACCCGGCGACGATAGTGGTTGGCAGTTTGTTGCGGGCACTCAAATCCGGTAAATACGATTTGAGCAAGACAGCAGTTGCGATCACGCAGACCGGAGGTCAATGTAGAGCCAGCAATTATTATTCGCTGATCAAGAATGCGTTGGTCGCGGCAGGGATGAGTCAAGTGCCGGTGATCTCGGTTGCCATCGGACCGGACCAGAAGAACGCGCAACCGGGATTTACGATCAAGTGGAGCGCATTGATCCGCCCGACATTAGAGGCATTGTATTTCGCGGACGCTTTGGCTAAACTCTATTATCCGGCTGCGCCGAGGGAGAAAGAACAGGGTAGTGCTCGAAGGCTATATGATCATTATTTGGAGGCGGTGCAACCGCTGTTGGCAAAGAGAGATTACCGCGGAATGCGGCGAATGATGGCGGAAGCGGTGGAGGCGTTTGATGCGATTTGTGACCATTCGAAGAAAGTGCCGCAAGTAGGAGTAGTCGGAGAGATATACGTCAAATACAATTCGTTTAGCAATAAGGAGGTTATGAATTGGCTTATTGCGCACGGAGTGGAGGTCATTCCGCCTGCTATTACCGGATTTTTCTCCACCTCTATTCCAAACGCGTATATCTTTCAAAACCAACATATCCGTCGCGACGGCTTGAAGCCCTGGCAGGCACGAATACTGAACCGCGTTTTGAAACATTACGCACACGTATATGACCGGATTTGTGCGCCTTATCCGTACTATCGTCCGTTCTCGGATATTATGGATGTATGGCAGGCAAGCCGAAAAGTGATCAACTCGGCAGCGGATTTCGGAGAAGGGTGGTTCCTGCCGGGCGAGATATGCGAATTAGCCGAGAGCGGCGTGAAGAAAGTGGTGTCGCTACAGCCGTTCGGGTGCATTGCCAACCATATTATCAGCAAAGGTATAGAGCGGCGGTACAAAGATCTATACCCTGACTTGTCTTTGCTATTCCTGGATTTTGATGCCGGAACAAGCGAGGCGAACGTGGCGAACAGGTTGCATTTTTTATTGGAGAACTAATCATTACGATTTATGGATACAAACGAAACCATGGAGGGGCGCATAAGAGAGGTAGCGCAGGAGTTGTTTTTCAAACAAGGCTATGCGGCAACGTCCACTACTCAGATTGCGCATGAGGCGGGTTGCACACAAGCACTAGTGCACTATTATTACCGGACGAAAGAGAACCTCTTCCGCCAAATTTTTCTGGAGCAAGTAGAGGCGGCATTGAATGTCATCAGCCGTTCGTTGGTCAGTGAGGAGAATTTTGAGAATTTCCTGCGGTCAGCTATCTCGCTTTATTTCGACGCGCTGATGCAAAATCCGCGGTTGCCCTATTTCGTATTGGAGGAGCTTGTCAGCAATCCCGAGAGGCGGAAATATCTGCGGGAGAATTTCGTGAAGAAACCCGGTTACGCGATGCTGTACATGCATCTGGAGGCACGCGTGAAAGCGGAGCAACAGGCGGGTCGCTTGGCGAAAGTAGAGGCATTCGATATACTGATGTCCGTGGCTTCGCTCACGGTCTTTACCTTCATTTCGCTGCCTATGTACCAAGACTTGCTCGCCCGGACGGACGAGCAAGTGCATGACTTCATCCAACATCGAAAGGAGGAAGTGACTCGCTTGGTACTACAAGGTTTGCGACCTTAAGCTACTTGCGCAGCCTGTTTGGCTTCGTATTCGGCTTTGACATCCTCGTAGAAGTGTGCGTACGTCGTGGTCATGTACGGCTCCAGCCATAGTAAACCAATACCGAAGGTGAAGATTGCCAAAAAAATCCAGCCGATGAAGGTCAGTTCGAGCACGAACAGTTGCCATTTATGACCACGCATCATCAGACGGCTTGTGCGGAGCACTTCGCGCGCACTCAATTCGGGATTGTCGTGGATGACAAAGGGTATCATGCCATAAGCCAGACCAAGAATAATCGTACCGATCATTAAGGTCGGAATGAGTACGACGACTAAAACCAAGGTCATTAATAGACCTGCAACGAAGTACTTGCTCCAGTTCGCAGCGAAATCTTTGAAGCAAAATGAGATATAACTGCCCTCTAATTCCTCGCGACGCGCATAGCGCAGAAGCAGATTATAGAACGCAAACTGCAGCGGAACTGCGATAAGGAGCGACAGTACTAGCATGGTACACGATCCGAAAAGGGAATACATCTCTTCTCCAAAACTATTGGACAACATAGTCGGTGAGGAGCACAACATAACGATGGCAGACACAATCAAGGTGACAAGAGCCATTTCGTTCCAACGACCTTTCAAGGTCTCTCGCGCCTGAGCGCGATACTCAGAATACATTTTCATAACAGTGAAATTTAAATTGTTTGTTATTAGGGTTTTATCTGTATTTGGCTTCGTCGCAGTCGCCTAAGAGCGAGAGGTACGATTCATAGCGGCTCATGGCTATCTCGCCGTGCTCCACGGCTTCAATCACTGCGCAACCGGGTTCGTTGGTATGCGTGCAGTTATTAAATCGGCAGTCCGCACTTGTGCGGAAGATCTCGCGGAAATAGTGACTCACCTCTTCTTTCTCCATATCAACCGACCCGAAACCTTTGATCCCCGGGGTGTCAATCACCGCCGAAACCCCCTCCGGCTCCCCATCAAGGGGAGAGAGAAAATACATCTCCGAGAAGGTGGTGGTATGCATACCTTTGTCGTGCGCATCGGAGATCTTACCTGTGCGGGTGAGTTCTTTGCCGAAAAGGGCATTCAAAAGCGTGCTTTTGCCGACTCCCGAATTACCGGAGAGCAGGGTAGTTTTGCCTGCCAGAAGAGGCAAAATGTCTGACGGCTGAACGCTGATGGCTGACATCTCTATTGTTTCGTAACCGATTGATTCATATAGCGATCGTAGTTCAGCGAGTTGAGCTAATCCGTCCTCGTTCAGCAAATCTGCCTTATTAAATATAAGGAGCGCGCGCACGCGATAAGCTTCGCAGGTAGCGAGAAAACGGTCAATAAACGTAGTGGAAGTAACCGGATGGTTGACGGTCACGATGAGCGCCACTTGGTCGATATTTGCCGCCAGAATATGGCTCTCTTTGCTGAGGTTGGTAGAGCGGCGGATAATATAATTACGCCGCGGCTCCACCTCCGTAATCCAAGCTGTTTGATCGCTTTCTGCTGTCAGAGTGACTTGAACAAAGTCTCCCACCGCAACGGGGTTGGTCGTACGAATGCCGCGAATGCGGAAATTGCCTTTAATATGACATTCCACACTCGAACCATCGTCCATGCGGACGATGTAACTGCTACCCGTTGACTTAATGACTAATCCGCGCACTTTGTAGTCCAACGCGACTATACCGTCATGATTTCTTTTTCCTTGGCTGCGTAGAGTGCATCGACCTTAGCGATGTATTTATCGTGGGTCTTCTGCATCTCTTCCTCTGCGTCTTTCTCGATGTCCTCGCTCAGACCGTTCTTGACGAGTTTCTTAAACTCATCAATCGCATCGCGGCGGGCATTTCGGATCGACATCTTGGCGTTCTCTGCTTCGGCTTTGCATTGCTTGCAGAGCTCGCGGCGGCGTTCCTCTGTCAGCGGCGGAAGGATCAGACGGATCGTTTCTCCGTTGTTGGAGGGCGCGAGACCGATGTTGGAATTGATGATAGCGCGCTCGATCTCACTGATGAGTTTCTTCTCCCACGGCGTGATGGCGATAGTGCGTGCGTCCGGCGTTGTGACCGTTGCGCAAGAACTCAGCGGCGACATCGTGCCGTAGTACTCGATCTTGATCGGGTCCAAGATACGCGGGTTGGCTTTACCTGCACGGATGTGCTGGAGCGTGTCGTCCAAGTGAGCGACAGCAGACTGCATTTGCTCTTCGGCTGCAGATTCTAATAATTCGAGTTCTTCTTCCATATTGTTAGATTTTTACGAGAGTTCCAATGGGCTCTCCGTTGATTACTTTTTCGAGGTTGCCGTTGATGTCCATGTTAAAGACATAGATCGGCAGCCCGTTTTCTTTCGCCATGGCGGTAGCGGTGAGATCCATTACTTTCAGTCCGCGGCGGATCACTTCGTCGTACGTGATCTCGTCGAACTTGGTAGCCGTAGGATCTTTCTCCGGGTCAGCGGTGTAGATTCCGTCCACGCGGGTTCCTTTGAGCATCACATCGGCTTTGATCTCCAGCGCGCGGAGTGACGAGCCGGTGTCGGTGGTGAAATAGGGTGCACCTGTTCCGCCGGCGAGGATCACTACATTGCCTTTCTCCAGCAAGCGGATTGCTTTGGCAGGGCTGTAGAAATCGCCTATAGGCTCCATGCGGATGGAGGTCAGTACGCGTACGGGCTGACCGATCGCTTCAAGTGCCGAAGCCAATGCCAAGGCATTGATGACCGTAGCCAACATGCCCATCTGGTCGCCTTTGACACGGTCGAAACCTTTCTGCGCACCGCTTAAGCCGCGGAAGATATTTCCTCCGCCGATGACGATACCCACTTGCACACCTTTCGCCGCGATCGCTTTCACTTGCTCAGCGTATTCAGCCAGATGAGCGGTGTCAATTCCTTGTTTGCTTGCACCCGCCAGGCTCTCGCCGGAGAGTTTCAATAAAATGCGTTTAAACATAGTTTTATTCTTTATACCAACTTGCGTACATGGCGTAGTTGTTGGCAATGGTTTTGTTGATCTCTTCGGTCTGCGCAGGGTCGGCTTTCTTGATAAACTTCGCCGGCACACCTCCCCATATCTCGTGAGGACCGATCTGCGTTCCTTTGAGCACGAGCGCACCTGCAGCCACGATCGCTCCTTCTCCCACGTGTGCGCCGTCGAGCAGGGTAGAACCCATTCCGATGAGTGCGTAGTCATCTACGTCTGCGCCGTGGATGGTGACGTTATGTCCGACGGAGACGTAGTCGCCGAGGGTGATGGTCGATTTCTTGTAGAGCGTGTGGAGCACGGCTCCGTCCTGGATGTTGCAATGCTTGCCGATGGTGATCGTGTTGACGTCTCCGCGCAGCACGGAGTTGAACCACAGGCTCGTTCCTTCGCCCACCGTCACATCGCCAACGACCGTGGCATTCTCTGCCATGAACACGTCGTCAGCAATGTGCGGGGTGAGGATCTCGCCGTTTCGATTTATGGTCTTTACGAGTGCCATAGTTAATCTAGTTGAACTAGTTTATCTAGTTAATCTAGTTTATCGCGCAGCGATGATCGCGAGGAATTTCTCTGCTACGAGAGCTGCTCCACCGATCAGACCGCCATCGATATCCGGGCAAGCGAAGAGCTCTGCTGCGTTCTTCTCGTTGCAGCTTCCGCCGTAGAGGATCGTGGTGTCCTCTGCTGCCTCTTTGCCGTATTTTTCTGCTACGAGGCTACGGATGTATGCGTGGATCTCCTCTGCTTGTGCAGGAGTAGCGGTCAGACCTGTTCCGATCGCCCAAACGGGTTCGTATGCGAGGGTGATATTCTTCCACTCCTCAGCGGAAAGACCGAATACAGAACCTTCGAGTTGTGCTTTTACCACCTCGTTCTGCTTGCCTGCTTCGCGCTCCTCTTTCACCTCACCGATGCAGAAGATCACTTTCAGACCGTTAGCGAGTGCGAGACGCACTTTCTCAGCCAGCATCTCATAGCTCTCTGCGTAGTATTGACGACGCTCGGAGTGACCGAGGATGACGTACTCTGCTCCGGTCGATTTCACCATCTCTGCGGAAACCTCACCGGTGTATGCACCCTTCTCATGGTCTGCGCAGTTTTCTGCAGCCACCTTGATCGGCGAACCTTTGAGCAACTCCGCTACGGTAGCCAGATGGATAAACGGCGTACCGATAACCACGGCGCATGAGGGGTTCTTTACTGCTTCTTTCAACTCGGTAGCCAACGCTACTCCTTCCTGCAGGTTCTTGTTCATTTTCCAGTTACCTGCAACCATTTTTGTTCTTGCCATATTCTATAATTGTTTTAAGTTATGCTTTTCTGTAATTATTCCGTTTTGTACGACGATCAGCCCCGGATTTGCGCGCACGATCGTTTTGAGCGTCACGGGGTCGGTATAGCAGAAAACGCGCTCTGCGGTCTCTTCGTCCCAACCCATTTGCTGCGCAAAATCATATATGTCTTCTTCGCCGGAACCGGTTAAGCAATACACCGACGAGATACCGACGAGATACCGTGCTATCTTTTGCGCTTGCTCTATGTTGGTCTTTTTGAGGTCGTACATAATAATCAGGGTCACGGGTTCTTCGCTCTCCAAGATATCATAGGTGATGTCCTCAAAGTCCATGGTCATGATCTCGAAGTCATGGATCGGCGCTTCGAAGCCTTTCTTGACGAGTACGGATTTCTGATCGACAAAAGTCCATGTGCTGTCGCCTTTTGGGTAGTTCTCCAGCGTGAACTCCTGCTGCACGCCGTCTTTTTCGTAGATCAATGTCGTCTCATAGACGTCCGGTTCGGCATCGTCCGGCACTTCCATCAGTTCAGGAATGTTATTTCCTATTTTGTACGGACGGAAGTCTATCGGCGGCAGATGGGTGTAACTGTATCCCATGATTCCGCCGGCTATTCCTGCTCCGAGAAGGACGATACACAGTTCCGCCCACCAGCTGAAGGTCTGCGGGATCGCTTTGCGGCAGATGAGCAGAATGATTACCAGAGTCAGAAAGACGATGTTTTTCCAGAAAGTCTGCCAGTTGGTCAGCACGAGTGCGTCGCCGAAACAGCCGCAGTCGGAGACCGGGTTGGTCAGCGCGATCCAAAGCGTCAACGGCGTCATGACCAAATAGAAAGCCAGCGAGAGCCAGCTTGTCCAGTTGGTGCGCACGTTGAACAACATACACACACCCAGCAGCCATTCCACCAAGATCAGACACACGGCGGCTACTCCTGCCAAAGGCAGCAGGTCGGTAAAGAACCCGCCGAACGCCTTGAGGTAATCCTCGATCTTATAGACCGTTCCCAGCGGGTCAACGGCTTTGACGAAACCCGAGAAAAGGAACGTGAGCGCCAGCAATGTGCGGCTGATGGAGCCGATGATATGTTTAGTTTTCATAGTGAATCAAATCAAAAATCGCGTAGTTGATAATATCGAAATAATTGCCTTCCACGCCTTCGGAAGCAATCGTTTTGCCTTCGTGCTCCAAGATCGTTTTGATGCGGATGATCTTGGCGAAAATCATATCCACGATGCCTTCTTTGGACATCTCGCGCCATGCTTCGCCGTAGTCGTGATTCTTGCGAATCATCAGCTCCTTGGCTTCGCCAAGCACTTTGTCGTAGTGCTTCATGGCTTCCTCGTTGCTCATGTCCACGCCGTCCGCATAGCCCTCCCGCTCCTGAATGATGGCGGTAATACCATAATTGACGATCGCGCGCAGGTTTCCCTCTATATCGTCGCCTACCAGACTTACGCCTGTTTCCTGGCGTTGGCGGATGTTGCAGGCTTTGATGTAGAGTTGGTCGGTAATACCGTGCAGACGGAATATCCGCCACGATGCACCGTAGTCCTGCATCTTGTCCACGAAGATCGTCCGACATTTGGCGGTCACTTCATCGAATTGTTTGTTTGTATCTGCCATTTTTTACAATTTACTATTTTTAAGATTTTGTTCTGTTTACAGCGTCTCGTCAACGTCTCGTATGTGTCTCGTATGTGTCTCGTATGTAAGTCGTAGGCAAAAAGCCCTCAAAAAATGTACGATTATTAAGATTTGAGTGCTTTGAGCAGTTCTTCCAGAGAGACTAATCTCTGTTCCCCGGACGCCATGTTTTTGAGCATCACTTTGTTCTGCGCCATTTCGTCTCCTCCGACGATCGCCACAAACGGAATATGCTTGCTGTCGGCATAGCCCATCTGCTTCTTCATCTTGGTCGGTTCCGGGAATATCTCGGTGGTGATTCCTGCTTCGCGGAGTGCTTTCACCCAGCGTAGCGCATAGCGCAATTCGTCAGTTCCGAAGGTGGCGAAAAGGATTTGTGTCTCGGATTGCAGTTCCTTTGGGAACAAATCCAGCTCCGTCAACACATCGTAAATACGGTCTGCGCCGAACGAAATTCCGACGCCCGAAACGCCCGGAAGACCGAAAATGCCGGTCAAATTATCGTATCGTCCGCCGCCGGTGATAGAGCCGATCTGCGCGTCCAGCGCTTTCACTTCGAAGATCGCTCCGGTGTAGTAATTCAGTCCGCGCGCGAGGCATAAATCCAGTTCAATATTCAGTTTGACACCCGTTGTTTCGATCAGTCCGAACACTTCTTCCATCTCCTCTACACCCTTCAGTCCGACCTCGCTGGAAGCAAGGATCGTCCGCAAGGCTGCGAGTTTCTCTGCGGTCGAACCGCTGAGGTTAAGGATGGGTTGGAGTGCCGCTACCGCTTCGTCGGAGAGTCCGCGCTCGCGCAACTCGTCGTTCACGGCGTCCACGCCGATCTTGTCCAGTTTGTCGATAGCAACGGTAATGTCGATCATCTTGTCCGGCGCTCCGATGACTTCGGCGATGCCGGCAAGGATCTTACGGTTGTTGATATGCAGACAGACGTTGATGCCCAGCCGGCGATAGACCTCTTCTACGATCTGGATCAACTCCAGCTCGCCGATAAGACTGTCGGATCCGATCACATCCACATCGCACTGGTAGAACTCGCGGTAGCGTCCTTTCTGCGGACGGTCTGCGCGCCAAACAGGCTGGATTTGGAACCGCTTGAAGGGGAACGAGATCTCCTCGCGGTGCTGTACCACATAGCGTGCAAAAGGAACGGTCAGATCGTACCGCAGACCTTTCTCCGGCGCAAGAGCGGCTTTCTCTCCGCTGTTCTGGATGCGGAAGAGCAGCTTGTCGCCTTCCTCGCCGTATTTGCCCATCAGCGTCCCGATATTCTCCATTGCCGGAGTCTCGATCTGCTGAAAACCGTACAAACTAAACACACCTTTGATCGTGTCAAAGATATAATTGCGGCGCGCCATCTCGACTTGTCCGAAGTCACGCGTGCCTTTGGGTATACTTGGTTTCTGTGCCATAAATCACAAATAATAAATTACAAATTAAAAATCTGTTCATATATTTTCCGGGTTGCCCCTTTTTCGGACTCAACGTACTGCGCAGCGCAGGAACCCATTTCTTCATAATTATCCAGGGATTCGTTGAGCGCTTTTTCTAATTCTGCTGCGTTTTTAATACTCCGCCCGGCACCTGCATCTATCAGCCCTTGCGCTTCGCGGAAATGATGGTAATTAGGTCCGAAAACGACGGGCATTCCATATACTGCGGCTTCAATCGTGTTATGGATACCTTCGCCGAAACCGCCGCCGATATATGCCACTTGCCCGAAGCGATAGATGGAACTCAATAATCCCATAATATCAATAAGTAACACGCGCGCGTGGAGCAAAATATTGCGGCTGCTGATTGCCGGAGCTGCGCCTTGAGTGATGGCAGAGTAGGTAACCAGCTGACCTTTGAACAGGTTGAAAATAAAATGCAGATGTTTCTCGTTCAACTCATGCGGAACAAGTATCAGTTTGCAGTCCGGATTGTCGGACATGTATTGCGCCAGCAGCAGCTCGTCTTCCTGCCATGTGCTGCCCGCAACCACCACGCGTTTGCTGTTCTCGGCGAACTGCGCAATCGGAGTAAGGTCTTTCGTCCCCTGTAAGCTCGCTTGCTGCACCTGAAGCACGCGGTCAAAACGCGTGTCTCCCGCCACAGTAACATTCTTCACGCCGTGCATTGCCAAAAGTCTCTCTGACCCCTCGTCCTGAACATACAGGTGCGTGAAGCGTTTCAGCACTTTCAGCTGACCTTTGCCCCACCAGCGGAAGAAATATTGATTCGGACGGAAAATGGAACAGATGCTATAACTCGGTATATTCTGTTTCTTCAGCTCGCGGATATATGCCGGCCAGAACTCGTATTTCACGAAAATAGCCATCTTCGGCTGAAGCGCCTTGATAAACCGTTTCGCATTCCGCCGAGTCGCGAAGGGCAGGTAATAAACCCCGTCTGCCAACTCATGATTTTTCCGGGCTTCGTACCCCGAAGGGGAGAAGAATGTGACTACTATTTTTGTCCTTTCATCTGCTTTCTTAAGCCTTTCTATCAGCGGTCTTGCCTGTTCGAACTCTCCGACCGACGCGGCATGAAACCATATTGCGCCATGTACTTTCGCCCATTCTGATTCGCGACCTTTCGCTAAGGTCTCTCTCTGGCCACGAACCAACTTTCGGGCTTTCTCATGCCCGAAAAGGGCGGCTATTCGTATGAGTAAAAAATAGAAATACACGATTGGAATTTAAATGTTTCTTTAAATCGGGTGCAAATTTACAAAAAAAAAATCATATACGCAAAATTAATTTGCATAATTGCGAAAAAAGCAGTACTTTTGCAGTCGCAAATGACCAATGAACAATTACAAATGACCAATAAAACTGTCATATTAGCAATAGAATCAAGTTGTGACGACACCTCCTCGGCCGTCATTGTGGACGGCATTCTCCGCAGCAATGTGATTGCGAGCCAGAAAGTGCATGAAGAATACGGCGGTGTCGTGCCCGAACTGGCGAGCCGCGCGCACCAGCAGAATATTCTGCCCGTTGTGGATACAGCGCTCAAGCGCGCCGGAGTGACCAAAGACGAACTCTCTGCGATCGCTTTTACCCGCGGACCGGGACTGCTTGGATCGCTCCTTGTCGGTACCTCTTTTGCCAAAGGATTGGCACTCGCGCTCCAGATTCCGCTCATAGATGTGAACCACCTTCAAGGGCACATTATGGCGCATTTCGTAGAACCGGGTGAGGAACTGATTGCTGCTACGCCGAGCCTGCAAAATGTAGAAATCAAACACCCCTCATTCCCCTTCCTTTGCCTTCTTGTCTCCGGAGGAAACAGCCAGATAGTGCTCGTCAAAGCCTATAACGATATGCAGATCATAGGACAGACGATTGACGACGCTGCGGGAGAAGCGTTTGACAAATGCGCCAAAGTGCTCGGATTGCCGTATCCGGGCGGACCGTGGATCGACAAACTGGCGAAACTGGGAGATCCGGCTAAGTATCCTTTTGCCAAGCCGAATATAACCGGTTATGACTATTCATTCTCCGGTCTCAAAACATCCTTCCTCTATACCCTCCGCGACATGCTCAAAGCGCACGGAGTGGAGACGATTGACGAGCTGGCTGAGAAAGTGCCAAACCTGCGCGAAGACATGTGCGCCTCGCTCCAAGCTACCGTCGTTGATATTTTGATGCGCAAACTGAAGAAAGCCGCAAATGATTTGAAAATCAACCAACTAGCGGTAGCTGGCGGTGTGAGTGCCAATAGTGCGCTCCGACAGGCATTCATTGACTATGGCAAACGCTATCATTGGACGGTCTATATTCCGCCTTTCTCGTTCACAACGGACAATGCCGCCATGATATGCCAGGCGGGTTATTTTAAGTATTTGGATAAAGATTTCTGTGCGATAGATGAAGTCCCGTTCGCTAAAACAACTATTTGAGCCATACACCGATGTGATCATTTTTATGGTCACACTTTTGGCTGCGAATTATTTCTGGAAATTTACCGTTTCCGGAGACGAGAACGGCGATTTGGTAACGTGGTTCGGGCTGGATATTACGGCTCCGTTTGAGTTCATGGCGTGTCACATCGCTTCGGTCGTCTATTGGCTGGTTTCGCTTTTCCGCGACACGGCTTTTATGACAGACCCGCATACCATCCATTTCACTTCCGGCTCCGGCACAACAATCATCTGGGGATGCACGGCTCTCAAGCAGAGTTTTATCTGGTTCTGGCTTATCGCTACGGTTCGTCCGTGGAACTTTCAACTTTCAACTATCAACTTTCAACTTTCAAAACTCTGGTACATCCCTCTCGGATGGCTGTGTTGCTATCTTTTTAATATCCTTCGGATATTCCTTATTGCGCTTTTCATTGAGCATCATCCGGAGTGGTTTCACCTTCTGCACGACTATATCTTCAAATATCTCTTCTACGCGATGCTTTTCGGTCTATGGGTCATCTTTGTTGAAAAGATAAGAGTTTTGCCTTCATCCAACCAATGATTTTCCATGTGATGCTGGCTTGCGGTGTGTCGCCGGTCAGGATATCCGGTACTTCGCTTCCGGTTTCTTGCTCCGGATAGACGATCATATAACTATGTTCGGAGAAAAACTTCTCTAACATCGTCGGCACTTGGTCGAAAAGCGGGTTATAGGAAGGAGTAGAGGGGCGCGCATTGATCATGACGATCATGTCGTCCGGCGCCATCTGTTTGGCGATCATCAGCACATCTTCCCAATTCTCCATCTCGCGGTACGAGGCGCGGAGGTACTTGCCTTTGCGGCGGCAAAAAGCCTGCAGCGCTTTCTGCGTATCTTCGTTGGTGTAGAATACCACTTTAGCACCAATCTGGCTGCTTAACCGTCTCACCAAACCGAAGCAGGAGATGAAATCGTGCTCTTTCTCTGCATACCGCGGAACGGCTACTAAAATCCGGTTGATCGTGTTCAGCGGCTGAGCCGGATGATACACAATGGTGGCTTTCGACTGGCTGTTGATCAATTTTGTGGCCTCTGCCCAATCGCTCTCGAAGGAGAACTCCGGGGAGGATAGCTCTCCCAATTCCGCCAACTCGCGCAACTCGTACCCTCTGTTTTCATTAACTGTCATCATACGCCAGGAGTTGTCGCTTTTGTTCGCCTCCAGTTTCGCTTCTTCCTGCAATGCCAACCGCTTGGAGGCATATTCCGTCACAAAAGAAGCCGTCGTGCATAATACCAGAATCATTAGTACGGAGGCATTCAGTATCTCGTCGCCAAAAATACGAGACTGATATCCGATAGTCACGATAGCTAATGTTCCGGCAGCCGTTGCGTGGGTGAGACCGAACATAAGCCGTCGCTCCTCCGCGCTTAACTGAAAATGCTTCTGACCGATCCATGCAGCGATCCATTTACCCGACAGTTTGGTGGCTATCATCACAACAGCAATCACGATCGTTTTCCAGCCGCTCCAGAGGTAATGTACGTCAATCATCATTCCCACACCCAGCAGAAAAAGCGGAACGAACAGGTTATTCCCTACAAAATTGATCCGCTGCATAACCGGGCTTAAATTCGGTACCAGACGATTTAGACTCACTCCGCAGATGAAAGCGCCTAAAATACCTTCCAATCCGGCCCAGTCCGCGAGCCAGGCACTCATCGCCATCATAGT
This sequence comes from uncultured Bacteroidales bacterium, assembly GCA_902765485.1. GTDB lineage: Bacteria > Bacteroidota > Bacteroidia > Bacteroidales > Paludibacteraceae > Colicola. Next base: position 99,617 of record CACWZZ010000003.1, read on the forward strand.
CATCACTACCAAGAAACCGCTTGTAGCATCCGACCGGCGTTTAAAGAACCATTGTGCCAGCCATGGAAAAATAATAGTAATCACGCCGATAGCAAGAGCTATCGTCCCGAGAATGGCCCAGAGGGAGGGCTGATGGCTGACTTCTGATGGTTGAACGCTTACCACGGAATGCTGATTCCTGATAATGGCTAAGGCAACCAGCGATAGTGTGATTGTAAGCATCGAACCGCCTATTGCTATATTGGCTGCAGGATTCTTTTGAACACCATAGCGGCTTACAATCGGATAGGTCATCAGAGTATGACTGCCGTACATCGCGCCTAATAGAGCACTCGTAGCCCAATCAAAACCCATTAACAGACTGGTTCCGATTCCTAAAACGAAAGGCAGAATGAAAGAATAAAAGCCGAAGAACAAAGCATGCACCCGTTGCTGGTGAAAATCATTGACATCGACCTCAATACCGGCTTGCAGCATGATATAGAGCATGCCAATCTTGCCTAACATCTGAATGGTTTCGCTGCCACCTAGCCATTCAAAACCGTTCGGACCGACGATGATACCTACAATGATAAAACCGACGATACTGGGAATTCGTATCTTCCGGCATGCCATCGGCACCAGCAATATCGCTGCCAGTACGAGTGCTATTATTGCCAAGGGGTCAGTAATCATATGAATTGTCCGGTAATAGAATTCTTGTTACCCCGTATCTCCTCCACGGTACCTGTTGCAACTACCGTTCCGCCGCCTCTTCCGCCTTCGGGACCCATGTCGATGATATGGTCGCAGGCTTTGATCACATCCGTGTTATGTTCTATGATCACTACCGTGTTGCCTTTGTCCACCAGCTGCCGCAATACGCCCAGCAGCACGCGGATGTCCTCAAAATGCAGACCCGTCGTCGGTTCGTCTAATATATATAAGGTCTTGCCGGTGCTCGGACGCGACAACTCGGTCGCCAGTTTGATACGCTGACTTTCGCCGCCGGAGAGAGATGTGGAAGACTGACCTAACTTGATATATCCCAATCCCACATCTTGAATGGTCTTGATCTTGCGCAATATCTTAGGTTGCGGCTCGAAGAACTCCACAGCCTGATTCACCGTCATATCCAGCACGTCAGCAATGCTTTTGCCTTTCCATCGCACCTCCAGCGTCTCGCGGTTATACCGCTGACCGCCGCATACTTCGCATGGTACATAGACATCCGGCATGAAATGCATCTGAATCGTCTTGTACCCGTTGCCTGTGCACTCCTCGCACCGTCCGCCTTTGGCGTTGAAACTGAATCGTCCTGTTTTCCAGCCGCGGATTTTACTTTCCGGCAACTGTGCAAAAAGGTCGCGAATATCGTTGAAAACATTGGTATAGGTCGCCGGATTGCTTCGCGGCGTACGGCCGATAGGAGACTGATCTACGTTGATCACCTTGTCGATATATTCGACGCCCTCAATCTTCCCATAAGGCAGTGGTTGCTGCTTGGACCGATAGAATTTCTGACTCAGAATGGGGTAGAGTGTCTGGTTAATGAGACTGCTCTTGCCGCTTCCGCTCACGCCCGTAACGCATACCATCTTGCCCAGCGGAATCTCGATCGTCACGTTCTTTAGGTTATTACCCGTGCAACCCGATAAACGAATCACTCGTTCCTCGGACTTCTGACGGCTGACTTCGAGCCCGTGGCCGTGATAGCTAACGGTTCTTTGACCGTTCAAATATTGCGCCGTTAGTGTCTCTGCTTTCAGCAGTTCGCTTGGGGTACCGCTGAATAGCACTTTGCCGCCTAACCGACCGGCTTTGGGACCTATATCAACGATCCAATCGGCTTGGCGCATCATCTCCTCGTCGTGTTCTACCACGATGACGGAGTTGCCTAAATCCCGTAACTCTTTCAGACTCTTGATCAGCCGTTCGTTGTCCCGCTGGTGCAAACCGATGGACGGCTCGTCCAATATATATAGTACGTTCACCAGTCTGCTTCCGATCTGTGTTGCCAGTCGGATTCGCTGGCTCTCGCCGCCGGACAGGCTCTCGCTGCTGCGTCCCAGACTCAGGTAACTCAAACCCACCGATTGCATGAATCGCAACCGTGCGCATATTTCTTTCAATATCGGCTCTGCAATCGCGTTCTGCTTGTCTGACAACTGATGGCTGATGGTGGACAACTCTTTTAGCAATTCATCGATATCCATCTCGGAGAAGTCCGCGATGTTATATTTGCCTATTCGGTAACTCAAAGACTCTTTGCTCAACCGTTTTCCTCCACATTCAGGACATACAACCCATTCCTCTTGCTCCTCTTCTTTCTCTTCTGATGGCTGATTGTTTGTAGCTGACAGCTCTTGCAACTCTTCCCACCAGTTCTCTTGCCGGATAGCTTCGTCTATCTGCTCGCCCGTCGCCTGTAACCCATCATTCTTTTTCACTTTCCCCAGTCCTTTGCAGCACGGACACCATCCGGATGGGCTGTTGAAAGAGAAAGTATGCGGTGCCGGTTCCTGGTAACTCAATCCCGTCTCCGGGCACATCAAACTCCGGCTGAAGAATCTCGCTTTTCCACTCTCGTCTGCAATGAGCATAATGCCGTTGCCTTGCGTCATTGCCCGATCCACGCTTTGCCGCATTCGCCGCAGATCATTCTCGTCCCCATTCTCCTTTACCCTCAATCGGTCCACCACCACTTCTACCGAGTGCATTTTGTATCGGTCGAGCTTCATACCGGCTACGATCTCCTGCACTTCGCCGTCCACACGCACATGCATATAACCTTTCTTACGCAGCGTCTCAAAAAGCTCCTTGTAATGACCTTTTCGACCGCTCACCATGGGCGCTAACAGCAGGATCTTCTTACCCGCGTACTCACGCTCAATCAACTCAATGATCTCCTCATCGGTGTAATGAACCATCTTCTTTCCCGACAAATAAGAGTATGCTTCGCCAGCTCGCGCAAACAGCAGTCGCAGGAAATCATACACCTCTGTTACTGTTCCTACGGTAGAACGGGGATTCTTGCTCGTCGTCTTTTGGTCGATGGAAATAACGGGACTCAGACCGGTGATCTTGTCCACATCGGGACGTTGCATCTGACCTATGAAACCGCGGGCGTAAGAAGAAAAAGTCTCCATGTATCGCCGTTGACCTTCGGCAAAGATCGTGTCAAAAGCCAATGATGACTTACCCGAGCCGCTCAGACCGGTGATTACAGTCAGTTTTTTACGGGGAATGGACACACTGATATTCTTCAGGTTATGCACCCTCGCTCCGATTACTTCTATCTTTTCTTCGTCCTTTGACATGGTCAACGTCCATAAATCGGCTACAAAATTACTGCTTTTTTCTCAAATATGCAAGTGTGCGCGAATTTTTCTGTAAAATATACCTTGGTTTAGTTTGAATTTAAACGAAAGATTTTGGACTTTGGAATATGAATGGCAAGGGAGAAGCCCAACGTCTTCTCCCTTTGAGCCACTTCCCGGACTCAAGCATTGCACCTTATGTGCAATAATCGTGCCCCTTGTGGGCTAAGAACCCCTGGATTCGAGACCTTGGAATGGCAAGGGAGAAGACCAGTGTCTTCTCCCTTTGAGCCACTTCCCGGACTCGAACCGGGGACCTACGCATTACGAATGCGTTGCTCTACCAACTGAGCCAAAGTGGCGTTGCGTTCGGCAACAAGTGTGCCGTTTTTTCAAAAAGCGGGTGCAAAGGTACTACATTTTTTTGAATTGTGCAAATTTTTATGCAAAATATTTTGCCGTTTGGCATTTTTTTTGTACTTTTGCAGGCGAAAATGAAGAGAATCGGACTCATATTGGTCGTTTTAAGCCTGTGGATGGGTGTGTGCGCACAGACGCATACGCACGTTTTTAATGAGCAGATACGCACGTTGCGCGTGGAGAGACGCGTGCTGGAGTTGACAGACGGCATCGTGGACGGAAGCGATCCGGAGAACACGCTGCATATCTCTTTTGACGAGATGAGCCATGATGTGCATTTTTATACCTATAGCGTCCAAATGCTCAGTAGCGAATTATTGTCCGGCGAGTACCTGAAGGGCTTCACCACACGGGACATCACCGAATATGAGCACTCGATTAACACCAGTCGCGAATATACCCATTACTGGTTTGAGTTTCCCAACGAAGACATGGCGATCACCAAGAGCGGCAATTACCGCCTGACGGTTTATGAGGATGGCAACACCGAGAATAGAGTAGCTGAGGTGGATTTCTGCGTCGTGGAGCCCATCGTGAAGATCGCGTCCAAGGTGCGCAGCCATACGGATATAGAGTTTAACGGGCGATACCAGCAGGTGGACATAGACGTGGATCTGCAGGATGCTGCCATCAACTATCAGCCATCGGAGTTCCGCGTGGTGGTGACCCAAAACAACAGACAGGACAATGCCGTTGTGCTGACTCAACCGACATTCATGGAACCCAAGCGATTGCGGTATATAAACAACAAAGCGCTGATCTTCGAGGGCGGCAACGAATACCACCATTTCGACGCATTCTCCTGTTTCTACGCAGGTTATGGTATCGATCGCGTGTACCACGAGATGGGCGACTACCATGTCTCGCTCTTTCCGACCGAGATCACCAAAGGACAGTATATCCATGAGTTCGACTCCGACGGACGGTTTGTCGTCAACGCGGATCGCACAGCGGATAGCGACACCGAGGCGGAGTACATGTGGGTTTACTGGACGCTGCCTGCCGATAAGCCTTGGTTCGACGGCGCGCTGTATATCGGCGGAGAGCTCTTCCATAATGAGTTAAACCTGCGCAACCGAATGCAGTATGACGCCGAAGCGAGATGTTATTGGCTCACAGCATTGGTGAAACAAGGCGGCTATGACTACCAGTATTGGTTTGTGGAGAAAAACCCTCAGCCCTCTGCCGCCAACCCTCAACCAAAAACTACCACCCAGCGTGTGGATGGCAGTTATTGGCAGACCGAAAATGAATATGCCGTCTATCTCTATTGGCGTCCGTTCGGAGAACGGTACGATCGGCTGATCGGCGTACAGATTCAAAAATCGACTCTCTAAATTATTTTGCGAGACGAGCCTGAATGGCTTTCGATTCAGCCTCATAACCCGGTTTGTTGAGGAGAGCAAACATGTTCTTCTTGTATGCCTCCACGCCCGGTTGGTTGAACGGATTGACATCCAGCACATAGCCGGAGATACCGCATCCGCGCTCGAAGAAATAGATGAACTGTCCGATGTTGTATTCGTCGATCTTCTCGAAGGAGATATGGATATTGGGCACACCGCCGTCCACGTGGGCGAGTTGCGTGCCGAGTTCCGCCATCTTATTGACCTCATCCACGCGTTTTCCTGCGAGGAAGTTGAGTCCGTCGAGGTTCTCTTCGTCCGTCGGAACGAGCACGGTCTTGTTAGCTTTCTCGATCGAGATCACGGTCTCGAAGATCGTGCGCTCGCCGTCTTGAATCCATTGACCCATCGAGTGCAAATCGGTCGTGAAGTCCACAGAAGCAGGGAAAATACCCTTGTGATCCTTACCCTCGCTCTCGCCGTAGAGTTGTTTCCACCACTCGGAGAAATAATGCAGTTTCGGGTTGAAGTTCACGAGGATCTCGATCTTCTTTCCGCTCTGGTAGAGCGCATTACGCATAGCCGCATATTGGCAAGCGGGGTTCTCGGCGAACGGCACTTTCACATCCGTAGCTTTCTCCATCTCCTGTGCGCCGCGAACGAGTGCTTTGATGTCACCTCCTGCAACCGCGATCGGCAGCAGACCCACCGGCGTGAGAACCGAGAAACGACCGCCCACATTATCCGGAATGACGAAAGTCTTGTATCCCTCTTTGGTAGCGAGGCTGCGGAGCGCACCTTTCGCGCGGTCGGTAACGGCTACGATACGATGCTTGGCTTCCTCTTTGCCCACTTGCTTCTCCAGCATAGTCTTCAGCAGACGGAAAGCCAGCGCGGTTTCAGTCGTCGTACCCGATTTGGAGATATTAATGATACCGAACTGCTTGTCCGCGAGGAACTCCATGAGTTCTGCCAGATAGTCCTCGCCGATGTTATTTCCGGCATACACAACATACGGATTTTTGCGATCTTTGGCTACGAAGGCGTCGAAAGACGAACTCAAAGCCTCATTCACAGCACGTGCGCCGAGATATGAACCACCGATTCCGGCTACGATCACTACCTCGCAACGGCGACGCAACTCGTCTGCAGAAGCCTGTACTTCTGCGAGGAATTCATCCGTGATAGAGGAGGGCAGATGAACCCAGCCAATGTAGTCATTGCCGGCTCCCTGACCGTTCTCCAGCAGGAGGTTGGCTGCTTCGGTTTGTGACTCCAGTTTTTTCAGAGCAGCTGCGTCCACGAACGGAGCTGCATTCTTAAGACATAGTTTCATGATTATTGTAATTTAGTAGTTAATGACTTGATAATCGTTTTGGCTTTCTGGCGGTTGTAGAGGATCTCATACATGGCGTCCACGATCGGCAGCGCTACCTGCATCCGTTGGTTCGCTTCGTAGATCGCTTTGGTGCCGTAGTATCCTTCTGCCACCATCTCCATCTCCATCTGTGCAGCCTTGACCGAATAGCCCATACCGAGCATCTGTCCGAACTGGCGGTTGCGGCTGAACTGGGAATAACCCGTGACGAGCACGTCGCCCAGATAACCGCTCATCGTGATATCTCGCGGCACATTGCTCATCGCCGTTGCGAAACGCTGGATTTCCTGAATGGCATTGGAGAGCAGCACGGCTTGGAAATTGTCGCCGTAATGGAGTGCCTGGCACATGCCGGCGGCGATGGCGTAGATATTTTTCATTACCGAACTGTACTCCAGTCCGATCACATCGCTGGAAGTCGTAGTGCGTACATACTGCGTTTGGAATAGTTTTGACCATATCTCCGCGTTTGCGCGATTCTCGCAGCCGATGGTGAGATATGAAAGCCGCTCCAGCGCAATCTCCTCCGCGTGACACGGACCGGCGATCACGCCCAGTTGGTCGAACGAGATACCAAAACGGTCATGCAGATAATCCGTCACGATCACGTTCTCGTCCGGGATCATACCTTTGACCGCAGAGATGACCACTTTGTGGGTCATGTCGCGGCGGATCTTATTGAGCGATTGCTTCACGTATGGCGAAGGAATCGCGAGGATCAGCACGTCCGATTGTGCTACCGTCTGGTTGATGTCCGACGAGAAATGAATGCGGCTCACATCGAAACTGGCGGCTCCCAGATAAGTGGGGTTCTTGCCGGTCGAGATAAACTCGTCTATCACTTCTTGACGGCGGATAAACCAGTTGATCTCGCCCTGATTCTGCATGACGATCTTCGCCAAAGCCGTCGCCCACGAACCGGATCCTAATATTGCTATTTTGCGATACATATCATGCCTCCGGTTTCATCGTCGGGAAGAGTAGCACTTCTTGGATGGTCGGTTGACCGGTCATGAGGATCGCCAAACGGTCGATACCGATACCGATACCGGATGTCGGCGGCATACCGTATTCGAGTGCGCGCATGAAATCATGGTCGATTACCATAGCTTCGTCATCGCCTTTGTCTGCCAACTTCATCTGTTCTACGAAACGGTTGTATTGGTCGATCGGGTCGTTCAGTTCCGAATACGCATTGGCTAACTCTTTGCCGTTCACCATCAGCTCGAAACGCTCGGTCAGACCGGGTTTCGAACGGTGCATCTTGGTCAGAGGAGACATCTCTACCGGATAATCGGTAATGAAAGTCGGTTGGATAAACGTGCCCTCGCAGGTCTCGCCGAAAATCTCGTCGATCAACTTGCCTTTGCCCATGTGCTCCGTGTCCTCTACGCCCAGTTTCTTTGCCTCTGCGCGGATGGCTTCTTCGTCCATCGAAGCAAGGTCGAGACCGGTTTTCTCTTTGATGGCATCAAGGATCGGCAGACGGCGGTAAGGAGCCTTGAAATCAATCTCGTTCTCGCCCACTTTGACCTTGGTCGTGCCGTTCACAGCGATCGCGATCTTCTCCAATAACTGCTCCGTGAAGCCCATCATCCAGTTATAATCTTTGTATTGCACATAGAGCTCCATGCAGGTGAACTCGGGGTTGTGGCTGCGGTCCATTCCTTCGTTGCGGAAGTTACGTCCGATCTCATATACACCTTCGAAACCGCCGACAATCAGTCGTTTCAGATACAGCTCCGTCGCGATACGCAGGTACATATCCACGTCCAGCGAGTTATGATGCGTGATGAACGGACGCGCGCTGGCTCCTCCTGCGATCTGTTGCAGAATAGGAGTCTCCACCTCGGTATAACCTGCCTCGTCGAATACTTGCCTCATCGTCCTTAAAATGGTAGCGCGTTTGAGGAACGTATCTTTGACTCCTTCGTTCACCACGAGATCCACATAACGCTGGCGGTAACGCTGCTCCGGATCGTTGAAGCCGTCGTAAGCCACGCCGTCTTTGTATTTGACGATCGGCAGCGGACGAAGACTCTTTGCCAGCACGGTCAGTTTCTTGGCGTGCACGGAAATCTCGCCCATCTGCGTACGGAAGACGAAGCCCTCAATACCGATGAAATCGCCGATGTCTAATAGTTTCTTGAATACCACATTGTACATCTGCTGCTCCACGGTCGTAGGCTGTTCACCTTCGGCTACCGGAGCTTGGATGTCGTCGCGGCTGACATAGACTTGAATACGTCCCTTCGAATCCTGAATCTCGATAAAAGACGCTTTGCCCATGATTCGCTTGCTCATCAGTCGTCCCGCAATCCGCACCGTGTCGCCGGTGTGCCATTCTGATTGCTGATGGCTGCCTTCTGATGGCTCATCTACAAAACCGGCTTTGATCTCCGTCGAGTAGCCGGTCACTTCATACTCGGCTGCAGGATAGGGATCGATTCCCATTTCGCGCATCGTTTGCAGACTCTGCCGCCGTACTTGTTCTTGTTCGCTTAATTCCATATAGATATAATTTTATTGTCCTTTGGGTCGGTTTTTGCGCATACTACGCAATTTGGGTGCAAAGATACTACAAAAAAATGACATACGCAAATAGAAAAGACAAAATTTATAAAAAATGTTCGCGCGCTTGTGTATATGAGAAAAATATTGTACTTTTGTAGCCGATTTGTATTAAATTGTTAAACGGGAAATAATAATTGCTTAATAATAAAAGTATAGTTATGAAAAAGATTATCTATTTCTTCCTGGCTGCATCGATGATGATGTTAGTTGCCTGTGGCGGCGGTGCTGATGCCAACTATGACGAACAGAACATCCAAAAAACAGCAACCACTCTTCGATCTCTGCTCAAAAAAGGAGCATCCTTTGATGAGGTGGACCAAGCCCTCATAAAAGCCGGCTTTGTCAGAAAAGCGGAGGATGAACCATCATTGAGTCCGGCGGCACGTGCCCCGAAAAAGTATATTAACAGTGTTGCTACCTACTTCTTAAATGCACCTGAAGATTTCCAAGGAATTTATAACTATGATGGCGACGCAGACCCCAAAAAAATTGTGGGATTCAATAGAATAGTGGCTTCCAATAGAATCTTTGCAGAGGTGTATCTTGATTATGACTTCTATGATAATCTAAGAACTTTCGATATTTCCTTTGTCATGAACAAAGATTTGGCGCAAGACCACTCTTTCTTTATTAAGTTGGACAATGCGATTTATGACGAACTCGATCTTGAGCCGAACACTTTTGAAGGCACTCTCTACAATTCTTATAAGGACTGTGTAAATCAACAGAATAGCCAAACATTCTCGGACCGCGAGAAATATTTCGCAGCGATTACGAACCTGCAATCTGTTTACACGTATGAAACATATGATATCGTCTTTAGGAATACTGAATATAGAACCACTATGGAATGGCAGAATCTTTCCGATGAGGTATATAGCGAAGAAAATGAGAGTAAACTCGGCTATAAACCTTATGTTTACGGTTACATAGGGATTAGTGGGCTTATCCGCACAGAAGATTAATCTTCATTTTTTTATTTGGCGCGTCAGTACGCTTGGTACGGTGATATAAAAATAAACAACTCATTGAATAGTATTAGTCTTATGGACAAACAGACGCAGATGTATGTGGACGCTTTCATGGCGGACCTCATTAAGAAAAACCCCGGTGAGAGTGAGTTCCACCAGGCAGTAAAAGAAGTTGTTGAGTCGGTAGCTCCGATGATTATGGCATATCCCTATTTGCGAGAGCAGAAAGTGATGGAGCGGATCGTGGAACCCGAGCGCGTGATTATGTTCCGCGTACCATGGATGGACGACCAGGGCGAAGTGCAAATCAACCGCGGCTTCCGTGTGCAGATGAACTCTGCCATCGGTCCGTACAAAGGCGGAATCCGTTTTCATGCCTCTGTCAACCTCTCGATCATGAAGTTCCTTGCTTTCGAGCAGACATTCAAGAATGCACTCACAACCCTTCCGATGGGTGGTGCCAAAGGCGGATCGGACTTCTCGCCGCGCGGCAAATCGGACGCCGAAGTGATGCGTTTCTGCCAGAGTTTTATGACGGAACTCCAGCGGCATATCGGAGCGGATACGGATGTGCCTGCCGGAGATATAGGTGTCGGCGGACGCGAGATCGGATATATGTTTGGACAGTACAAACGTCTGCGTGACGAATTTACCGGCACGCTGACCGGAAAAGGTCAGATGTGGGGCGGATCGCTCATGCGTCCCGAAGCAACCGGATACGGAGCTTGTTATTTTGCCGAAGCCATGCTGGCTACCCGTGGCGAGTCCTTCGAGGGCAAACGTGTCTGCATCTCCGGAGCAGGAAACGTGGCGCAGTTTGCCGCACAGAAAGCCATGCGCCTTGGAGCCAAAGTGCTCACGCTCTCCGATTCCAACGGATTTATCTATGACGAAGAGGGACTCAACGAGGAGAAACTGAATTATATCTTCGAACTCAAGAACGTCCGCCGCGGACGAATCAAAGAGTACGTCACCAAATACCCGCAGGCGAAATACTTCGAGAACGAGCGTCCGTGGCGAATCCCGTGCGACATCGCTATGCCGTGCGCTACCCAGAACGAGATTGAGAAAGCCGATGCGGAGAACCTGATCAAAAACGGTTGCTTCTGCGTGACCGAAGGTGCCAACATGCCCTCTACGCCCGAAGCGATCGCCATCTTCCAAGGAGCGAAGATCCTCTATAGTCCGGGCAAAGCGTCCAACGCCGGCGGCGTAGCAACTTCCGGTCTCGAAATGACCCAGAACTCCATGCGCCTCAAATGGACAGCCGAAGAAGTGGACGCACGTCTCCGTACGATCATGGCAGACATCCATGCCGCCTGCCTCAAATACGGCACCGAACCCGAAAATCTCGGTCCTGACGGCAAACCGTATATCAATTACGTCAAAGGTGCCAACATCGCCGGCTTCATGAAAGTGGCCAACGCCATGGTCGAGCAAGGGCTTGTATGATAGTCGGTTCTTGGTAGTCGCAAAACCTGCGACTACCAAGGCGACTTGCCGGAAAGACCGACAGTTTCCAAAATGGAAATAGTTAGAGAGTAAAGCAATGAACGAGGAACCCATTGAAAATAGAGGAGAGATAATCATTTATCGTGCGGAAGACAACACAGTCCAACTCGATGTGCGCATGGAGAACGAAACCGTGTGGCTGACACAAGACCAGATGGCTCAACTCTTTGACCGTAACAGGACGGTTATTGGACGACATATAAGCAACATTTTCTCCGAAGGAGAATTGGATGAATCCTTGTCGTGTGCAAAATTTGCACATAACAAGAATTATGGTCGTCGAGCAGGATTTAGTAAAGAAGTGGAGACAAAAATCTACAACCTCGATGTAATCATCTCCGTCGGTTATCGTGTTAAGTCCCAACGGGGTGTTCAATTCCGCCAATGGGCAAACAGAATTCTCAAAGATTACCTCGTCAAAGGCTACGCCGTCAATGAAAAGTTGCGCCGTGAGCAGTTGTCGGATCTGCGGCAGTTGGTTCAGATTGTAGGACGCACGGTGCAAAGTAAGGCGGTGGAAAGTGCGGATGAGACGCAGGCTATCTTCGATGTTGTTTTGGACTATACGTATGCGCTGGATACATTAGATAACTATGATTACGAGCGTCTGACCGTCAAAGAGACGACGCCCGAAGAGCGATTCCATGCCACGTACGAGAACGCCATGCAGACCATTGCTGCGCTGCGTGAGAAGTTCGGCGGTAGCACTTTGTTTGGTAACGAAAAAGACGACTCGTTCAAAAGCAGTATAGGTCAGATTTATCAGACCTTTGGAGGAAAGGACCTCTATCCGAGTGTGGAGGAGAAAGCAGCGATGTTGCTGTATTTGGTGACTAAGAACCACTCCTTTTCGGACGGCAACAAACGTATTGCGGCTACGTTGTTCCTGTGGTTTCTAAACAACAACGGCATTCTCTATCGCGAGGATGGCACTAAACGTCTGGCAGACAATACCCTTGTCGCCCTGACTCTTATGATTGCCGAAAGCCGCACAGAAGAAAAAGACACCATGGTCAAAGTGGTGGTGAATTTGATTAACCAAAAGAACTAAAGGGGGATAACAAACGCTCCCCGATGGGTTTATAAAGCAAAAAGAAAGATGTTAGGATTTATTATCATTCTTATCCTTCTTCTCATAGGAGCCGGAGTATGGAGTATGCAAATAAAGGCAAATTCCGAAGGGAACAAATTTCTACAAATGTTCCCTTATTGGGTTATTGCGTACGGAGTATCATTAGCACTGCTTTGTCCCGTTGCTTTCTTTAGTATCTGGGAACATAATATTGATTTTATTCTCACGTGTGTAGTGCTAAGTATAGCACTTGTTTTTGCTCTTCTGATTATTGCAGCCTTTGTTGTTGCCATCATAAAGAAACAATATCGCAATGCCGGAAGAATCGTGGGAATAGGTGTATTGTTGATAATTTATACATTTATAGTATCTCTGTTCGCTGGAATGGGGGAAGGGGCATTTGACAATTTCGGGAAGCGTCATCCTATTCCAGAAGGAATGGAATATGAAGAAACTAATGTTGCAGAAGGGTGGTATTCTTGTTACCGTACTCAGCAAGAATGGGATAGTGTAATAAGTGAGCGCAAGTTCCTGCTCACAGGAGGAAATGGAATTTATCGTTATATGGCATATTTACCTCCGATGGATGAAGAAGGAGATATTTATTTGAAAATGTATGAAGCAACGACTAATCTCCCCTTATCGGAGAAAGTTGTAAAAAATAGGTCTAACATCCATATTCTCCCTTCTGATACAGCTATAATCTATCAAATGAAAGAAAATAGTTCGTGGTCAGAGAATATGAGTGAGGCTCTAGTTATAGATGAAGGATCTTGGGAGGATTACTATGCTGCGCGTACTGAATTGTGGTTCCGGCCTACCAAAGGTGGTGAGGAACGACTTATTTATAGTAAGATATTCCGTATCGAAGGCTATTCAAGATAAAAATAATTACGTGAGCAATACAAGTGTGTAGCAAGTGAAAGCGAAGTGGGTGAATATAGTGGATCGGTTGCAGGGGAATGTGGATCAGAGACATTATGCACGGCGGATTCCAGGAAATGTGGAATGGGCTGCCGTGTGTGCGAAGCCGGAGTTGAGCAAGAAAGCAAAGAAAGCAAAAGCAGAACACCCAACGGCAAAAGCCTTTGCAGAACTGATGGCGGAGACAAAGGCTATCATGCATGATCCGGTGCGTAAGGCGGAATGGCAGGCACGATATGAGGAGGCTGTGCGGAAGGCAAGGAAATATAACAAGCCTATACAAGGGAGGCTGGAAAGGTGAAAATTGAAAGGTGAAAGGATGAAAGCAGGGTATTCTCCCGTAGATGTCAGGGTGACGTCATAGTGAGCACCCGATGAGCATCCGATGAGCACCCGATCAGCATCCGATGGAGACAGGAGGAAGAGTCGGGGAAGCCGGAAAGTCCGGAAAGTCAGAAAACACCGGAGAAACCAGATAGTCCGGAAACTCTGGAAAATCCAGAAAAAAACAACCACATAAATGAAAAGCAATACCTATACATCGTTAATGGAGAGGCGGGTACGCCGGATACTTCTTGTCTGCAATAACTATGACAGTTTTGCGCTGGAAGAGGACGGGCGTATTGACGTGCAGATCGCGCAGGAATATGCCGAACTCAACCTCTCTAATCCGCCGGCTATCACCCGCGCGGAAACAACGGATGAAGCACTCTCGCTCATCAATGACGATGCTTCTTTTGACCTCATTCTATTGGTGTATAGCGCAGGAGGAAGCGAGGTGTGGGATTTTGCTGCGGAGGCGAAGCAGAAACTGCCGGAATGCCCGATCGTCATCCTCTCCTCCTTCAGCAAAGAGGTGTACCGCCGAGTGGAGCAGCAGGACAAATCCAATGTGGATTACCTCTTTAACTGGAATAACTCCACCGACCTGATTATTGCGATCATCAAACTGATAGAGGACCGCCTGAATGCCGAGCACGATATTTTGGACGAAGGCGTGCGCGCGATCCTCTTGGTGGAGGACTCCGTGCGGTATTACTCGACATACCTGCCGTTGCTCTACAAGCTGGTTTTGCAACAGAACGCCATCGCCATCCGCGATGCGCTGAATGAGAAGCAGCAACTCCTCCGCAAGCGAGCGAGACCCAAAGTGCTACTCGCTACGTGCTACGACGAAGCAGTCGAACTATACAACCGTTTCGGCAAGAACATGCTCGGAGTCATCTCCGATGTGGGATTTGTGATACACAAAGGCGAACCTTCCTCCGCGGAGAAACTGGATGCCGGAGTGGACCTGTGCAAACTCATCCGTGAGGACAATCCCACAATGCCTTTCCTCATGCAATCCTCCCAGGAATCGATCAAATCCGTGGCGCGCAAACTCAATGTTGGCTTTGTGGTCAAGAAATCAAAGACTTTGACCCAAGAGGTGAGCGAATACATCGAGCGTGAGTTCGGTTTTGGAGACTTCATAGCCCGCGATCCGAGAACCGGTAGAGAGATAGCCCGCGCCTCTGATCTGGAGGGATTCGAGCGTATTATCTCTACGATCTCACCGGCTGCTTTCCGGCGGTTGAGCGATAACAACTACCTTTCCAAATGGCTCTTTGCACGCGGTCTGTTCTCGGTCGGGAGACCTGTGAGCGCGCTTAAGATCCAAGACGAAACGGACATAGAGAATGTGCGCCAAATGAACATCCGTCTCATTCACGATTACCGCATCAACCAAGCGCTCGGCGTGGTTGCCAAATACGCGCCGGACACTTATAATGATACCATCTGGTTTGCCCGTTGCGGCAACGGAGCGATGGGCGGAAAGGGCAGGGGACTTGCTTTCCTTAACCACATGTTGCAGAAATACGACCTCTACGACCGCTGGCCCGAAACGCGTGTGCTCGTACCGCGCACGATGGTGGTCACTACCGACTATTTCGACCGCTTTATCCATGAGAACGGGCTGCAGTATGTGATCAATGCCGATCTGACGGATGAGGAATTGCTTTCGGAGTTTGTGGCAGCCATGTTACCGATGGACTTGCGCGAAGCTTTGCGCCATTTTATCCGCGTAACGAACCGGTCGCTCGCTATTCGTTCGTCCTCCAAACTGGAAGATTCATATTACCAGCCGTTCGCGGGCGTCTATAGCACATATATGATTCCGCACACAGAGAATGAGGACCAGCAGCTGAGAATGTTATCCAAAGCGATCAAGTCGGTCTATGCTTCGGTCTATTTCGCGGCGTCGAGAGGATATATTGTCTCCACGGGCAATGTGCCTTCTGAAGAAAAAATGGCTATCGTGCTGCAGGAAATATGTGGTGAAACCGAAGGAAATTACTATTTCCCTGTCATCTCCGGAGTAGCGCGGAGTATCAATTTCTACCCAGTGGGAAAAGAGAAACCCGAAGACGGCATTGTGAAGATCGCCTATGGATTAGGCAAAGCCGTTGTAGATGGCGAACAAGTGCTCCGTTTTTCGCCTAAATATCCGAAGAATGTGCTCCAAACATCCACGGTCGATCTCGCTATGCGCGAGACCCAGCAATCCATGCTGGCGCTTTCCCTCAGCCCGGAGCGCTTCAAAACGTCTATAGACGACGCCGTCAATCTGGAGCGAATCCCGATTCACGAATGTGGTCAATTCGAGAGCCTCAAACTGATTGCTTCGACATACGACCGCGAAAATTTGCGCATTGTGGATTCCTGTTACCCGGACGGACCGCGGATTGTTACGTTTGCGCCCCAATTGAAATTCAACACGTTCCCTCTCGCCGATATTATCCAACACCTATTGGATATTGCGCGCGAGGAAATCAAGACGCCGGTGGAGATAGAGTTCGCGGTCAATCTGGAGCACGAACCGCAAATCTTCCATGTGCTGCAGATACGTCCCATTTCCGCGGACAGCCTGACAGCCAAAGTGGAGTGGGAGAATGTTGATGAAAACGGTGCTTTCCTGCGTTCCGGCAATGCGCTTGGAATAGGAAAAATAGAGGATGTAAGCGATATTATCTATCTGCGCAAAGAGGCTTTCGATGTACTCCGTACGCAAGAGATGGCGGCTACGCTGCGCGAATGGAACAACAAAATGCGCATGGAGGGACGTCAATACCTGCTCATCGGTTTCGGACGATGGGGATCGCAAATACCGACGCTCGGCGTGCCGGTGCAATGGGGAGATATCAGCGAAGCAAAAGCCATAGCCGAATGTTCTTTGCCCGATTTCAGAATCGAACCTTCACAAGGATCGCATTTCTTCCAGAATATGACCTCTTTCAATGTGGGGTATATCAACGTCGATCCATGGGCAAGACCTCTCACGGACGGATATGAACAGACTGTATTGGATGCGCTACCGGCTGTGGAAGAAACGGAACTTATCCGCCATGTGCGCCTTGACAAACCGCTGGAGATGTATATTGACGGCTTTGCCAACAAAGCAATTATTAAGCATAATGTTTAACAAGTAATTCATAATTCTTAATTTTTAATTGCGATGCAATTAGCTTTACAGATTATCACGCTCATCGGTTCCGTAGCGATGCTCATGTACGGAATGAAGGTAATGAGTGAGAGCCTGCAGAAGATGGCGGGTTCCAAACTGAGTAATGTGCTTGGCACGATGACCACCAACCGCGTTTCCGGCGTCTTAACCGGAGCGTTCATCACGGCGGCTGTCCAGTCCTCAACCGCTACTACCGTCATGACGGTCAGCTTCGTCTCCGCGGGCATTCTGTCGCTTGCCCAAGCGATCTCCGTCATTATGGGTGCGAACATCGGTACGACCTTCACGGCGTGGATTATGGTTTTGGGCGGTGGTTCGTTTGATCTCCGTCTCGTTGTGTATGCCACGATCGTGTTGGCGGTAGCGCTCATTTATACCAAGCGCAACGCCAATTTGGGCGATTTCCTCATCGGTCTGTCGCTGATGTTGCTTGGTCTGACGACCTTGAAGATCAACGCAACCGAGATGCACTTGGACGAAATGACACCGGTTCGCAATTTCTTCATGGCTACTTCCTCGTGGGGATATGGCAGTTACTTCCTTTACCTTCTGGTGGGAGGTATTCTGACCTTTGCAGTCCAATCCTCCGCAGCGATTATGGCAATCACCATGACCCTTTGCTCCACGCACGTATTACCGATTGATATGGGTATAGCGCTCGTCTTGGGTGAGAATATTGGTACGACGATCACCTCCAATGTGGTAGCTCTCTCTGCTTCCGTTCAGGCACGAAGAGCCGCTATGGCGCACTTGGTTTTCAACCTCTTCGGTGTGATCTGGGTACTCTGCGTCTTCCGCTGGTTTGTTGGAGGAGTATGCCGTATATGGGGCGTGGACTTCACTCCGGGAGTGCCATCCGATGTATCTCCGGACAAACTGAATGCCATCTTGGCTACATTCCACACCACTTTTAACGTCACCAATACCTTGATCCTCATTTGGTTCATCCCGCTGTTGGAGAAACTGGTAACGATGATCATCCCGTCCAAGCCGGAGCAGAAAGAGACCGACAGTCAGTTACGGTTTATCTCCGGTGGTCTGATGTCCACCTCCGAACTCTCGATCCTGCAAGCGTGGAAAGAGATCCATGTCTTTGCTATTCGTACGCAGCGGATGTTGGGTATGATCCATGATCTTTATTACGAGAAAGAAAGCGCTACGTTCACCAAGATTTACTCCCGTATCGAGAAATACGAAGGAATATGCGACCGAATGGAATATGAGATAGCTCAGTATTTGAACCAAGTAGCCGATGGTCGTCTCTCCGACCAATCCAAGCATGAGGTGCATAAGATGCTCCGTATCGTTTCCGAGCTGGAGTCGGTGGGAGATGCCAATTACAATCTCTCGCGCTATATCCGCCACAAGCACGAGAGCAATATCCAATATGTGGAGGATCAAGACAAGAACGTAGAAATGATGTTGTATCTCGTTTCCGGAGCGGAAGCCAAGATGGTGGAGGCGCTTGAGCATAACAAGATCGCGGACGATGTGTTCCTTGATATGACCAATGCCGAGAACGAGATCAATAATTTCCGCGACGAACTCAAGAATAAGAACATGCAGGATATCACGGACCATGTGTATGACTACTCAACGGGTGTCAATTACATGGATATCGTGCTGGAGCTGGAGAAAATGGCGGATTATATCATCAACGTGGATGAAGCAGTATATGAACACAAACATGATAAATAAATTAAAATGATGAAGAACAATGTGATTGCAGGCGCATTGATTGCGCTGGGATTGAGCCTTGCAGGCTTGTTTATCTATTGTGGCATCAGTAAGTATGCCGGAAAAGACCGTGCGGTTTCTGTGAAGGGACTTAGCACACGTGAGGTAGAGTCGGACTACGTTGTATGGCCGCTCAGTTTTGGATGGAATGGGAATGATCTTCCTGCCCTCTACGCCCAATTGGAGAACGTGAGCGCACGCGTGAAGAAACATCTCCTTTCGCTTGGTTTCGAGGAGTCCGATCTGCGTCAAGGTACGATCTCCGTGGACAATAACTGGGAGAATTATTACGGCGATCGCCGCCCTGAGTACCGCTATACGCTGCGTACTTCGATTATTGTTTCGACAAGCAAAGTGCAGCTCGTTGTTGCCAGCCAAGGCAAAGAGGCGGATCTGCTCAAAGAGGGTATTATCGTCACCTCCAGCAAATGGGATGTGGATTACCAGTACAATGGTCTGTCGGAGTTGAAACCCGCTATGATTGAGGAAGCAACGCGTAATGCACGTGCCGTGGCACAAAAGTTTGCAGACGATGCGCAATGTTCGCTCGGTTCGATCCGTCGTGCCAGCCAAGGTCAGTTCTCGATAGAGAACGACCAATACCAGCCTTGGGTAAAACACGTACGCGTGGTAACGACGGTGGATTATTATCTGGATTGATTATCGGTCTGAATCCTCATCTTCGTCCACCCGACGAGGATGCATGAAGCCGGCTGGAGCATCGCTCTGGTCGGCTTCTTCGCCTTGTACCGCGAAATGGATTTGGTTCTTGCCAAAGCGTTTGTTGATTCCGTCTATGGCTGCCATCAGACGCTTCTTGCGCTCCATCTCCTCCGCTTGGTGGGTGGAAAAGATGTCTAACTGAATACCGTCCGAACTCTGCAACTGACCTAATATGATACCCGCTTGTTTGTAGTGGTATCCCTCGCGGAAAAGACGGTCTAAAAGTCTCGACGACGTCTCGATGACCTCTCGCGAGTCATCTGTCGGAGTAGTGAGGCGGATAGTGTCGCTGTTGTTGTATTGCGGCAGGTCGAGACGATGGCGGTTGGTGGCGAGAAAAAGGGTGACTGTGCTGCAAAGCGATTTCTTCTCCCTTAACCGACGAGTGGCAGAGGCAGCAAAATTGCTCAACTCACGCATCAGAGCTTTTTTGCCGGTTATCATGTGCGCAAACGTGCGGCTGTACATGATTGATTTCTGGCGCTCGTGGCTGGCAATCGTGATAGCCGGAATACCGTTCAGCTCCTTCCATGTCCGTACGCCCGTGATGCCGAAAAGACGGTTGACCCATGTCTCCGGCTGGCGGGAGTAGTCCAGCGCACTCTTGATTCCTGCCTGCTCGATGGTCTTAATGCGTCTTCGTCCTATTCCCCATACTTCGCGAATAGGAAGAATGGATAGAGCTTTTTCGCGCTTCGCAGCAGGCATGATACATATACCGCGATACCCCGGATAGTGCTTGGCAAACCACGTTGCCGTCTTTGCCAGAGTGTATGTCTCACCGGCTCCGCAAGAGACGGGGATGTCCGTCTTTTCCAAGATCATTTCTTTTAGTTCTTTGAGGTATCCGCGCAGACGAACGGGATCGTCGTCCGGCATTTCGCCGAAGAATTCATCCACGCTGTATTGCACGAAGCCGAGTACCATCTCGGTCTTGCGCACTTCCTCCATGATATGTTGCGAGATCTGGTGGTAGAGCTCATGGTGTACATCGATCACCGTCACATGGTGGCGCTCAATAATTCGGGTTACTTGAAAAATCGGATTGCCGCGCTTCAACCCAACCGCTTTCGCTTCCTGGTTGAGCGCAAGGATGATACCCCCGTTATTGTCATTATTATTGGCGACAACAACCGGCGTGCCCTTCAGCTCAGGACGAGAGACTAACTCGCAACTGACGAAGAAATTATTGCAATCCAGATGAATGTACATTAGAACCAACCCAGCCTGCGGATGAGACGCAGTACGCAAGTGGGAATAAGCAGGATAATAAACGTGAGGATATGCCAAAAGACCGCAGGGATTGTCACTTTGCTTCGGCCGTGGAAAAGCGCCCGCAATGCTCTGCGGACCAGCATCTGAGGAGAAGCGATGATTCCCAGACATTTACCGGCTTTGGTCATCCAAGGCTTGATACTATACAGCCCGGTGTCAACGGCTCCCGGACTCACGTTCGTCACATACACGCCGTAAGGCTTCAGTTCGATATGCAGCGAACGGGTGAAGGCGGCGAGGAAGGATTTGGTCGAAGCATAAGTACCCAGACGCTGTGCAACGATCTTGCTCGTCACGGAGCAGACATTGAGGATGTAACCGTGCTTGCGCTCCCGCATCTCTTGTCCGAAGAGGTAACAGAGCATAGCCGGAGTGTACATGTGCAGGTTGAGAATCAGGCTTGTGAAACCCTCGCTGTCGTCCAGTATATCGCGGTCGTGATAGACGCCGGCGTTGTTCACCAGCACTTCCACTTCAATCTCCTGCGCACGCGTGTACTCATATAGTTCGCGCGCGGACTCCTGACGACCTAAATCCATCACAAGGCTGATAACTGAGAGCTGAGGGCTGACGGCTTCGCGCAGTTCCTTTGCACGGTCGTGAATGGCTTCCTCGTTGCTGACAATCAGCAAGTTGTAGCCCTTTTGAGCTAATTGCCGAGCGAACTCTAAACCTATACCCGACGATGCGCCGGTTACTAAAGCAAAATGTTGTTTCATAAGTAAGTACTATTTTGGCTGCAAAATTACAAAAAAATATGCAATTATGCAAAATTTTTAATTTTCAATTTTCAATTTTCAATTATTTTTACTATCTTTGCAGCGCAATTAAAATCGGATAATCTATAAAAAATACAGATATGTTACAGATTGGCGACAAGATGCCTGCGTTCAGGGTGTTGGACGAGGCTGGAAAAGAAGTGACGGAAAAAGAGTTGATCGGCAAGAAGACCGTGATTTATTTCTATCCGAAGGACTCCACTCCGGGATGTACGGCGGAGGCTTGTAATATCCGCGATAACTACCACGCGTTTCTCGCGCAAGGCTATCAGGTGTTTGGCGTAAGCAAGGACTCCGTGGCGTCTCATGTCAATTTCAAGGAGAAAAATGCACTGCCTTTTCCGCTGCTGAGTGACCCGAGTACAGAGATGCTTCAGGCTTTCGGTGCTTGGGGAGAGAAGAAATTGTACGGCAAGGTCTCGATGGGCACATTGCGTAAGACATTCATCTTTGATGAATCCGGTGTTTTAGTCCGCATTATAGAAAAAGTGGACACCAAGAACCACTCCGCGCAACTGTTGGGATAAATGATACAATGACTAACATGAATCATCTGCAATCATTATTAAATATTCCTCGCATTCTTTCAACTCCTAATATAGAAAATGAGTTAGAAAGGATAGCAAAGGTATTGTGCGCTTTATGGCATCACTATTGAGCAAACTTTGCAATGGAAAAATTATTGGATATAATTGCTTCATATTTGGTAGTGTCGCGAGAGTGGCTGATTGATAGCTAATCTTAATAATAGGAACCTTTCAACCTCGTTCCAACATCGTTTCAATCAGCAGAGGTCGCGCTGACCCTGCGCTGCTCTTCGGCTGTTCTTGGTATAACTTCCGAATCTTAATAATCGGAAATAATGACGCGCATATAAACCAACAACGCACTCTCATTCGGGAGTGCGTTGGTTTTACAGATTGTTGGCCTTGCTTGGCGAAAAGCCTTTGAGTATCCATCGCGGACTGTTATTGCTGAACCGCATTACCACCGGAGCCAACTTCTGCAACTGGTCTATGGAACTTATTGGCGGAAGTATTTCTTGCAATATATGGAACGGATTGGGGTTATATTGCAATAAAACCCACAGATTTTGAATAGTACCTCGCACCTGTTCATCGCTCATACGGAACTCAGAGCGGAGTAAGTTCCGCAATTCTTCGTACCCGTCGCACATCAAATGGATATACGGAAACTCGCCCGCCGCCAAAATCTCTTCTTCCGAGAAGTCATTATATCGTTTCACTATTTTTTTGCGTGCTTTTGTCTCTGCTAATACAGGCTCCAGCTCATACATCAAAGCAGATGTGAGGTAATGGCTCACTTTGCCGTTTTGTATTGTCTCTTGGGAACATTGCAAAAAGAACCCCGAGTTGATAAAACGCTTAAACAGCAATCGAGCCTCCGGTTTGTCAAGATCTATCATGCCGCTGAAGACAATCATATCCATGCCTTTTTTGTACTCCAGTGCTCCATACAGATTTGTTATGCCGAACGCATATTGCATCAACCGGTCGAATGGCTTTCTGTCCGGATTGTTCAAAATGGCAGGCAAGCATTGGGCTATAAGCGGACGCAATTCGTCAGATAGCGTAAAACAGTCGGCTTGCTCATTTTTCAGGAATTCAACTTGAATAATATGGTTTGCTATTAATGCGCTGTTGATAGAAAGAGTGGGGACAATCAATGCTTTTCCGCTTCCGATTTGGACAAGTTGGTCCAGCAGTTCCAATTCAAACCGTGCTAACCGGGGCAAAAAGTCGCTGATATGTTCCGGAATGGCATGGATGATGGCTTCTTGATATTCGGCCTTGCGTAGTTTACTCGGAATAGGCAGCGACATGTCATATGCCGTTGCTTGCATTTCATTCAATGTCATTCCGCGAAACACATCTGCAATCGTGTATGCGGTGTTGGCTTGTTTGGTTTGCATATAAACAGAATTAGATTGTTATGTTTAGCGCTTGCATTTCCCGCTACAAAAGTACAACAAAAATCTCATATGCGCAAGAGAAATTGTAATATTGTGCATAGAAAATACACTTTTTCTGTACTTATTGTGCACTTAATTGTGCGCAGAATGACAACTTTTAGTCTTTTGTTAGCTTCACGATTAACCCCATGACCGACCCATGACCGACCGATGACCGAGAGATGACCGAGCAAAAAATATTGAGAAAATTATCCAAATACTTGCATATGTCAAAAAAAAGCAGTAATTTTGCGAGCAAAATTGATTTGGTATGGCAGAAAAAACATATCCGGAAATACTACATGATGCTGCAAAGGTAATTCAAGGAATGATGAAGGGAATAGCAATATCTAAAGTGAGAGATATTGCTAGTACTTGTACAAATTTTAAGATTGGAAAAACAGGAGAAACATTAGTAGAACGTAAAAATCAACCAGATTATAAGGATGCATATAAATATATCAAAGAGGTATATTCTGCTACTATTCCTAGTTTAGCGGATGATATAGAAGCAGAACTTATTAGAATGTTTATTTTTCATCCCAAATGTGATAATATTAAAGATGGTTTCGCAAGCCACTCTGATCCTATGCGTCAAGATGCAGAGAAGTACTATGTTTACGTTGTGTGGAATGATTAATATGAGAATTTTATGATTCAATCAGTAAAAATAAGAAATTATAAGTCAATAAGAGAACTCCGTCTCGAATTGGGACGAGTAAATGTTATTATTGGTGAAAATGGTTGCGGTAAGACAAATATTCTTGAAGCGATAGTATACGCATCTGCGGCGAGCAAGAATGTTTTAAGCCCGGATTATTTAGGAAGACAGCTTCGTATAGTTGCTCCAGAATTCATGACACCTGCATTTGCGGATATTGAGGACGATAGTATCGAAAACAAAACAATTTCTATTACTATTCAAGGAGAAAATCAATTGCCGAAAGCAATGAAAGCCGTATTTGACGCTCAGGAGAGGGAATGGTTTACTTATAATGGAGAAGCAGATGATTATTTTGCTGTGAGTGCGATTCAGCAGATATATAAAGAGAACAAGAGTGTCCTAAAGGATTTTTCTGAATCACAAAAGAATGAAGCGCTTATAGATGCGCTTGAAAGATATGATGTACCAAAAGTAAAAGAGTTGGCTCCGGATATAGTCAGAGAGGTTAAAAAAGCACTATTAGATTATCCTGATTTAAAATCGTTTGCTATCTATACTCCGGAAGAAAGTAAACTTCGATTGTTCGCAGATGAGGCATATACATATCCTTTAGGACGTCGCGGAGAAGGACTTTTTCAATATTTGAAGGAAATACATGTTGGAGAAAAACAGCATATAGTAAATACTATTATTGAAAAAATGTCTCTTTTTGATTGGTTTGATGGGGCAAGTATTCCTGATAATCTATTGTCAAATGAGTATCGTCTAAAGATTGGTGACAAATATCTCAAAGAATCATTGCATTATTTTGACCAACGCAGTACAAATGAGGGATTTTTATTCTTGTTATTTTATATGACACTTTTTGCCTCTCCTGATACCCCCACATTTTTTGCAATAGATAATATAGAATCTTCGTTTAATCCCAAACTTTGCACTAAACTAATACGAACAATTGTTGAATTAGCAAAGCAGAACAATAAACAAGTCATCTTGACTACTCATAGCCCATATGTATTAGATGGGCTTGACTTGTCAGATGAAGAGCAACGGCTTTTTGTCGCCAAGAGGAATAGAGACGGTCACACTCAAATCAAGCGTATTCCTTTTGTGGATAATTTGAATATGCATTTGTCTGAGGTGTGGATGAAAGGCATGATTGGTGGACTTCCTGATAACTTCTAATTATGAGCGGAAAATCTTTTGCATTAATAACAGAAGGAGCATCTGAACACCAGATAATCAAGCATATTTTGCTCCATTATATGCAGGAGGAACCTGATATAAATCAGATTCAACCGCAATTACTGAATGGCAAGCAGCAAAATATCGGTGGATGGAATGAAGTGTTGAAATATTGTGAGCGTGAAGAGGATTTGCAAGCAATACTCAAACTGAATGATTATATTGTGATTCAGATAGATACGGATCAATGCCAAGTAGATCCATATTCCGTTAGCAGAATGGAGAGTGGAACTGCGATAGGTTCAGAGCAACTATGGCATCGTGTATACGACCGTATTATGAGTGCCATCCCGGAATCAATTGATAAAAACCGTATCATTGTAGCCATTTGTACTGAAACTATTGAGTGCTGGCTTTTGCCTGTATGTTGTAGTCGTGACGGAGACAAAGCCCATACAAATCAATGCCTTAACCATTTAAATCGTGAGTTAAGAAGATTAGGAATAAACCCAATAACGGATAAAAATTCGGATAGAGCACGTAATTCATATGCTGTAGTCTTATCTAAAATGCGTAAGGCAAAGGATATCCAAGCCTCGGCAGAATTTCATTATGGCTTTGCAAAATTCTTGTCAGAGTTGAACGCTATTGAGGAGCCGTAATGTTATACAGAAATAATAATATTTGGAAAATCAATCGCCGAGTGCTTCGGCAAAGGAGAAAAGTAAATTTTAAAATCATTATACAACAATGCCAAACGAAACTAAAATAACAACAAATAAATTATTGTCAATATTGATGTCACCCCCTTTGGAAAAGTTGATAGATAAAATGAATCACCCCAATGAAGTTTCGATTACAAATGGCGAAATAGATGTAGCGATGCAGGCCCTAAAATGTCATTATAACGCTATAATAGAGGCTGTTCCAGACAAATACCAAGAATATAAGAAAAATCAAGAGCATAATGTAGAAATAATCACTCATTATTTTGGAGAGTTCCTCAAACAAGAAAACAACCTTCAGCAGTTACAACAATTAGAGCAAGAGAATTTATAAAACAAGGAGAAAAGTAATAATCCCTTGCTTGTTCGGAAAACACGGAGCAGAAAAAGCAATAAATAATAAATCAACAAAAACCAAAATATTAACAAACAAAAATCTGCCTATGAAACATAACAACTAAAAGGCAACATACATAAAATTATAGCGTTTTAGCTCAAATACTTGGGTCTGTAAAAAGCTGGACACTTATTATAGACTTAATACTTACCAAGGAACAAGCCGAAATGCTCACGTTAAAGCGTGGGCTTTGTTCGTATAGATTTGGTAAGTATAGGTAGTCCAGCAAATCCTTCAGACCCAGATTGAAGCAACTTAGCTCCACGCTCTTTTTATGTGCCTCAATCTCATCATCAAGCGAGCTAACGGAGTATTCGAAAAGCCGTTAAGTGAGTAGATTAATAAATAATCATTACTACAATGAAAAAGACAATAAAGAAAGGAATCTACGCAATTATAAGTATAATAATCCTATCAGCTATGTTTTTAGGATTAAATAGTTGCGAGAAAGAAAAAGAAAAAATCCCTACGAGATGGTATATAAAAGAGTATGTAGAAGGTGGAGCAAATTGGGAAGAAATGAACCAGTTATACACCAATGTATATACGTACACAGGTACTTACTTCGGCGGTAGTGTAGGTGTTAATTCTCAACCAGATGCTGGTGGTGGTTATCATTGGAGTGATCCTGCCGAGATAGAAGGATACAACACTTTGTCAGGAGAGGAAAATTGGTGGTTAAAAGGGGGACTTAAAGTAAAGTTTACTTTTGATGCATCTTCCGGCAGATTAACCATGGAACAGATCTCATCCGGTTCAAGCGGTGGCGGAGGAGAAAATCCAGGCGGTGGAGACAATCCTGGTGGTGGTAGTGAGCAAACTACCACAAAATTCTATATCAAACATCCATGGGGAACGGGAGAAGATGCAGATTGGGTATGGAAATCAATGACTAAAAACGGAAGTAAGTACACATATACCGGTTTGTGGGGTGGTGTAGGCGCTAACATCAATACCTCCGCTGATGATTCAGGCGCAGAGTGGTATCCAACAAGTAGCATTTCCGGAGCATCGTCTTGCTCAATAGGCGATAATGTAACATTTACATTTATCTCGTCGAATGGAGCAAAAGGTTCGTTGTCCGTATCGTCTAATGGTGGCGGTGGAAATCCAGGTGGTGGAGGAACAACTACTTCAAAACCGAGCACTCCAACTGGAGTGAAGGCAACAGCCGGTTCTTCTTCTATTTCTGTTACTTGGAATTCCGTAAGCGGAGCTACAAGTTACAATATCTATCGTTCTACCTCTGCAAGCGGTTCGTATTCATACCAAACAAGTGTTTATAGTACCAGTTATACGGATTATAATGTCAATGCCGGCACAACTTATTACTACAAAGTATCTGCTGAGAATAGCGCAGGTGAGAGTTCAATGAGTTCCTATGCTTCAGCCAAGATTGCATCTTCTGGTGGAGGAGACAACCCAGGTGGTGGAGGTGGTGGAACCACAAATTATGAGCCATGTCCGCCTACCAATGTAAAATGCTCGGGAAGTACCACAATCAGTATTTCATGGAACGCTGCGACCGGATCTGGATGCGGCACACCAACAAGTTATACCGTTTATAGGTTCGATGGAACTCCCAATGCCTCTCCTTCCTGGGTTAGTATTGCTTCAAATATTACCTCTAAATCTTATACTGACACTGCTCCACATCCGGGAGAAAACAAGTATATTGTTACAGCAACGAATAGTGAGGGAACAAGTTCCAATTCATATCCGGCAACTTCTTCAAATATAAAATTAAAAGCGCCCGTTGTAAAATCTGTGTATGGTTCACAAATGGGATTGGATGTAACAATTGAGAACTTTATTAAAGATATTCCAGATGAGTATTTGGATGCGTATTATATAGAAGTATTTATGTCAACTACAAGTAGTTTTTCTAGTGTTCCTACTTTTACTAGCAAAATAACTGATGCTTTGTACTATAATAAATATAGCGATAATTTAATTTATGAGTACAATTGGTCTGTTTCTCATGGTAGTACATATAAGTATAAAGTTCGTTTGCAATTCTCAGCCTCAAATAATATTGTATATAGCGATTACTCATCTGTATATACTGTAACCCATTAAATGAGATAGAAAAAATAGAAGATAAAATTTACATGCAGGCGGGCATTTGCCCGTCTGCTTTCATTGTGTAGAAATCTTAATAATCGAAAAGAGGAGATTTTCGGGGTGCTATCGTCCCGTAGGTGTCTCGTATGTCTCTCGTACGTGGCAAGTACGCCGGTAGTGTGGGGCGGAATCTTAATAATCGGCAATAATTACGGCCGGATAAACTAACAACGCACTCCCGAATGAGAGTGCGTTGTGGTATCCTTACTCCCTCTCTTGAGGAGAGGGCAGGGGAGAGGTTTTATGCTTCGTCCTCTACGGCTGCCTGAGCGGCGGCGAGGCGGGCGATGGGGACGCGGAACGGTGAGCAGGATGCGTAGTTCATGCCGACACGGGCACAGAACTTAACGGACGAAGGCTCGCCGCCGTGCTCGCCACAGATACCGGTACGGAGTCCCGGACGAACGGCACGACCTTTCTCTACCGCCATCTTGATTAATTGGCCGACGCCGTTCTGATCCAATACTTGGAACGGATCGACTTTCAGAATCTTCTTCTCGAGGTATGCAGGGAGGAAGGAAGCGATGTCGTCACGGCTGTAACCGAAGGTCATCTGGGTCAAGTCGTTGGTACCGAAGGAGAAGTACTGCGCCTCTGTAGCGATGCGGTCTGCAGTCAGGGCTGCACGCGGAATCTCGATCATTGTACCGATCTCGAACTCCACCTCTACACCATACTCGGCAAATACCTCTTTTGCTACGCGCTGGATGATCTCTTTCTGCTGTTTGAGCTCATAGAGAATACCGATCAGCGGCACCATGATCTCCGGCATCGGGTTCTTGCCCTCCAGCTTCAGTTCGCAAGCGGCGGAGAGGATAGCGCGGGTCTGCATAGCGGTGATCTCCGGGAAGGTGATACCCAGACGGCAACCACGGTGACCGAGCATCGGGTTATTCTCTGCGAGTTGTGCTACACGGGTCTGGATCTCCTCTACGGAAACGCCCATCTCTTTCGCCATCTGCTCTTGTCCCTTCAGATCATGCGGAACGAACTCGTGCAAAGGCGGATCGAGCAGACGGATGTTCACAGGCAGTCCGTCCATAGCGTCCAAGATACCTTTGAAGTCGGCTTTCTGGTACGGCAGCAGTTTAGCCAGTGCTTTCTCGCGGCCCTCGCTGTCCTTGGCGAGAATCATCTCACGCATAGCGATGATCTTCTGGTCGTCGAAGAACATGTGCTCGGTACGTGTCAGACCGATACCCTTTGCGCCGAAAGCACGTGCTACGGCAGCGTCGTGCGGAGTGTCGGCATTGGTACGAACCTGAAGGTGTGTATATTTATCGCAGAGGTCCATGAGTGCCTTGAAGTCACCGCTGAGTTCAGCAGCCTTGGTCGGAATCTCACCTGCGTAAACCTGTCCGGTAGAACCATTGAGAGAGATGTAATCACCCTCTTTGTAGGTCACGCCTTCGATCTTAACGGTCTTCGCTTTGTAGTCCACTTGGATAGCACCTGCGCCGGAAACGCAGCACTTACCCATACCGCGTGCCACAACAGCAGCGTGGCTGGTCATACCGCCGCGTGCGGTGAGGATACCTTCGGCTGCAGACATACCTGCGAGGTCTTCAGGGCTGGTCTCAATACGAACCATGATGACTTTGTGTCCGTTCTGGTGCCACTCCTGTGCGTCGTCAGCGTGGAAGACAATCTGTCCGCACGCAGCGCCCGGAGAAGCAGGCAGACCCTGGGTGATGACTTTCGCTTTCTTGAGCGCGTCCTTGTCGAAGACAGGGTGGAGCAGCTCGTCCAGTTTCTGC
>CACWZZ010000004.1 GCA_902765485.1 uncultured Bacteroidales bacterium
CTAATCGTCTGCGAAGGGAAGAATACGGAAGTTGATTATTTTGATAAATTTCAGATTCCGGGCATAACTATTGTACCTGTAGGGACTGGATTAAGCACCACAAAACTTGTCCGCGAGGTAGAAGGAATAAAAAATCGCGAATTAAAACGCAAGAAACTGAAAAAGTTTGACGAAATCTGGGTTGTATTTGATAAGGACGACAATAATGACTTTGAAGAGGCGATTACACTTGCAAAGACTTTAAAGTATAAAGTCGCCTATTCCAACCAAGCTTTTGAATACTGGTTTGTATTGCATTTTAATGATCACCAAGGCGGAGTTATGCCCCGTACGGACTACACAGAGGAAATCAATGAGCATCTGAAACCACATGGTGCGGAATATGATCCAAAATCAAAGCACGTGTCAGATGATATGTTTGATGTCTTAATGGCATTCTTGCAAGAAGCTTATGACCGAGCGAGTCGACTTCTCTCTTCCAAGAAAAAACTTGGACAAGAGTATAAGGAATCCGTTACGACGGTACATAACTTGATACATTCAATCAAAGGCACAACTACTACAGCCGAGCAACGTAAAGCGAAAGAGAAAGAAGAATCTATAGCAAAGGCAACTGGATTAAAATAATTTTAATATTCCCCAAGCATTAACTAAAATAATCTATAATATGAAAAGAACTGTACTAGCAGCACAAGTAAACGCAGATTCTTACGATGAATTTGTCGAAGCGTTAATGAATTCCTCGCTCACAATCCGATTGGGAGCCAAAGTTGTTGAGATATCTCATACCGAGGAAGATAGAGACCTTATAAAAGGGATTTTTGTAAGTACCCAGAAAGCGGACTTACCACCACAGCATGCTCCTGGAGACGATGACGATTACTCTGCTATACCTATTGAAGAAGGTAAAGGATTGGCATATCCCAATGTGTTTTTGTACGACAAAACAAGACGCATACTTTTATGGGAAGTCAATTCTCAAGGAATGGATATAAAGCGTTTCAGTAAATATTTTACTGAATATGACAAAGAAAATGATACCAATATCCATGCAGAATTTCTTCCCGTCACAACAACAGACTTTATGGAGCGTGTTTCTAGGTTGGAAAGAATTAGTGATGTAGATATAAAAATTGCAGACCCGCTTCAGATTGTAGAACGATCGGAGACAGCATTAGGAGCAATACCTCAATTAGTCGAAGAATCAAATGCGACAAAATCAGTTGGTATTAAATTACAAGCAGCAAAAGGTCACACTTTAAGTATTAACAGCATTAAACAATGGTTGGGAGATATCTTCCATATGAACAACGAAGAAAATGCCAAAATCCAATGTAAAACAAAAGGATTATTCTATGATGATGAGGGTAATTTGGAAGAGACCACCATAGATTTATTAATTGATCGGTTCCGAACTTCATTTGACTTGCCCAAGAATGAAAATGCGACACTCCAAGAGGCAGAAAGGAAACGAGGAATTATGGAAGGTTACGCCACCTTACTTCGTATGTTCAATCAACTAAACGTTCGGTAACTTATTCTCTACGGGGAGTTATTTGCTTAAAGTAAATAGATATCAAGCGAATCGTTGAGAATAAGCTATACAATAACAGCATTCCCCAAATCAACAAAGCATAGTGATTGATATGAGTATCATTTTCTAAATATAGAATATATGTGCTCACAATCATTATGCCTGTTGAAAAAATAGGTTTCTTTATAAAATCCAGCAAACGAATAAATGTGTTTTTATCTTTTTTGATAAAAGCCATTACATCATTGTCCATTTGAAGGAATAATCCAAGGAAAGTAAGTAAACTTGCAAATACAATACTCTCGATTGTTATAAGCAAATTCAAACTACCAATAGCAATTAGTTTCTTACATAAATCAATAACGAAAGTACCTAATGAAGTTTTAGAAACTGAAGTTAAACATACTATACCCACAAAAATTGTGATTAATGCAGAGCATAGTAAAGGCATACATTTCTCTACATGTGAGTTTTTCATGAAATATGATTTAATTTTATGTAACCACACCATAAATATCCAAAATAGGGCTGCAAAGGTACTACTTTTTTTTGATATAATCAAGCAAAATGGGGAAATTTTCCAAATATTTCCTCATTTTTCTCTATTTTAAACAAATTTAGGATAGACGCTTTGCCAAATCTACGATTTTTATATAGATTTGGAGAAAGGTATGCGTGTTTTTTATATATATTCCGATTTAGACGGAAAGGCAAGAAACTTACGCAGATAGCATTGCAAAATCAAAATTTTATTAGCATATCTCGCAGCAATTGTATGAGCGAAGCGAGATAAGACGAATTTTAGTGGTTGGACTCTGATTATTTTTTTGCATATTTGGCATCTAAATTCGATTTTGTGGGTGTGTCCTACATATAAAAGAAAACTCTCACATACGAAATGTGAGAGTAATTAGAGAGGTTATGCAGCCGTTTCACGAAAAGAGACAAAAATGTGTGAATTGGAGTTTTATCTTGTTGTTATTTTAAGAACTCGTTTGGTATTGTCAATCTCAATTTTACCAAGTCTTTGCAGAATAGATTGTCCAAGAAGAAGCGGAGCTGATTGACTTCTTACTACAGAAGCGCGAATGTCCTTCAGTTCCAAGCCTCCGAAGTTAATTTGGCGCAGGTTAACAACCGTTCCCTCTGAGATATTTCCGTCCGCTGTTTGGTAGCGTTGCTTGCCAATAACGTCCTTGCTATTAAGATAGCCGTTTTTGAACATGAAGCTAGCTTCTACCTGCGACAGGCTAACATCACTTGCTCCAGTATCAAAGACAAAATTTAAAGGCAATCCATTGATTGAACAATCAACTTTTGTCACGCCATTGACGGCTGTAAAAGGAACTTCAACTATTCGTAGAGTTGCAGATGACGTAACTTTTTCGCCACTTATGTTCTGCAGAACCTCTTGCTTCCGTTTCTCCACCATTCTTTTATATGATTCAAGGTGGCGGATATTATTGAGGTCTTCATCAATCTCCAAGTGGTGAAAGCGAACCCAATTGTTATCAAGCGTTTTCTGCAAATACACGAGCGCTTTAGCGGTATCGCCGACCATGGAATAAATGCATGCGGCATCGTATGTCGCGCTTGAGTCATTTTGCAAAATCTTTTCAATCCACTCGATTGCCTTTTCGTCCTGTCCAAGGAAATGATAAGCGAATTGTGCGCAACTACTTGCAACAGCAATAGTATCTATCTTCAATAACATCTCACATTCCTTCCGTGCTTTAACCGAATCACCTATGGAAATATAGCATCGTATCATTCCGTCATAAGCATGAGTGTACGAAGGATCAATCGATTGAGATATTATGAAATCTTCAATTGCCTCGTCACATTGTTTCAACAAGTGTTTCCACCAACCACGACGGTAGTATCCATAAGAACCTCTTGGGTCAAGCTCTATGTAAGAAGACATGTCTTCGATAGACTTTTCAATTTGCCCCAATTCTGCATAGATATTTGCACGTAGATAGTAACGCGTTTGATCAGTACTATCCGCTTCGATAGCATAATTGATATGCCCCAATGCTGAATCAAAGTCACCTAATGAATAGTAACATTCAGCAATGCGATAATCTAATTGAGAGTCGTTTACCATCTTATTGGTCTTTTTGTAGGCTTCTATTGCTTCCTTATACCTTTTATTAACCTCACACACAAGCCCCATATAATATGGCCAGCCGGGATAATTAGGAGAGAAAACAGATTGCAGTTGCAACTTTTTTAGCAGCAGATCTACCGCTTCCGGCTCCTTTATAGTAAGCATAGTCCAATATGCTTTGTTATCATTATCAATATCCAAAGCTTTCACGATATCAGCGATAGCTTCCTCATACCGCTTTAGTTTTAATAGACTTTGTGCCCGAAATGAATACGCAGAGGAATAATCATCGTAAAGAGCAATCAATTTCGAAAAGATTTTGATTGCCTCTTCATCTCGCTTTTGGGCTTGAAAATTACGACCTAATCCCATATAACCCGATACCACTGCGCCATTATCATCCATCTGTGTCATTTTCTGATAGTCGGCGTCAGACTGGGCATATTTATGCTGATCGTAATACAATTCTGCACGATGCTCGTAAGACTTATAGACAGAGGGGTCTATCTTTATGGCTTTCGTATAGTCAGCAATCGCAGCAGCTGTGTCCTCCAAGTGCTCATAAATTGAACCTCTTGTAGTATAGGCAAACACCATGTACTCTTTATCTGCTTTGGACAAAAGTTTAATCGCGGAGTTCACGCAAGTTAATGCGCGGCCATACTCCTCCATGTCAAGGCGAATATATGCAATCCACGCATGTGAATAACCATCTTTAGGATGTTCCTCTAATTCTTTGTTAAGATAATCAAGTGCCTTCTGATGGTCTTTCTCATTCACGTAAGCTTCAACCCCACGTAGATAATTGTAGGAGGTAGGGCGCTGAGGTGCTTTGGCAAAGCTATCTGCACAAATAAGTAACGTGGCGCAAAGTAGGCAAAAAATGTGTTTCATAGAAATACCTATCTAAGTTTAATATTATATACTTTCCACGATGAATCTCCTGGTTCAATCAAATCAATACTTTCGGTATCAATAGGAATAGCATTGAATACTAAAGAAAAAGTCTGATATTTTCCATATACTACCGATTCTCTATCCGGTGATAATGGTATACCGAGTGGATATTTTAAATTATATTTATTTGATGTTTTTTTGCACTGCACATAAACCTTTGGAGAGATATTGCACCATCCGTAAGGGTTGTACGTATTATTTTGCCAACTACATTTAATTATCGTTTCGTGTGAATCTATTGATACTTCAAGTACTTTAAGTTCATTATCTTGCGATTGAAATGTTGGATATTCAATTCTCACTAGTCCCATTGATTTAGTTTCGATTCTTTTCATCTCATGACGTTGCTCGGATTTGTCAGAATGAGAGGTTTGCTTATTTTCATTAGACTTTGGTGCCGTTGACGAATGAAAATTCGGGTCCTCGGAGCACAGAATTATGTACACAAACTTTTTTGCTAATTTAATTTTCTCCGTCAGAGATTGTCCTTGCATAGCTGTACCTTGCGGGAGGAATGAAGCGGACATTGAACTTTCAATCAAATTGTACAAGTAACTTGTTTTAATGGCATAGTTGACATTCTCAGAATTGAAGGCTTCTCTATTTAGTCCTGAAGATGTGATACCTACAATATTTCCATAATTATCAAACAAAGGACCACCACTATTACCTGGTTGTATAGGTACAGATATTTGGTATACGCTCATATCGCCTTGTATTCCAGTGCGCGCACTAATCTTTCCATCCGTAAATTTCACCTCGTCACCCATAACACCAACCATTGGATAACCTAATGCCCACACAGACTCACCGACGTCTGACATAGCACGTTTTATCTTGTAAGGAGTGGCACCAAATCCTTTGAATCGGTCATCTGATATTTTGATAATAGCAATATCATTAACCTTGTCTGTAGCAACCACACTTGCACGATATTCAGTTGCAAAATCTCCCTTTATACCTTTTACAAGAATAGTTTTTGCGTTTTCTACTACATGATAATTGGTTACAATATGCCCTTTCGCAAGAGCAAAACCGGAACCGGACCAACCGGCTTTTCTTTGCGCTTGTTCTATAGCTTCTTGCAATTCTTTTTCAGCTTGCTCTGCATCTTTCTTCGCGGCCTCAAGATACATAGATGATGTTGGATAAGATTTAATAGCTCGCATTTTATGATAAGAGTGAATGCCATTTAGGGGAATACCATAAGTATTATTAATCTGCCTTTTTACGGTAGAAGGGGTAAATTCGTGTGTAAACTCAAACAACACATCATTTTGTAAAACAAACTGGTGTGATTCATATCCATAAACATAGTCATTAAAATTGAATAAATACGCATTTGTATCTCCTATCCTTTTAATATTAAATTGCTTCAAGTATAACCCATCTATATTGTATATAGCAAACTCATTATAATTTTTCTTCACATACCATGTTGTCGTTCCATCAATAACGGAACTTTCACCTGCAGAAGGAGTCACCCACTGTCGCATGGACACACTATATGCACCTTCTATTGGATCCAATTTAAGAATATTATCCTTAAAGTATTTCTTTAAGGAGTGTTCAGTTTCTGAAAATGTGAAAATACTCAAAAGGCAGGCACAAGATAATAATATTATTCTTTTCATGGCTTAATAATTATTGTTGTAAATGTTGTTATCTATGTTTATTTGTGGGTTATTATCAACACGTCTTGTTGCGATGTTGATAGTGTATGCACTTTTGTTTCCTCTTTCGTCTTCTATCTCTAATGGAAGATAATTATCTCCAGTATTAGGCAAATATGTGTTGAATGTTGCCTTATGAGGAGAAGAGTTTTTATGTGTATCAATGATTATAGTCTTCGGGGCGGTTAAAAATGAGCCCCAGTCACTTGTCCTTTCATTTGTAATGCGGATATATCTTACGTCTCCCCACCAACTAAAAGTATATGGTATCCTTAATACATTTCCGTGTCCCTCAAAACTACCATACGTTATAGTTGCACCTCCTCTGAATCGTGCTGATTTATCATACGGAATCAATATTTTTATTCCTTGCTTGAAATATATGAGCGCATACCCTTCCGGGTCATTTCCAATATTTGCTAGTAGATGATAATTATTTTCAGGAGCTTCATTGTCTATACAAACTAAGCCTATTGGGCAGACTTGCGTTTCCCAATCATCATTGATGCCAACCAAGAATATGCAATATGTCCCGGAATTTGAATTGGCTCGGTATGATGTTAATTTAGAGGGCAGGGTTCTGCAACCTTTGTCAAAGTTATTTGTACATTGCCATTCAATTAGATAATTTAATTCAGAATCATTGCTTGCCCAGAATAGATAATAATGGTCCGCTGCCATATCTGTCTCTACATATAATTGTGGCAAAGGTTTCTGCTCGTTAGTCGAAATAATCGGAGTTTTGTCATGTGAAATATAGACATTCTGAAAGGTAACATGTTCCTTGCGCACAATTTCTATTTGCTGTAACATTTGATTGTATCCTATGATTTTCTCTATTATGGAGTCTGGCGTATTCTTAATTTGATTACTGTATAACCATTTCCTAACTATTGGCGCATTTTGGGCAAAGTCTGTATTTTGAATGATTTTAGCATAGTTAAAGCCGGTAGCAATAGTATTATATTGCTTTGGCGATTGATATTCTCTATGGAATACTATCATTGTATCTATCCTATTTGGTATTGACAAACTAATGTTAAGTTGTCCATTTTGTGTTGCCATTTTATACGCAAGCCCATAGTCTGCATACAAAAAATCTTCGATGGCCATTGTTGTATCTAACTTAATGAATACTGAGTCCACGTGTACGTCATCAATGTTATAATACATATAAGCATGTTTCGTACTATCACCTATAATGTTAATCGTATCATTCCGGACAGACAGAGTTGTTTTAAGCGGTTGGGTGCAAGCAACCATAAGCGCTGTAACCAATAAAAATAAAACTTTCTTCATAATATTAAAATTTCACATATAAACAAAAAAGCGGGACTGCACTATTGCTGTTCCGTTTCCTTAGGCTCTAGCATTGCCTTTTTATCCGAACAAACAACACTGAAGCCCACGCCGTATGTAAAATGTGTACGTTTATACACGTACAGATATATTACATACCAATGAGCATCTTGTGCTGCATTGTTTTGGATAAAAGTCTGAACTTGCTAGATTCAAGGAAACCAAAACAAAGCGCGTAAGACGCCTTTTATTATGTCCTGTATCCCTCCCACTGCAAGAGACATAACCCTAGCGTGGACTGAATACGGGTGCAAAATTACAAAAAATATTTGACATAAACAAAAAAAATCTGCACTTTTCATGCAGATTTATTAATTTTGATACAAACAAGAGTATTTTGTTTCTTACATCAATCAAGAATACCGTCAATTAGTTGTTTAATACGCTCCTCTGGGATACCCTTACTTACCAAACGTGCACATGCATCCTTAATGCCATTATTATCTTTCGCACCGATGGCATATCCTAAATCAAACATCAGTGTCTCATACTCTGCTTGTTCTTTAGGAAATATTTGGCTCAAGAACTCTTTGAAGGTCTCTTTTTGAATTGGGGTTAGCATAGTGAATTATTACGAGGAATGATCGTAGATATCATTAAAGTTAGCTTCTATGAAAATTATATGAAAAATATTCCATTCACGAAAACCGACTAGCGCCTTATTGTCATTTGACGAACGTAATATCATTAAGTCTACATCCGGAGTGATTATAGTTGGAAGTGAATGCTTCATCTTTGTTTGAGGCAAATATTCAAAACCAAAAGAGTGACGTCCACTTGTTTGCATTTCTTGCCAACCTAAAGTTGAATATTGATGAAGACGACAAATAAATTCGTGAAAAAAACTTGCATCTTTTTGCTTGTTAAAAGAAACATTCTGAAGATATTTATAGGAAAAAAGAGGATAATCAATATTTGACAAAGAAATAACAAGTGACGGATTTATGCTTTTGGTCATCCCAGGGACCTTAATATAAAGTTCCGTATCATTGCTTTTTTTATTTTTAGACTTGCTCTTCCCCATTATTTCTTTAATCTCTTTCTAAAAAAAACTTTCATCTTATCATGCGATATTATATTTCCCACACCGACATTGGTTGTTCTCCAAGGAGTTTCTGCATGCGTCATCTCCATTAGACCAATAGCAGAATAAGCACTATACACCCTGTATACTTCATCAAACAATGCCTTTTCTATTTTATTTCCAAATTTAAAGTCACTAGGTGTTGGTTCTAATCCGGCACGCCCACTTGGCTTATAATGTTCATATACTTG
This sequence comes from uncultured Bacteroidales bacterium, assembly GCA_902765485.1. Taxonomy (GTDB): domain Bacteria; phylum Bacteroidota; class Bacteroidia; order Bacteroidales; family Paludibacteraceae; genus Colicola. The sequence continues at coordinate 8,909 of CACWZZ010000004.1, forward strand.
CGGGACAACGGGACCATATTGCCATGCCTCGATCGACTCAGCAAAAAGGGGGGTATTAAAATATGCTAAATGAAACCCTTGTTCATAATACAAGAGTTTTTGTAGTTTCATATTGGTGAGCAAATCTCCACCTCCATTTTCTGCTGCCAATTTTACCAATTCATTGGCTATTTCAATTACATTGTAAGCCATAAAAAGTATTAATTAATTATTTTGGGCGTGCAAAATTACAAAAAATATTTGAATTATGCAAATTTGAGAGTAAGAATTGTTTGAGAAAATGAAATTTGTAGGGGAAATATAAAAAACTCGCAGTTTGATGCTGCGAGTTTTGATGTCTTTTAAGAAATTATCTACTTGGTAATAATAAATACCTTATTCCTTGATCGTAGTGTTATTTTATACCACCAATGGTTTTAAATCTTGCAATTGAATTTGTAATATCATTTTGTATGTTTAATGGGACAGTTTCCTCTAATTTGGCATTGTATATATTAGTATTTTTGTCTTTATTTGTGAAATATACGATATATATAAGATTATCTAATGATAGCATTATATTAAGTTTTGATAATGCTATAAATTCTAGCAAATCATGTCTATTGTACTGATATAAAAATTTTGCAAAATCATGGTTTTCATCAAGTAATGTGTTTAACTCTGGTGATAAATCTCCGTGCGAAAAATGCATTTTGTATTTAGAGCGTAACATTGCGCTCCACTTCCCACTTTTGTAATGGTTGTGAGCTAAATCATCAAAAAGGGCTTCTAATGCTTTGTCACTAGTCTCCAAGGTTGCGTATATTCCATTGAACATTCTGCTTTCTTGCAATAAATCATGCCAATCATCTTTGCATTTATATCTTAATATATGATCTACCTCATGCCAACCCTCAGATAATATAGTACGAAATTGAATTTCAAATGTAGAATCAATAACATCATAGACTTCATCATGTATAGATTTTACGTATTCTTGTAATATCTGTTTCTCTTTCTCAGGCATCCTACAAACCATATTCTTTCTTAAGGGTTGGAAATTAGATTCCGTTATTTCGGCAGTAGCTGTATCAATTACTTGAAACATTTTAGCGAAGATATCCCATAATAAATCAACATCTTCGTAGAAATAAGTTACTATACGAACCCCAACAATGTCTTGAATCTTTTTCCCTTCTTTAGTATAATACGGTTTCCCATTGTTTTCCCTTATTTTTCTTTCAACTTTTTCTCTTAACGAATCATCTGCTTTGACTCTAGAAAACACACGACATTGGATACCAACTCGTTGCAATTCTTCCTCTATTGATTGATGAAGACTTTTAACTATAAGATTAAGACTAGTATTTTGCATAATATTATCGATTTCTATTTTTGGAAGTTTTTATTAAAATAGGCAATACCTTCTCTTTGAATGTAACACACATCTCCATTTACAACTATTAACTTGGAATTTCTTAATTTTTCGATTGCTTTAGAGATTTCTTTGCGGCTGTAACTGCATAAAGACTCACGAATCGAAGTGACTCTCCTCATAACACTAAAATGTCCATGAGATTTGAAGAAACATTGCAGGATCTGCATTTCTATATTCATTTCGATTTCTTGTTCTGTTTCTTCTACAGTATTGTCATTATATAATTCACTATCAATATCATTATTAGAATTACAGCTAATAATATACATTGTAACATCTTGTTCTATCTCTTCAGTAATAGGTTCAAGTATACAATCATTCAGTGTGCAATTAACAAAACCAGAATCACTAAATGAGAATCTATTAAATTTGCAATTATTAAAAATACAATTACTAAAAACAACATTTGTGAACAATCCTAGTTGAGTAAAAGATACGGAATCAATGACCATATCAGTAATCATTGTATTCTTGTAGTTATTTTCACAAGGCTTACCACACAAATATATATCTTTCTGAAATAAAAAGTTTTGACTAAATTTAAAAGGAATATTTGTTAATTCTTTCCATAATTTATTTTTCTTCTCCGCGGATTGTATTCTATAGGCTGTTACGGCAAGATTTGCAAAGTCTTCCGTTATCATTTTAGCTATTTCTGTTGTATTATAGTGTTCAATAAATTTTCCATCTTCAAAATTCATTCCAATGAGAGTTCCAAATACAAAGTCATTAATAAAGCCAATATTCTCATTTGCTTTTCTGTCCAATAATACATGATTAGACAATGTATCCGCTAACTCCGAATATGTGGGCTTAGGATACTCAGGATAGTCATCAATATATTTAGTTAATATTTCTGTATTGTATTCTTGAATCAGTTCTTTGATAATACTTTTTTCGTCTGCTTTTATATTGAATTCACACATGAACCGAACCAATTTTTTAAATATCCTCAGTTGCGTTTCATTTGTCATTCGCAAATTTTGACGAACTTGTTCTCTTTCCAAAAGTAATGATAAATATTTATCAACGATAGTATTCTCTCTGTTAATCTCCTTTAACTCCAGAATGGATATATTTCTAAGATATGCCAATAGGACAGGATTGCTGATACTATCTATTGGAATGTTATGGGCGTTAATTATTTGGATGCGTGAAGAATCTAACCAATTTGAAATTTTTGGTTCCGATAAAGTCAACCTTAAAATATGATATTGATGAATTTTATTATCAATTAGTGAATTAAATTCTTCACTACTAAAAATAGCCGTTTTTCGAGAGGTGATTATTATCCTAGAATTTCCAACTAATAAATCCAATATAGTATTTAACATACTTTCTACGTCTCTTAACTCTGTTGAATCAGTAGAAAAATCTTTTGATAATAACTCATCAAAACCATCAATTACTATGGGTATACGACCTTCAATAATTTGATGTCTTACAACTTCTGAGGTTACGACATTTTGAAACTGTAACTCGATTTCATTTTGAAGTACATGCTTAAATATGCGAGCTTCACGATTTCGAGACAATTCAATATACAAGGGAATACAATCTGTATCACTTAGGCAAAGCCTATTGACGATTTCGTAGGCTGTACATGTCTTCCCATATCCAGCAGCAGCTTCGATTATTGTCAATAGTGGTCCTGCACAATTATTGTACGCATCTATAACTTTGTCTATAGGCGATATTTCATACTCTTGTTCTCCTTGTATGATTCCGTCATTTTCATATAAAACTGATTGATATGGTGCATTGATGTATTCGTATTTAGCATTGTCTGGCAAACCATTTAACTGTCTATTCACAAAGTTTTCATATCTGCGTCGTAACTGGAATTTAAAAGAATCTGCATGGAAAAAGCTTCTAAATAGATCTACTTCCAATTCTGATAAACTGCAATAACTCTTTATACTTGTAGCAAAACCTTGCTTTTTATACATCTTCTCAATCTCAATAATTTTTTGAGACGGTTTGGAGTCTGGAGAATAGATGTCTGCACCAAAGTATCGTCCATGCTTATATTCATACACATGAACACCATTGATCACGCAAGATTCATAACCATATAGTTTATAAACTCGCTCTAAATCTTCATATTGTAGTTTATTCATAACTTAATTCAATAAAATAACTATGGTACATGTTAAATATATCTTAAATTCAAATACAAAAATCATAAAGAACTATATAAACTTTGTCACTTCATGATATTGATACAATCAATAGAAATTAATAGCAAACATATTTCGATTGCAAAATTACTGCTTTTTCTTGAAATACGCAAGTATTAATGAAGAAAAGTGAGAAATATATACATTTTTGCGAGGAAAATAGATAAATTCCGGCATTGAATGCCGACGCAATAGACAAAGTCAAAACACCGTCTTGCAGACGGCAAAATGGACGAAAAAAGCCGGAAAAAGCCGGATAACAGGACTCTACTCTGTCTTTAGTTGGACGGAGAGAGATGCGATGATGAAGCCGCGGAGAGTGGAATAGAACTTGTCGGAGGTGGTGCCGAGGAACTTGGCATTGGCGCGAGTTGGGTTCTTGCGGGCGGCTTTAGAGTATTGGAGATAACGGTCTTGCCAGTAGGCGATACGGTCGGAATCAGACATCTCCGTTTTGCAGAGGTGCACGGCTTCCGAGAAAGTGCTGATAGCGCGCTTGCGGCTCTCGGCAAGAGGTCCGGTATATGGATTAAGGATTGCGTACGCGTGCGTGCGACCGTTTCGGGTGCGCATGACGATGCGTTCTTTGGATGAGAGTTTGCCACTGAAATGGTCAAACGGAAGGGCGGGTTCGATGTGTGCCATGTGTCTAACAAATTAGGGTCAGATTAGCGCGTTCTATCGGCGTTGTCAGCATAATATGACGTATATCTAACGTGTATGTAACGTATATCTATCGTGTATGTATCGTAATCGATATCGGATTTACGGCTGCAAAAGTACTGCTTTTTTCTGGAATATGCAAGAGAAAAGTGCAGATTTTTGCGGAAATAGGCCAGAATAGGCAGAATTAGGCAAAAATAGGTATTAGCGGAATAGTATTCCTAATAACTACCAAGAAAGGGAAACAGCGGCAAATATGCCGCCGAACAGAACAACCGGCATAATGCCGGACAATAGACATAGACGCAATGCTGGTGCATAACGCAGCAGACGAATGACAAACCCGCATACCATGCGGGACAATTGACGAAAGACGGGAAACGCGCTGACGGAGGCAGCGCACACAGGACACCGCTACGACCAACCGATACATGCTTTAATAAAAAAAAATAAAAGCCCCCTCCGGAGCGAAGCGACCAAATAAAATATGCCCTTTTTCATAGATGCTCATATGCGAGCAGCAGTAGAATAAAAAGTTGGGGCAGGAAACTGAAAGTCCCTGCCCCAAACCATTACGCGAAGATGCGATTACTCCTGCATGAGCAGTTGCATAACCGTGTAAGCGGAATAAGCAACGGATGTACCGGGACCGAAGATGGCAGCGACACCGGCTTTGTAGAGGAAGTCGTAGTCCTGCGCGGGGATGACACCACCCGCAGTGACCATGATATCCGGTCTGCCGAGTTTCTTGAGCTCCTCGATGACCTGCGGGATGAGGGTCTTGTGACCTGCTGCAAGCGAGGAGACACCGAGTACATGGACGTCGTTCTCGACGGCTTGTTTAGCAGCCTCAGCCGGGGTCTGAAAGAGCGGACCCATATCGACATCGAAGCCGCAGTCGGCATAACCGGTTGCTACTACTTTGGCACCACGATCGTGACCATCCTGGCCCATCTTAGCGATCATGATACGCGGTTGACGGCCTTCTTTCTTTGCGAAGGCAGCGGTGAGAGCCTGAGCCTTCTCGAAGTACTCGTCTCCCTTGGTTCCTGAAGCGTACACGCCTGAAATAGTTCTGATAGTTGCTTTATAACGTCCAACGACTTTCTCGCACGCGTCGGAGATCTCTCCGAGTGAAGCGCGGAGCCCTGCAGCCTTGACAGCCAGCGCGAGGAGGTTCTCGCCTTTCTTGCCGTCCGCCCAAGCCTGCACGGAAGCGGTGATCTCGGCGAGCGCAGCCTGAACGGCTTTCTCGTCACGGTTAGCACGGAGTTCAGCCAGACGGGCTACCTGCTGCTCACGAACGGCTGTGTTGTCGATCTCAAGGATATCAATCGGGTCCTCATGCTCGAGGCGGTACTCGTTGATACCGATGATCTTCTGGCGACCGGAGTCGATACGCGCCTGTGTACGCGCCGCGGCTTCCTCGATACGCATCTTAGGAATACCGGTCTCGATGGCTGCTGCCATACCGCCCAGTTTCTCAATCTCCTGGATGTGCGCCCACGCTTTCTCCATGAGTTCCTGAGTGAGCGACTCTACATAGTAGGAACCGCCCCATGGGTCGATCTCCTTGCAGATCTTGGTCTCCTCCTGGATGTAGATCTGGGTGTTACGCGCGATACGTGCGGAGAAGTCGGTCGGCAGTGCGATAGCCTCGTCGAGCGCGTTGGTGTGGAGCGACTGGGTGTGGCCGAGTGCAGCTCCCATCGCTTCGATACAGGTACGTCCTACGTTGTTGAACGGGTCTTGCTCGGTGAGCGACCAACCGGAGGTCTGGCTGTGCGTACGGAGCGCCATGGATTTCGGGTTCTTGGCACCGAAAGACTTGACGATCTTCGCCCAGAGCATACGTCCTGCACGCATCTTGGCAATCTCCATGAAGTGGTTCATACCGATCGCCCAGAAGAAGGACAGACGCGGAGCGAACGTATCCACATCCATGCCGGCGTTGACACCTGCGCGGAGGTACTCCATACCATCGGCAAGCGTGTAAGCCAACTCGATATCTGCCGTAGCACCGGCTTCCTGCATGTGGTAACCGGAGATGGAGATAGAGTTGAACTTAGGCATGTTCTGCGAGGTGTATTCGAAGATATCAGCGATGATCTTCATGGAGAACTTAGGCGGATAGATATAGGTGTTACGCACCATGAACTCCTTGAGGATATCGTTCTGGATGGTACCTGCCATCTCCTCCAGTTTGGCACCCTGCTCGAGTCCGGCGTTGTCATGGTCATGGAGACAGACATCTTGTTCAACGGAATACCTGCGAAGAGGACTTTCATATCCTCGAGCGAGCAGATACTTACGCCTGCTTTGCCGACATCACCTACCACACGCATGTTATCGGCGTTGTAGCCGCGGTGGGTCGGGAGGTCGAAGGCTACGGACAGACCTTTCTGACCGGAAGCGAGGTTTCTTCTATAGAACGCATTCGATTCTTCGGCGGTGGAGAATCCGGCGTACTGGCGGATGGTCCAAGGACGGAGAGGATACATGGCGCTGTACGGGCCACGGAGGAAGGGCGGGATACCGGACACGTAGTCGAGGTGCTCCATGCCTTTGAGGTCCTCTTTGGTATAAATCGGCTTGACGTCGATGAGCTCGGGCGTCTGCCAGTCGGCGGTGTTCGGGCCAACTACTTTGCTGGCCGAAACCTGGGTAATGTCAATATCTTTAAAATTCGGCTTCATAATTGTATATGTTTTTAACGGCGAATTATGCGAATTAAACTAATTATTTTAACGGCGAATTATGCTAATTGAGCTAATTATTTTATTCTTGCCATTTTAAGGAACAGGGTATGCGTTTGCACTCTAATGACATATTGCCAAAATTAAGAAGAAGTCCCAGTTGGTATCCACTTGTTTTTAGGTAATTATATACCTGTGCATAGTGTTCATCCAAGATTTCTGAAACAGCCTTCAACTCAACAATAATTTTATCATAGCAAACAAAATCAGCTCGGAATTCCTTCGGTAAAACTATATCTTTATAGTTGACTTTGAGTACTTTCTCCCTTTCATAAGGAATACCGCGCAACTGAAATTCATATTCAAGAGCATCTTGATATACGGGTTCTGTAAAACCACAACCAAGTTCCTTGTGAACTTCTATTGCCGCACCTACAATCTTATAGGTCTCATCCTTATATAATAACTGATTTTCCATATTGTTCTAAACGGCGAATTATGCTAATTGTGCTAATTCTCTTATAACGGCGAATTATGCTAATTGTGCTAATTCTCTTATAACGGCGAATTATGCTAATTGAGCTAATTCTCTTATAACGGCGAATTATGCTAATTATTAATTCGCTTAATTCGTTTAATTAGCCGTTTTTATTAATTCGTTTTATTCGCTAAATTAGCCGTTATTTTGTTAGTAGTTGGTTATTTAATCCTTTGAGTGTCTCGAGGACGTTGCAGCGGACGTGGATGAAGTTCTGGATGCCGAGCTTCTGAAGGTCCTCCATGCATGCCGGAGCACCGGCAACGATGAAGATCTCTTTGGCGTTCTGGAGCTTCTTCCATGCCTTCGGCGCGAGGGTCGCGTACTCGTCGTCGGACGAGCAGAGGACGATGATGTCCGCTTTCGCCTTACGAGCCGCCTTGATACCTTCGGCGATAGTGGCAAAGCCGTTGTTGTCGATGACCTTGTATCCTGCGCACGCAAGGAAGTTACAACTGAACTGCGCACGCGCGATACGCATAGCGAGGTTGCCGATGGTGAGCATGAACGCAACGGGCTGTTTCTTAGCAGCTTCGGTCTCGAGGCGGAGTTGCTCGAACTCCTCGGCAGCACGGGCAACTGGCAAGGTAGGAAGCGCGTTCTCGCAAGAACTACCGCAACCGCAAGTAGCCTGCTTCTTATCCGTCTTGCACGTACAAATACTACTGCAAGCACCGGCATCGGCTTTGATCTTCTTAGCGGCTTTCTCGGTGAAGTTTGGGTACTGGTTGGAACCGAGCAGCACCTCTTTGCGTTTGGCTACGTCGTTGAGACGCGCTTTGAGGTTTGCTGCCATGTGCTCCTGTACCTTACCTTCGGCCACCATCTGGTACATACCGCCCTGCTCCTGGATAGCGAGGAACTGTTTCCATGCCTCGGCAGCGATGGAGGCGGTCAGGTTCTCCAGATAATACGAACCTGCAGCCGGGTCCACGATCTTGTCGAAGTGCGCCTCCTCTTTGAGGAGCAGCTGCTGGTTACGGGCGATACGCTCGGAGAAATCCGTCGGACGCTCGTAGGTGATGTCGAACGGCGTAACAGTAATCTCATCCACGCCTGCAAGAGCAGCAGACATCGTCTCGGTCTGCGTGCGGAGGAGGTTCACATACGCGTCGAAGATGGTCATGTTGAAACGGCTGGTCTCGGCGGAGACGTTCATCTTAGCGGCGTTGCGGAGGGCAGTGGTGAAGATCGGCGCTTTGTATGCCTCTACAATCTTTGCCCAGAGCAGACGCGCCGCACGGAACTTAGCCAGCTCCATGAAGTAGTTGCCGCCGATACCCATGTTGAAACGGATAGCATTGGCAGCGCGGTAGTTAGGCACACCGGCTTCGGTGAGCATCGTCATGTACTCGGCACCCCAAGCGAGGGCGTAAGCGAGTTCCTGCGTAGCATACGCGCCGGAGTTGTTGAGCACCACGCTGTTGACACCCACTACGCGGTAACCCGGCAGTGCTTTGGCGGCTTTCACCACCTCGGCAATCTTAGCCGATACCTGCTCACGGGTCAGCGGTTTGCCCTTGACGAGCATGTTCTTGATCGGGTCCACGTTGATGGAACCTACCATGTGCTTCACATCGTACCCCATTCTGCCGTAGTAGCGCACGAGGATGTTCGCGAGCTTCGGCGCAGCGCAGGCGCAGATGGAGAAGTTGATGGCGATGCAGTCAGCGGCGATGCCGTTGAGCAGCGTCTTGATGAAATGGTAGGTCAACTTCTCTTTGTCGAGACAAAAACCGAGGGAGTTGATACCCTTGTTGAGCACCTCGAGGGCTTTCTCGTTCGCCTTGCGTGCGTTCTTGCAGGCGCAGATGTTCTGACGGATAGCCCAGTCGTTGTTTGTACGCGTACCGCGGACGTAGGGGAACTGACCGGGGGCGGAGACGGTGGTCTTGAGCCCTTTCAGATCCTCACGGCGGTAGAACGGCTGCACGTTGAATCCTTCCGGCGTGCGCCATACCAACTTCTTGTCGAAGTCGGCACCTTTCAGGTCAGCGATGATTTTGGCTTTCCAAGTCTCGGTGGAGACCGGCGCAAAATCCGCCAACATGTTTACTTTGTTTTCTGCCATGCTGATTGTGTTTTTTAGATAGTATATAATAGTTTTTCTAGTTTATCTAGTTGAACTAGTTTATCTAGGGGAAATCTTTGATTTCTCAAAAAACGCACAAAGTTACAACAAGTTTCGCATATATGCAAGAAAAAACGGCAAATTCTTCAAAAAATCTGCCGTTTTTGCCGTTTGGGGCGTAGTGCGAGTGATTTTTAGTCACTCAGGAAGGGTTTATTGGACTTTTTGACCCATTATGTTGTAGATTTGGTCTCCAATAACGATGAGAAGTTGTCCATCGCGCAGAATTTTATGCGTTGGGATGGAAAAATGCTCATTTTCGATTCCCGTAGAAGCACCGTCACACGAGGTGAGGTAATTGCTATATGAGACTCCGGTTCCGGTAGCATTGATGGTGACGGACTCGAAGCCTATACCTTTACCGTTGCCTGCGTTCGAGCAGGTGAAGGTGATCGGCGAGGTGCTGGAAAGCGATTGCGTATTGTTCCACTCGTAAGCGGTCATCGTGCTTCCACTCGTAGCCTCGATGGTGGTAAGTACATTGCTTCCCGCTGCGACTTGCAGTTGATCATACTGGGTGCCGCCGTACGTACGCATGCGTACCTGAATTGAACTGAGTCCGGAGAGATCAACCGACGGAGAGGTCAATTCCTTACCGCTATCCAAGAGCCAGTAAGTATTGGTCTTGTTTGCCGTATTGGTCCAACCCTCTTTGCTGTCCGCGCTATAGGTATAAGTAGCCGGAGCAGCCCCTGCTTGCTCGGTAGCTTGGGCGAAGACGGCGTAATAGACGACATCGGCTGCTACCTCCGGGAAGTCGCTGATCAGTTTATAGAGCGTTTCGGGAGCTTCGTTCTGAATGCCGGCAATAGGTGCATCGGTCCAGCCCATGAAGACGTTGCTCTCGGAAGAACAAGAGGTGGGTTCATCCGGCATTTCAACGATCTTACCGTCCTCCATAACCGAGTCGGTACGCAGGATCTCGCCGTTGACAGACCAAATCACACCATGTTTGACGACATCAGAGTGCGGATCAACAGGAGTAACCGGCGTGCCACCATCATACGGAGAAACGAGGGAGGAAATGGAAACGGACTGACCTTTCTTGTTGCCCCAGATATATTCTGCTAACTCCGGGTAGTCGATGAAGGGATTGCGGTTGCCTTGTTTATACGAACTTTTATTGAGTGTCGTATTTCCGTAGATCACTTCATTACGCGCCAATTCGCGCTCCGATACAGGGTCCTGGCGATGCCATTTGAGCAGCAGATCAATCGAATAAGCCGATAGTTGCGCCGTGCTGTTGGAATACGTAAACATCGTACGTCCGCCTTCCGCCTGCGTGAAATTAGAAGACATATAACAGGTCACCATATAGAAATACGTACGCGCGAGATCACCTTTGAACTCATCGTCGGGTTCGTACACCACTCCTGAAACCGTATAACCGGGGAACGTGCTGGCTCCCTTGCGTCCTTTAGCCTGCACTCCGTTCGTCGTACATTTGGTGCCATTCGCGCACTCTCCGAAAGGTTCGTTTCCGCGGTAACTATTGACATAGCAGTTGGTGGGATAGAGATGGAACGCATCGCTATAAAGGGGCGAAGCCTCGCCAAACCACGATTTAGGTACCGAGTGCTCACGGTTGTAACCGCACGTACCGGAACACCAAGACTCCGTATAAGCCGGATCGCAGAAGGAATAGATGTCATCAATCGTTGCGCCGGCATTGTTGTAGGTGTCCGTCCATTTGAAGAGGTACTTCAATGCGTCATACGAGACGGTCGTATGAGGGCTTATCTTCGCGCTCAAAGCCGAACGAAGCGTTTCGCCGGACTTACCATCCGCCGAAGCATAATACGTAGTGAGCGTAACGGTCGGAGAGACCGTCGCTAACGCCATTTGCGCTGCGCAGAGGAGCGCAAGAAAGGAGGAAATGTGCTTTTTCATGATATATATACTTTTATTCGTTTATTACTTCATGTAAGATCTCGCTGACCGTAGGATGCGGGAAGACGACTTGGCGGAACTCCGCCGCGGTGTAACCCATACGTACGGCGAACGAAGCCGCTGCGATGAACTCCGAGCAGGGATTGCCGATACAATGCACGCCAAGGACGGAGTGGTTCTTGGCATCCAAGATCAGTTTGCACAGCCCGGTCTCGCCTTCGTTTTCCGCCATAAATCGTCCGGAGTAGGTCATGGGCAGTTTGTGCACCTCTACGGGGATAGACATCGATTCCGCTTGTTGTTCGGTAATTCCGACGGAGGCTATTTCGGGGTTGGTATAGACCACAGACGGGATAGCGTTGTACGCGATACGCTGGAGCGGAATCTCTTTGAGCATTCTGCCAACTGCCACTTCGGCTTGGCGCGAAGCAACATGGGCGAGCATGATCTTACCCGTGACGTCGCCGCAGGCATAGACATTCGGCAGGTTGGTCTTGCAGAACTCATCCACGACGATCGCGCCGCGGTTGAATTCGAGTCCGTCTAAAGCCTCCAAGCCTTGCAGGTTCGCGCGACGACCGACGGAAACAAGGATTTTATCGCTAGTCAAACTAGTTAAACTAGTCGAACTAGAAGAACTAGAAATGGAAACTGTGTTTCCGTCGATGGATTCCACCTTGGTGGAAGTGAGGATTTGGATGCCGGCTTTGCGGTATTTATCGAGGAGGATTTGTACCACCTCGGGATCAAGGTTCGGCAGGATGGTCGGCATGGCTTCAATGACCGTGACAGGCACGCCAAGTTCGTGATAGAGGGTCGCGAACTCCATACCGATCACGCCGCCACCCACAATAATAATGGATTTTGGCAGTTCGGTTGCCGCGAGTGCATCGGTTGAATCCCAGATCGCAGGATTGTCCTTGATGCCCGGAATGGGCGGCACGAAGTTCGTTGAGCCGGTGCAGATCATGAGGTTCTCCGCTTCGTAGGTCTCGCCGTTACACTCAATCCGCCAAACTTGGCGGATACTATCGAGGACTTTGGCAAAGCCGTTGACGACGGTACAATGGTCGTTGTTGAGACGGGCTTTGATACCCGCAACGAGTTTGCGAACGACGATAGTCTTGCGCTTCTGCATGGCGGCAAAATCGAAGGTGACGTTCTCCGCAGAGACACCATATTTCTGGGCGTGAGAAGCGTTGTAATACTGTTTCGCGCCGTAGAGGAGCGATTTGGTAGGAATACATCCCACGTTGAGACATGTTCCTCCGAGGGCGTTTTGCTCAAAGAGAATGACGTCTTTTCCGGCTTTGGAAGCCTTCTCTGCAGCGGTATAACCTGCGGGTCCGCCGCCTATGATGGCTAAAAAATATCTATTCATTTTACCATTTAGTCATTTACACATTTTCTCATTTTATCATTTATTGCGCGAAGATAGATCCGAACCGCTTCTGCGATCATCTCTACGCACGGACGTTTCTCGTAATATTCCGGGGTGCGATCGGCAGGCTTGGGAGAGAACCCCACCCCTTCCCTCCCCTCAAGGGAGGGTGTTGTATTCTTGGGAACAAGACCTAAGAGTTCAGCGCAAATAAGACTGCCGTACTTTGCCTTGAAATCGCCTGCGAGTTGCTGGACAAGGGCATAATTCTCCATTTTGCCTGTGTTATCATGGGGCGTAGCAGAACCATTGTGCAAGCCGGCAAGCATGAACATACCGGACGCAGCACCGCAGACGAGCCTCATTCTGCCCATTCCGCCACCGAAAGAAGCAGCCAAACGCAGGGCAAGCGATTCGTCCGTAATACCATATAAATCTGCGCAGGAAGCAAAGACCGCCTGGGAGCAGTTAAAGCCTTGTTTGAATAAATCCACGGCGCGAGCAGCCCGTGATTCGATCTCTTCGTTTGTCATCGTATTAGTATTTGGGCTGCAAAGATACTACTTTTTTATGAAATACGCAAATTAAAGTGGCTAAAAACTTATTTATTTTCCAAAACGCGTTTTTTGCGGATATAGAAAAGCCCGCTCGCCATGATAAAATAGAATGCAGCAAGGATCCAAAGGGCAATCCATTCGGTGGCAGCGGAGGCTGCAAAACCGTTGGTATGCAAGAGCGAGGCTCCCATGGAGTTGATATGTATGAAGGCGTGCGCGCCCCATGTATAAGGGATGAAATACGAGAGGTAACGCCATGCCGCAGGGATCATTTCTTTCGGCCACGAGATACCTGCCATAAAGAGGAATATGAGTGACGTAGAGATGAGCAGAACGAGTCCCGATTCGCGGTTTCGGATGAAGACCGAGACGCAGAGCGAGAAGAAAATGATTGCCAGCAGATAGGGCACGATCAGCAGCAGGATATCGTCTATTGCGCCTATATGGGGGATTCCGAAGAGCCGCGGGAAGAAGCCCAGCAGGATGGCTGCCAAGCCGAAATATATAAGGAAGCACGCGCCCGCGCGCCCGATGAGCGAAGCGAAAGAGTAGTTTTCGTCATTCTCTTCCCTTGCCGTTCCGCCAAGCATACAGATGCCGAAAAGGAGCGTCTGGTGAAGGATCAGCATGAGAACCGCCGGAATGAGGAACGAACCGTAACCGCCTGTGGGCGTGAAGAGTGCTGTCTCGGAATAGGGTGCGTCTTGGACCAGCGCCCAAGCGAACTCTTTGTCCATGCCCATCTGCTCATAGCGGTCGATCTGGATATTACGCATGGACTCCAGCATGACTTGGTTGCAGGAGAGATAGATCGCTTTCATATAGAGGAACGAGGACATGTCACAATAAAGCGATATATGCGCTTTGCCGAGCGGGTCCGCCAGTTGGCGCTCAAAATCATGCGGGAAATAGATGATACCATGCACTTTCTGGTTCCTCAGAAGTTGCTCCGCTTCCGCCATGGAAGTACAACTGTGTGTGAGCCGAATGTCCGGCGAAGCGTTCCATTGATGAAGGAACGCGCGGCTCTCGGGCGAATTGCTCAGATCGACTACTGCAACCGGCACATCGTTGATCTGTTCATTCCAATAGAGCGCTTTGTAAATCAACGGATAAGCCAACGTAGCGACGATAAAAATGACCACTACGCCCGGATCGCGGAAGATGCGCTGAAGTTCCGTAACAAAGGATTTTACTATCGGATATTTATATTCGGACACGATGGAAAAATTTGAGAATTGAGAATTGATAATTGATAATTGAGAATTATTTCAACGGGTAATTCCAATAGACCAACGCCCTATGGAGCCGCGGCGCGACGCAAAGGGAGGCGAGCATGAAGGCGGTGAGGGCAAGTGCATTCGGAAGGCTGTTTTCAACAGGGGCAGCCATGAGTGCTTCGTTGACATAAATGAGATAATAGTGCCGGAGCGGTTCCAAATAGGAGAGCGCTTTGACGGGCGGCAGCATCGCCATCTGCGGGTATGTGAAGCCGGAGAGGGAGAAGCCCAGCATCGAATAGAGCGCACCGATAGAGAGCGCGTCGCGGAGCGTGGGCAGCAGACCGATCATCGTGATTCCGAGTGCCTCCATCGCCAGGATAAAAAGCAACAGACCGAACATCAACCGTCCTGTGCTGCCATAGACAGGGAAACCGACGAAGCGGTAGAGGATAAGATGGCAACCGATGCCAAGAATAAGATAGATCAGCGTGTACGGAATCAGTTTACCGATCATCGCAATGGTATAGTTGCCTCCGGCTGCACGGAGCCAAGCGTGTGACGTGCGCGCTTTGAGTTCAAAACCGATGGCGAAGATGGTGAGCATGAGACAGATCAGACCCAAAATACCCGGCAGGATTGTGCTGACCAGATAAATGGAATAATTGCCCCAAGGGTTCGCGACCATGTGTCCCTCGATGGCGAGCGGCTGGATACGATGCATGATCACATCGTCCGTGAGCCCTTTCTTGCGCAGAACCTCGCGTTGGAACGCACCGGAGACCAGATTCGCCATCGTCAGCATCTGTTTGTAGGTTGTGTTGCCACCTACGGTATAAGCGTTCGTGACATAGAAATCAATCTGCGGACGTTTGAACGAAACGAGGTCGCGGTAGAAACCTTCGCGGATGACAAAAATGCCGTATATCTTGCCATTTTGCATGGCTTGGCGGGCTTCGGGATAGGAGTTCGTGATCAATTGGATGTCCACGGAAGGCGTAGCCTGCATCTCATGGATAAGTCGGCGGGAGATCGTCGTTTGGTCCAGATCAACCACCGCCATAGGCATTTTCTCCGCCGCCCCACCCTTCATGAGGGTCAGGAAGAAGAATGTGGAGAGCAGCATGACTCCGACGGAGGCAAACAGATAGAGCGGCCGCGCGAACATCATTTTCAGTTCGCGAAGCAGCACACGCCATATATTTTGAAGAATGATTTTCATTCTGCAACGAGAGCAGTCATACCCGGACGAAGATTAGGGATCGAAGTCGTCGGACGACATTTGACGTCAAACGTGCGGACATCGTAGCCTCCGTTTTGCTTGGTAGAACGCCATGTAGCGTACGTTCCCATGGCTTTGATATGGGTGACCGTAAGCGGATATTTGACGTTGTTTCCGAGCGCAGGGATGGTCACTTCGACCACACTTCCCATCGGAAAACGGGAGAGCATATCTTCGCGCACGGCGAAAGTGAACCACACGTCATTCAGATCGACGATAGACATCACCGGCGAGCCCTGACCGACCAGTTCGCCCACTTTGGGGAAGAGTTCGGAGACCTCACCATCGCAAGGCGAGAGAAGGTATTTCTCCGCTTCCGCCGCAGCTACTTCCTGGAGGATACCATCGACTCGCGCCACTTGGGCTTCAGCAGCTGCTTTGTCCTCTTCGCGGGCACCGGCTAACGCCATCTGGTATTGGCTGCGGGCTGCTTTGACGGTAGCTTCCGCGGCTTTGTATTGCGCCTCTACCTCATCGCGTTTCTGCGCGCTGACCACTCCTTTGTCATAGAGCCGCTGAACGCGCTCGTAAGACTTGCGGTAGATCTCCTCGCCGGCTTTGGCTTTCTGGTACATCTCATACGCACCTTGGATTTGCTCACGTTGCGCACCGTTCTTGGCTTTCTGGTTCACCGCTTCCGCCATCTCACGTGCAGCGAGTGCCTGCGCTTTCTTCGCTTCCACTTCGGGCGAATAGATCACGACGAGTGTATCGCCTTTTTTCACATGTTCGCCTTCCTCGTAGAAGTACATCTCGATACGTCCGGGCACTTTGCCGGAGACGCGGTACTCCGCAGCCTCGGCTTCGCCTTGGATGAGTGTCTTCTCCGGCCGCAAAGCCAGAATACCCACGACCGCAACAATAACGACTACTGTGAGGAGTGCGATAAGACCAAACAGCAGACTTCCTTCTTTCTGGTGTTTCATAACTATAGTTTTCCTAAATATTTACGAAGTTGTGTTTCCGTTGTTTTGGCTTCTACCTCGGCGTCAACAAGGTCGGTAGCCGCTGCAAGCCACGCCGTCTGCGCCTGCATCAGTTCGGAGGCGGTGATCATACCGGCTTCATAGGATTCTTGCGCCATGCGGAGTACCTCGGCGGCGTTGTTCTGAGTAAGGCGTGCGAGGGCAATCTTCTGCTGCGCCTCCGCTAATTTCTGGTTCGCCTGGGTCGTCTGGAGCGTCAGCAGCTCGCGCGTCTCTTCGGTTTTGAGCGCCATCGCATTTGCCGCATGTTTGGCAGCTTTGTAGCGCAGGATATCGTCCGCGTGCGCGATAGGCACATTGACCACCACGCCGGCAGAGAAGAAGCCCTTGCTGTCCCATTTATTGCTAAATCCATTTTCCACGTTGGGGTTGGAATAGATGTACCCCGCCGAAGCAACGATATTCGGCTGCAAGCCGGCTGCCATCAGTTTGGCATTAGATTTGGCTATTTTCTCTGCCTGCTCCAGCAGTTGTATCTCCGACCTACCCGCTACGGCAGCATCCGCTTCCGTTGAATCGACAGGAAGCGAGGTTTCGCTCAAACCGCTTTCATCCAGCCGGAAAGCCGTACTCAACGGAAGCCCGCAGACCTGCGCGAGCGCCATATTGGAGAGCGTCAGACCGTTCTCCGCCTGCAGTTTCTTCACCTCCGCTTCACCGCGTTTGGTGGTCACTTTGAGCAAGTCCGACTGCGTCACCAACCCTTCGTCCAATGCCTCTTTGACATCCATCTCCAGCTGGCAAAGGAGTTTGTAGTACTGCTCCGCCAACTCTTTCTTCTTCGAGACCGACACCACGCGCCAATACGCTTCATCCACTCCGTAGATGATATCGTCATGTTTTGCCTCCGATTGAATCGAAGCAATCGTCTCCGAAGCTTTGGCAATCTTGTACATTTGTATGAGCCGCCCTCCGACGTAGATCGGCTGCGTCACGCCCACGTGCGCCACAAAAATCTGATGCATGTCGGGTGACAATTTGTCATACAGCATCTTGTATCCGTCTGCGATAAACTGCCCCGCATCGTCCGTGAGGGTCATCGACGGCAGATCTTTCCACGCCCACGAAGCCGTTCCGTCCGGATTGACCGTGGCGGTACCAAAGGTAAATTCGGTGGTGTTCGAGAGCAGGTGCACGTTCGCGCTATTCCACATGTACGAAGCGTTGGCTGTGAACTTAGGGAACATAGCCGCCAGCGCTGCCTGACGGTTGTATTTGGCGGCCAGCAGTAACTCCTGTTGCGATTGCGAAGAAACGCCCTTAGAAACCGCCAGATCGCGGCATTGAGGGAGCGTATAATAGGTCGTGTCCGCAGCAGACAAGGAGCACGGAATTTGAAAAATGAAAATCGAAAGGACCAGCAATCCTTTGCTTAAAATCCAATGTTTTGTATTGTTTGTCATACTATTTCGCTATGTTTAAAGCCGCATTATTGATGACAAAAAGCATGCCAGATGCAACACTTTGTATTTTATTTTTCGATATTGTTATACCAACTTTCCAATTTCTCATTGAAAGCTCTGCGGTCAAGAGTCTGCGCCCAAGCGCGCAGTTCATCCGTATGATCCTCAAAATGCAACGTGACCGTGCGACGCCATTTCCATTTCTTGGGTTTGAGTTTGGACCACCGGCTGGTCTCCAACCCGCGCATTCTACATAGGATTACGCGCACGCCTGCGGGCAATTCGCGGCAGACTTCATACGCCATGCGGCGGTTTCCGATGACCTCTCGGTCAATCGTCTTCACGTGCCCGGAAGGATAGAAACAGATCTGTTTGCCGGCTGCGAGGCTATCGATCGCTATTCGGCTGAGTTGCGAAGCCGCAGCGACGCCTTCCTCGCGGCTCATGGCACTTTTGTTGAGATCCGGCACTTCGATCGCGTCCCCCAGCCGGAGCACACGGCCGTAAAGCCAGTGACGCATGAAAAGTTCGTCCACCATCGGGCAGATCGGCAGCCACCATAGTTCGCTGAACAGAATCAGCGGGTCCATGTAAGCGGTATGATTCGGCAGAACGAGGTGCACGGAGTCGTCGCGAAGCAGTTCTTCGCCCTCTACTCGCACTTCGTAGTGCCAATGCAAAAAGAATTTAATTATTTTTCCAAGAGTGAATCTGTTCATAGTTCTTTTATTAGTTCCAAAAGTGACGCGTTGTTCCGTCTGTCGAAGAAGAGTGCTTCTATTCCGGCGGCTTGTGCGCCGAGGATGTCGGTGGTCATGGAGTCGCCGATCATCAGCACTTCGTTCGGTTGCAAACCGCAGCGACGGAGCGCTTCCTGAAAGAAGCGGATGTCGGGTTTGTCATAGCCTATATCCATGGAGATATAAGTATCTTCGAAATACGACAGAATACCT
Organism: uncultured Bacteroidales bacterium; assembly: GCA_902765485.1. Classification (GTDB taxonomy): domain Bacteria; phylum Bacteroidota; class Bacteroidia; order Bacteroidales; family Paludibacteraceae; genus Colicola. The sequence continues at coordinate 28,206 of CACWZZ010000004.1, forward strand.
GCTCTCTCCAGACGGCGACGCTGCAGATGTCCGAAACTATTAGACGCAGCAAAAAGCCGATAGCCTTTGGTCCGCAATATATCCAGCATCTCTTTCGCTTCGGGAACCAAGGTATGCGTCTCGCCCCATGCGGCACGGAAAGCATGCTTGAAGGGATCTACCGCCGACTCCGGGTAGCCGATCGCCGCAATGAACTCCTTCGGATAGAGGTCCATCACTTCCGCGATCGTGTATTTGCCGTGTTTGGCTTCCGAGAAAAGCCGACCGCTGATCTCGAAGAAGAGATGGAACAACCTCTCCCCTTCCCTCTCCTCAAGAGAGGGTGTAAGATTTCGCATCGCGGCGTCAAAAGCTTCCCGGCAACAAGGGATGTAATCCAGCAGCGTGTCGTCAATATCTATAAAAATAGCTTTGTAGCGCACAATTTAAAGGTTTAACAATTTAACAAAAATGGAGCCACTTGACGTGACTCCATTTTGTCGGGTAGGCGAGATTCGAACTCACGACCTCCTGCTCCCAAAGCAGGCATTCTAACCGGGCTGAACTACTACCCGCCGCAAAAAAGCGAGTGCAAAGGTACTGCTTTTTTTTGATATGCGCAAATATTTATGCTATATTTTGCGTTTTTTTAGCAAAAGGAGGTCAAAAAGCAGCACTTTTGTCATTTCAACAACGCTCCATTGGCATCATAGATGCGTCCGCCGAAGGGAACATATACATTTCCTGCGTGCATGAATTTAGCCGCCGAACGAAGTTGTTCTTGACTCAGTTGAGGCAGCGCGGTCGGCGTCTCATCTCCGGACGGCTGGATGGTGAATGTCTGCATGATCACCGTCGTCGGCAGGTAGTTTTCGTTACCCGGATGGTACGCAATAACCGTCACTTCGCCTTCGTTCTCCGGGGTGATAATACCCTCCTCTATCGAGAGCAGGCACGCCGTATAAGCATACGTGATCTCCATTCCGGACGAGAGTGTAGCGGTCGAGAGAACCGGTGTGCCAACCGTCAGTTCTGTCTCCTGCTCCTCCCAAAGGATGGTTTGCACCGCCTTATTGACATGCAGCGCAACAGGCATCGTAGCGTCATTGTAAATCGCGGTATTCTCCGGCGTGAAGAGCAGCGAGAGTGTGTAGTCTCCGGCATTGAGCAGCGTGTCGGCATCGATGTTCAGCCAAGTCAGCGTACCCGGAACCGCGCCGATCAGTTCATGGAGAACCGCTTCGCTCAGGTGCTGGCCATATGTGATATCATCTACAGAGAGACTGATTGTCGGGTCTGCCTTATGAATGACAAGGGTTTTCTGCTCGGAGTTAGCCGCGTTGTATTTGTAGTTTCCGGGCTGAGTAGCCGTGATCGTGATTGTGCCGGAGCTGTGGATTCGCAGGACGTTGCCTTCCACCTCTGCGATGGTAGGATCTGATGTCTGATACTCCACTTCCAGACCAGATGAAGTATAAGCATTGAAACTCAATTCATCCGTTGCGATACACTCCGTAAGCGTTTGCGGCCATGCAAGCGTCTGGTCGTATTTGGAGGTCGTCCCGGAAACCGCAATACGTGCTTCGCGTCCCTCGCCGGAAATGATGATCTCGCCGGAGTGTGAGCCCGCTTCCTCGTGCGAATAGAAGAGGGTGATTGTGGTCTTTTGGTCAATCAGGTTCTTCTGGCCGACCGTCTCTACGGACGCAGAGAAATGCGGGTCTGTGGAGGTGACAGATGCCACGATATTGGTCCACGAAACGGTTACATTCTTGGTCGCCACCGGGTCATCCACCATGGCCGCAGCGGGTTCCCATTCCTCCAGTCCCACACTAAGACTCTTGAGTTCCGAAACGCGGATCTTACTGATCGCAGCAGCGGTAAAACCCGAAGCCGCGAACTTGATATACCGTGTGTTGGTGGAGAGGATAGCGGAATCCGCCTTCGCAGTAGCGATAGTGTTTCCTTCGGTAGAGAAAATCTGCTGCCAGTTATTATGATCCGGCGACTGATAGATCGTGATCGTGCCGTTGGAAGCACCCTGCCAAGAGAAATAGAGTTTCTCGGCTATACCGACCTGCGGCAGCGCCACAACGCACTCGTCGGAATAAGGAGAAGTGTTCATCAGAGGAATAGGAATGACTACCTTGCCTATCTCCAGATGCGCCAGAGCACCGAACACGCCGTTGCTCCAAGACACATTCTCGGTCTTGGAGATCACCGTCTGGGCGTTGTTAAAGTCGGATTGTACAAACTCTTTGTCCCAAGCCAACTGGGCGGAAACAGAGAGGGAAAGTGCCATGAGGGCACAAACAATAAATACCTTTTTCATATTATAAACAACTAATATTCGTCTGTATTAAAGAGTTACGGTTTCGCCTTTCTCCGGCACTTCTATATGTCGGAATCCAGCGTCGTGCAAATGTCCTTTGTAGGTCTCCGCCGCCGTCTGTTCGCCATGGACCACAAAGACGCGCTGCACTTGGTCCACCTGCAGACTGCGAGTGAGGTAATCAATCATTTCTTTGTAATCGCCATGACCGGAGAAGCCTTCCAACTTGGTGATCTGTGCTTTGATCTTGCGGTCCAAGCCGAAGATGGAAATCCATTTGAGTCCGGGTTCCTGAATGCGTGCGCCGAGCGTGGTCGGTTCGCAATAACCGACTATCAGGATGGTGCACCGCGGGTCGGAGATATGGTTCGCCACATGGTGTTTGATTCGTCCTGCCTCCAACATGCCGCTGGCGGAAATGATGATCGCCGGTTTGTCGTCGGTGTTCAGTCTCTTCGATTCCCGCACGTCGGTGATGTACCGCAAGGTGTTGAACCCGAACGGGTCATCGTCAAACTGCATCGTGTCGCGCACCTCGTCCGAGAGGTATTGCGGGTACATGCGGAAGATATGGGTGGCGTTCGTCGAGAGCGGCGAATCGACATAGACTGGAATACGGCTGGAGAGGTATTGCTCGTTGTAGAGTTTGTTCAGCACATAGACGATCTCCTGCGTTCTGCCCACCGAGAAAGAAGGGATCAGCAACTTGCCTTTGCGGTACTCGCAAGTGTCCTTCACAATGCCCAACAGCTGTTGCTCGGTCACCATCTCTTCGTCGTGCAGACGGTCACCGTAGGTCGATTCGCAGATCAGGTAATCGCATTGCGGAAAGAGCATCGGGCTCGGCAGAATATGGCTGTGTGCGCGTCCTATATCGCCGGTGTAGCAAAGGCGTTTCCAACGCTTTGAACCTTCATTCTGACGGCTGATTTCTGACGGCTGATCGCTTTCATAGACTTCCAAAGAACAGATCGCGCCGCCCAACATGTGCCCCGAATTGGTGAAGGTCAGCAGCACGTCGTCAAAGACGCGGAAACGCCGGTCGTAGTCGTAGCAAACGAACTGCTTCATCACCCGGTCCACGTCCTGCTGGGTATAGAGCGGCTCCAGAAAATAGTTCTTGCCCTTCTCCTTGTGCGGGTGTTGGCGGTTGATCTTTTTGTTATACGTCTTGACGTCCTGCTCTTGGATAAAAGCCGTGTCCGCCAACATGATTGCGCACAGATCGCGCGTAGCGTGGGTGCAATAGATGTCGCCGCGGAAACCCTTCTTGAACACATACGGAATGAGTCCCGAATGGTCGATATGGGCATGGGAGAGAATGATACAATCCAACTTCTCCGGGTCGAAACCCAAGTCTCTGTTGTCCGCGTCTGTCTCTGCTCCTTTACCTTGGTACATACCGCAATCCAGCAGGATGGTATGCCCAGAATCGGTTGTGATCAGATGTTTGCTTCCGGTCACTTCGCGTGCCGCGCCTAAGAACTGAATTTTCATAATTCACGCAATTTATGCTGCAAAATTACAACAAATTTTGCATATATGCAAATATTTTTTGACTTTTGCGCAAATTATTGCCGATTATTAAGATTTTGCTCCGCACGACAAGCGTACTCCTCACTTACGAGACACGTACCCGACGATAGACCACCCGAAATCGCCATTTTCCGCCCTCCAAAGTTTCCGATTTTTAAGATTCGTGTATTATTCCAAACTCATCCCAAGAGCAGCGCAGGGTCAGCGCGACCTCTGCCGATTGAAGCGATCTTGAAACGAACTTAAAAAGTTCCTTTTGTTAAGAATAAGTAAAAAGTAAACTCTCAAGCCACTCTCGCGCCACTATCTAACCTAAAGGAATATTATTGTGCGAAATAGTTGTTTCTGATGAGTTTGTCGGAAAGTTCCGATGCTGTTTTCTCAGAGATCTTTCGATTAGAGCAAGCTGAACTATCCATAAGATTTACTCCGAAACCTTTCCAATAATAATCATCATAGCCTAAAAGTTCTACTACTGTTGGGAAAACGTCCATTTGGTATGCTTCGTCATCACATTGCGCATTATGCGAAATAAATGGAGAGAAAATCACAAGCGGACAATAAGCGCCTTCTACGCCATAATTCAAGTTGTTTTCTTGGCAATAAGAATAGAATTTATCCCTTCTTTCCTTATGAAAAATGGTATGATCTCCTGTGATAAAAATAGTGGTACTATCCAACAATTGACGGCTAATCAAACTATCAATCATATATCCTAAATATCTGTCTGTCACATTGACGCATTTGATATATTTCGCCATCATTTCAGGCATATCTTCCGGCAATTCCAACAAAGAGGATCCCCCTGCTCCAAATGGTTCGTGTGATGCAAGGGTTACAATTTGTATCATGTCATATCCTTTTTGAATGAAATAGGCTGCTTGCTTAAACGCATTTTCTTCACTAATAACAATTGTTGTATCATAGCCATAGGCAGGACTCATGCATTTTTGGTTCCAAACGTCAATAGGATGTGGCAAAAGCGTCGCTGCATGTTCCTTCGGAAGCGATGGGTATTTGTTGAACGGATAGCTGAAACAAGCAGCTCCTCTGTCAATTGGCAGTACACCTGTATTAGCCATCATTTGTCCATCCGCTGAACTTCCGGAATAGGTTTGTTTTCTTAGCTTGTGCGCCACAAATGAATGCTTTGTATTAATTAGGCGGTATGTGTTTGGCATAAATTCGGGTTGTACGACCCAGTTTTCAAGACTTTCGAAAAGTACAAGGATTAGTTTCTTGTTGTTTTTGGAATAATGCTGTGAACCTTGTAGAGATTTCAAAATTGCCAATTCCTCCTCGGTAATAACGGGCTTATTTTCCGCTCCAAGGTACATTTCGTACATATCATCCAAAGCAAAGAAAGCCATGTGTAAAACCGAATAATCATAAAACGGAGCGGTTCCTGCCACCTCAAGGCGCGTGCTTTGGCTAAATGGTTTAGTAAAAACGAAGGATGGAGCGATCTTTCGAATCGGTTCGTGGTTCGCAAATACTTCGTATCGATAGAAGCTAAGATTGCTTGTGAAAGCCCAGAATAAGCAAGAGAAAGCAAATACAGATATACCGGTTACTAGGCTTCTTTCTTTGTATTGACGAAGCCAATAAATCAACAAAGCCAGTAAAGCCGTCAGAACGAAAAACAAACAATCCTTCCATTCAATAAGGGAAAAAATACTACTGGTAAATCCCTTCAAATTGCCAGCCATCATTAGGACGTAGCCATCAATAACTCCTTCATATACTCGATAATAAATGATATTCGCCCATATCCAGAAATCAACAAATAGAGACAGTCCGATTAACCACCATTTGTTTCGGAAAAGGAAAACAAAACTGGCAAAGACAAGGGCAATAGACAATTTAGGCAGATAGAACGACCAGAAATAAAGCGGCGCTTTCCATAACGAAGCAAACAATATACCATGACGCATATAATAATGCCCCATGCAGCATTTGAGAAAAATAGAGATTACAAGAAAAGCAAAAATGAGCCAATTTGCTTTGTTTTCTGATAGATACTTTTTCATATGATTGATAGTTATTAATCGTTTGGGCATAACTATCAATCGTGGCGATAAAAAAAGTACGAGTTTCTTATCGCGTACCAAGGCAGTGTGACAAAGGAAGCCTTACCAAACTATAAAAAACTCGCACAGATTGTGCAAGCATCTATTACTAGTTTGGTGGCATACCTATAGATATGCTGCCTATATTATTTCTGGCATTTATTTCCTTTTAGTTGTCACACTTTTCGGTAAACGCGAAATAATAGTAATGCTTTGTTATTTAATTAGCGCAACGCCTTGCGCTTGTCTTTATATTTTATGTCATTTTCTCCTTTCCCTGAGTGCATGAAAGCACCGCTCGGAGAGGGACGAGTATTTTATTTATTCTGTTCCAGGTACTTTTCTATATCTTGTTCGGTAGGGAGTTGGAGACGGTATTTGCTGACAGCGTGCTTCAAAACAAAAAACCGTTCAAACGTCATGGTGTGATGTACATTTCCGGCTGCAAAGGTACAACAAATTTTGCATATATGCAAATTATTATTGAATAAATTTGCTACTTTACTTGCATATTCCAGAAAAAAGCAGTAAATTTGCACGCAAATTTTAATTGAACCACGATGAAGAATGACATTTTTGATTTGAGCGGACGGGTGGCACTGGTCACCGGCTGCTCCGGAGGATTAGGCGTGCAGATGGCTAAAGCCCTTGCAGCCAAAGGTAGCAAACTGGTTATTATCGCACGGCGGTATGAGAAACTGGTGGAAGTGAAAAACGAGATCGAGCAAGCCTTCAGCGTAGAGGTGCTGCCGATCCAATGCGACATTACGAGCACCGAAGCGGTGGAGAAAATGGTGGACGAAGCGCTCGCCCATTTCGGCAAGATCGATATTGTGGTCAACAATGCCGGTACAGGAGCAGTGGCACCCGCAGAGGACATCACCGATGCCCAGTTTGAAAACGAGATGCAGATTGACCTCTTCGGTTCGTTCCGCGTAGCGCGCGCAGTAGCGAAGAAGGCGATGATCCCGAATAAGTACGGACGTATCATCAATATCGCGTCCATGTACGGTCTGGTGGGCAACAAAATCGCGCCCGCTTCGCCGTATCACGCAGCCAAAGGCGGTGTGGTCAACATGACCCGTGCGCTGGCTGCCGAATGGGGCAAATACGGCATTACCGTCAATGCCATCTGTCCGGGCTATTTCATCACTCCGCTGACCAAAGAGACCTTGGAGAGCGACTATTTCGCCAACTATGCCAAGACCGTCATTCCTATGGAGCGCTACGGTCATGAGGGCGAACTGGACAGCGCCGTTTGTTTCCTCGCAGCGGACGCTTCGCGCTACGTCACCGGCGTGGCACTGCCCGTGGACGGAGGATATACGTGTGTGTAAAAAAAGAGAAAAGAATATTATACCATTATTATGAAAACCTGGAAGGTATTTATTATGGCAGCCGTGACAATCCTTGGCGCGAGTTGCGCGAAAGAGAATACAGCGGAGCAGAAAGCTCCGATCACGAAACCGCAGATCACCATTGAAGGCGGTCGTCTGACGCCCGAAGGACTGTGGGCGATGGGACGTATCGGCAGCGTCAAGAGCGACATCGAGACAGGTCTGCTGGCGTACACCGTGAGTTATTATTCCGTGGAGGAGAACCGCTCCACGACATGGATCCGCATCTGCAATCCGTTTGAGAACATGGCGGTAGTGGATGAGTTCGTCGGTTACGAACCGGCTTGGTTTGGCAACAGCGGTGCGCTCGCTTACCTCAAAGGCGGCAAACTCTTTATCCGCCGCGACAAAGAGGAAGTGGAAGTGGAAGGCGCAGAGGACATTGAGGGTTTCTTGCTCTCCCCTATGCGCGATAAGATCATTCTGGTCAAGCAGGTCAAGACCGTTCCTTCGACCGTGGACAAATATCCGGATCTGCCGCTGGCAACGGGTCACATGCACGAGGATCTGATGTACAAACACTGGGACGAGTGGACAGAAACCGCGCCGCAGCCGTTTGTGTATGAGCTGCAGACCGAATACTACGGCGAAGGCGAGCGGATGAAATCCGCCAAACTCGGCGAGGGTTTCAACATCCTCGAAGGCACCGCTTTCGAAAGTCCGATGAAGCCTTTCGGCGGTATCGAGCAGTTGGCTTGGAACCCGAACAACGAAGAGATTGCATACACCTGCCGCAAGAAGACCGGACTGGATTACGCCGTTTCCACCAACAGCGACATATACCTATTTGATTTACGTACGCGCACGCATAAGGACATCACCGAGGAGAACAAAGGCTACGACACCAACCCGTCCTATTCGCCGGACGGCAAGTGGATCGCTTGGCAATCCATGGAGCGCGACGGCTATGAGAGCGACGAGAACCGGCTGATGGTGCTCAATATGGAGACAGGCGAGAAGCGGTTCCTGAGTCGTTCCATGGACACCAACGTCGATGAATACAAATGGCTGGACGACACTTCGCTGGTCTTCACCGCCTGCAAACAAGCGACCGTGCAACTCTACCGCGTCACCCTCGACGGCTGGACATCCAAACTGACGGACGGTCAGTGGGATCTGGGACTGGGCGATGTGACGGACTACCAAGCTTATCTGCTCGGTCACTCCATGCGTCAGGCGAACGAGATCTACCATCTGGACATCCGTGAATGGTTCCGCAAAGACCATGAGCAGATGGCGCACACGGAGATCTATTACGACCAGCCGTTTGACACGTACAACCAGCTTCTGGAGCAGCTGACCCACGAGAACGACAATATCTACAACCAGATCGAGCGTTCGACCGTTGAGCCGCGATGGCAGAAGACCACGGACGGAAAAGACATGCTGACGTGGATCATTTATCCGCCGCATTTCGATCCCGCGAAGAAATATCCGACGATCCTCTATTGCGAAGGCGGTCCGCAAAGTCCGGTGAGCCAGTTCTGGTCCTTCCGTTGGAACTTTATGATGATGTCCGCCGGCGACTATATCATTGTTGCGCCGAACAGACGCGGTCTGCCGGGATTCGGCTTGGCGTGGAACGAAGAGATCTCCGGCGACTACGGAGGTCAGTGCATGAAGGATTATTTCACGGCGATTGACGAGTTCTGCAAGGAGCCGTATGTGGACAAAGACCATCTGGGCTGCGTGGGTGCTTCCTTCGGCGGTTTCAGCGTCTATTGGATTGCAGGTCACCACGACGGACGGTTCAAAGCCTTCATCGCTCACGACGGAATCTTCAATCTGGAGATGCAATACTTGGAGACCGAAGAGAAATGGTTTGCCAACTGGGATATGGGCGGTGCATACTGGGAGAAAGACAACAAGATTGCCCAGCGCACGTTTGCCAACAGCCCGCATAAATTCGTAGATAAATGGGACACGCCGATCCTCTGTATCCATGGCGAGAAAGACTACCGCATCTTAGCGAGCCAAGCGATGGCAGCCTTCGATGCCGCCAAGATGCGCGGCGTGCCTGCCGAACTCCTTATCTTCCCGGACGAGAACCACTGGGTATTGAAACCCCAGAACGGCATCCTCTGGCAGCGCGAGTTCCGCAACTGGCTCGACAGATGGCTGAAGGAGAATTGAGAATGGAGAATTGAGAATGGAGAATTAATAGAAACAGACGGGCGGCACAATGTGTCGCCCGTTTGTTGTAAAATATTGTTTTGTTAGTTTGTTCCTTTGGTGTCAGCGGTGCTTAATTATGATAGAGCAAACTATGGCAGGCATCTACTACGTACGCCACCTGTTCACCTGTCTCTGCTATCGTATATATTTTGTACGCAAAATGAAAATCCTCTGCAATAAACTCATGATACCCAGCATCAATCCATGCTTGCTTATAACGAGCCAATGGATAAATTGTAGCATATGTTTCTAACTCACGGATTGCTGCGTACAGACGCGATTTCTTTCGCTCAACGACCGCCTCATCCAAGGTCGGGTGTAGCGCCATAGAGATAGCATAAAACTCAGCTATCTGCACATGGACGCTGTTGTCAATTCTTACAATCATGCCTTCTTATGGTAAAAGTCATGTATTAGTTCTCCTATCCTTTTTTCGGACTCGTCCACCGACATACTATTCTTCTCCAACTCCGAAAGAGTGATCATAGTAGGATAGCCCATTTGAGGCACGAAATTTTCATTAGCAGCAGTAGGTGTATTCATAATTTTTCAATTTTGCTCGCAAAATTACATAAAATAATTGATATACGCAAATAAATAGGAAGAAAAAGTCGTATAACTTGCATAATTCAAAAAAAAGCAGTAACTTTGCAGTCGTTTTGCAAACGAGAGCAAAGGAGTTATAACAAGATGAAATATAATCACGAATACGAGATTAAGTACCAGGAGGTGGACGGGGAGAAGAAGTTGCGGCTGTTCAACCTGGAGAACTACCTGCTGGAAGTGGCAGGGACAGTAGCGGACGATTTGGGATTCGGCATTGCGGCGTTGCACCCGCGGGGGCTGACATGGATTCTGACGAGGCTCTCCGTGGAGATGTATGAGCTGCCGACGCATTGCCAGAGAGTGCGGTTCGAGACATGGATCGAGAGCAACGCACACATGCTGAGCACACGTGATTTTAGGATATATGCAAAGCCGTCAGAAATCAGCCATCAGCCGTCAGACGAGTGGATACTCATCGGGCAATGCAAGAGTGTCTGGGCTGTGCTGGACTTGGAGAAACGAGAGATCGTGAACCTCTTCGACGATCCGATGTTCGCGGATTGCGTGGACGGCGAAGTGATTGAGATGCCGCGCGTGCGCATGACCACGATCCCTGAGCCCACCGGCTGCGAGACGCACAAAGTGGTCTATTCGGACATCGACTACAACGGGCATTGCAACTCCTGCCGATACCTGCAAGCCATGACCGACGCGTACCTGCCAAACTACTACGGCAAGACCGTGCGGCTGGACATCAATTATTCCAAAGAAGCCATGCTCGGCGAGAAGCTGCAGACATGCTACCTTCTGACGCCGGACGGCGTACAATACCAGCAGAAGAACGAAGCAGGAGAGACCTCTTGCTCCGCCAAAATAACAATACAATAACCCCACCCGACCTCCCCTCAAGGGAGGAGAAAAAGATTCAAGATTATGGATTCTTCAGAAAGTAACAATACCCTATTAAAGCGCCCGACGGAGCTGGAATGTGACGTCGTGCGGTTTCAGAACCAGAAGGATAAATGGATCGCTTTTGTCGGTCTGAAAGACGGTCGTCCGTATGAGATCTTCACCGGCTTGGCGGACGATGAGATGGGTATTGCGTTACCCAAATCGGTCACCAAAGGCAAGATCATCAAAGTGGTCAAAGAGGATGGTTCGAAGCGCTATGACTTCCAGTTTGTCAACACCCGCGGGTTCAAGACGACCGTGGAGGGATTGAGTTATAAGTTCGACCGCGAGTTCTGGAACTATGCAAAACTCATCTCCGGCGTGCTGCGGTATGGCATGCCGATCGACCAAGTGGTCCACATGATCAGCGGTCTGCAGATGGACCAAGACTCGATCAATAACTGGACGACCGGCGTGGCGCGTGTGCTGAAGCGCTATATTCCCGGAGCGGAAGCGGAGGGGGAGGAAATTGAGAATTGAGAGACGAAAAAAGCCCGCGGTTGCGGGCTTTTTCTTTTACTTCTCTGCTTTGGCTGGAGCAGGTTCTTCTGTGTGCTTGAGACGGTTTCCTTTGGCATCAAAGAATCGCATCTCGAGCATTCCGAGCGCTTGATTTTCCATGATCTTCACGCCGTACTGGAGTTGCCACTGCATGCGCAGGGAGGCGAACCAACCTTTGTTCACATAGGCATAGACGTACGGGTGTAGATGCAGTTTCAAACCCCTTCCATAGTGGGAAGACATGTGTGCACATGCTTCCGCTATCTGGTCGGTAAAGAGAATGGAAGACTGGATTTTTCCTTTGCCGCCACACGTGGGGCACACTTCCGTCACGTCCACTTCTACCGCCGGACGAACGCGCTGGCGAGTGATCTGCATCAGACCGAACTTGCTGAGCGGCAGCACGTTATGCTTCGCCCGGTCGCGTTCCATCAGCTTGCGCACATATTCATACAACTGCTGCTGGTGTCCCTTGTCATCCATGTCGATGAAATCGACGATGATGATACCTCCGATGTCTCGCAGACGAAGTTGGTGCACCAACTCATCCGCCGCCAACATATTGAATTGGAACGCATTCTGCTCCTGGTCCTCGAATAGTTTCTTGCTGCCCGAATTGACATCAATGGAGAATAGTGCTTCGGTTTTGTCGATGATGAGGTAGCCCCCATGCTTAAAACCGACCGTTCTTCCGAGCCCCACCTTCATCTGGCGGGTAATGTCGAAATGATCAAAGATAGGTTTGTCGCCTTTGTAGAACTTAACGATTTTCTTGCTCTCCGGTGCGATGAGCGCCAAGTAATCGCAGACCTCTTGATAAATCTCCTCATCATTGATTTGAATGGAGGTGAAATCGGGGCTGAGCACATCCCGGATAATACCGAGTGTTCGTCCCATTTCTTCGCTCACGAGACTCACCGGTTCTTTCTGCTGGAGCGTCTTGACCGTTTGAGTCCAGCGCTCCATGAGGAGCCGTAGTTCGCTGTCCAGTTCGGCGGCACGTTTATCTTCTGCTACAGTACGAATAATGATGCCGAAACCCGCAGGTTTGATCGATAGCATCAGTTGTTTCAGACGTTGGCGTTCTGCCTCGCGTTTAATTTTCTGGCTCACCATGACGCCGTCGGCAAAGGGAATGAGGACGATGTTTCTTCCGGCGATAGAGATCTCTGCGGTCAGACGCGGTCCTTTGGTGTTGATCGGTTCTTTGGAAACCTGAACCAGAATAGGATCGCCCACCTTGAGCACGTCGGCTATCTGTCCCTCTTTGCCCACTTCGGGTTGACGCGGTGTTTTGGTGACTACCGGCACACGGCGGCGGTCCGAAACGGCTTTGGTGACAAATGTCTGCAGCGTACGAAACTGTGAACCTAAATCCAAATAGTGCAGAAAAGCTTCTTTCTCATGACCCACATCCACAAAAACCGCATTCAGCGCCGGCATGACTTTTTTCACTCGACCGTAATAGATGTTTCCCACTGCGAAATTGTCTTGATTCCGTTTTTCGCGGGAGACCTCTTGCAGTCGGTCGTCCTCTGTCAGCGCGATAGCGATCTCTTGCGGCTGTACGTCCACAATTAATTCGCTTTTCATACTAAATTAGGGTGTTTAAATAAAATAAAAGCCTTGTGGCAAACCGACCCACACCAGGGTCCGTTTAGCGCCACAAAGCTGAATGACGATCGTCAATTACTTATGCTTATGACGATTCTTACGCAGACGTTTTTTACGTTTGTGCGTGGACATCTTGTGTCTCTTATGCTTCTTTCCGTTAGGCATAATTGTTTGATTTAAATATTGTTATACGAATGTTATTTTTTAATCTTCACGTCGCGTACCTGATCCTTGAACTCATTCGCGGGTTTAAAATACGGAATCGAGTGCTCCGGTACTTCTACTGTGGATTTTGCACGGATGTTACGTGCTACTTTGGCTTTGCGGGTCTTCAGGGTAAAACTACCAAAACCGCGCAGGTAAACAGGCTCACCCTTGATCATCGAGCCTTTCAGATTGTCAATAACACCCTCTACGATCAAACCGATTGTACGTTTGTCATAACCGGTGCTAATGGCGATTTCGTTGATTAATTCTGCTTTTGTCATATTATGTTCGTTATATTTTTCCTGTCTTGCGGATCCAAAAAATCCGAAAAAGCGTGCAAAGGTACACATTTTTTTGGACATGTGCAAATTTTTTTGTATTTTTGTGCCGATTTTTTCAAATTGTAAATGCTAAATGACCAAATTGTAACTAAATTTATGTCTAAACAGCTCATATATAGCCATTTATACGCCTGGTATGAAGTGAACCGCCGGAACCTGCCGTGGAGGGAAACGGAGGACCCTTACGCGATCTGGTTGAGCGAAATTATTCTCCAGCAGACGCGGGTTGCGCAGGGGCTCGATTACTACCGCCGTTTTCTGGCGCGTTGGCGTACCGTGGAGGACCTGGCGGCAGCCGATGAAGCGGAGGTCTTGCGCGAATGGCAAGGCTTGGGTTACTACAGCCGGGCGCGAAACCTGCACAAAGCGGCGCAACAGATTGTTGAAAAGGCTTCGCCTGCAACGGGCGATAGCAGTCTTTTCCCGCGGACGTTTGAGGAAATCCGATCCTTGCCGGGCATAGGCGACTACACGGCAGGAGCGATTGCTTCGTTCGCGTACAACCTGCCCTATCCCGCCATGGACGGCAATGTATATCGCGTCGTGGCGCGGCTGCTGGACATAGACGAACCCTTCGACACTTCGGCGGGTAAGAAATTGTTCCACAAAGAGATAGAGAAACTGCTGGACCGCGAGAACCCGCGGCTCTTCAATTCAGCAATCATGGAGTTTGGTGCGCTCTACTGCACGCCCGTTTTAGGCGACGCATGCGCAACCTGTCCTCTGTCCGAATTCTGCCTGGGTTATGCGCATGGGACCGCAGACTTACTGCCCGTCCGCAAACCGCGACCCAAAGTGCGCGACCGATGGTTCGATTACCATATCTATTTGAAGCCGTCAGCCGTCAGCTTTCAGCCGTCAGAGGTTTATACCCTTATCCACCGTCGCGAGAATCCGAAAGACATCTGGTACCACCTCTATGAGTTTCCCTGCGAGGAACATGTTGGAGGACAGAATACAGAGGACAGAATACAGACTGATTCGGTCTATACTCTGTCAGCGAAGCGGTCTGTACTCTGTCAGCCGCAGGCGGTCTATGAATGTACCCACACCCTCTCCCACCAGCGTCTTCACGCGCGTTTTATTATTCATAAGGTGAATGAGTTACCGCAGATAGAAGGCACGATAGCTATTCCTCTTTCGGCTTTGGATGAATATGCTTTTTCTCGATTAACGCTCCGAGCGCTTGATATACTGCTACCTTCTCTTCTGCGCTAAATCCGTCTCCTTCTTTCGTACTTGGTACTTGTTTACTTAGTACTTCTATTTGGTGCCCCATCACCGCCTCATCGCCGCGCTGTGCAGGACCGGTCTGTGCGTCCTTCGGAGCCATCTTATGCACTTTCGCAGCGGTATTGTCAATCAGCGGCAAGAGTGCCTCAAAAGGTATCTGGGTGTCTTTGAGTATATCTGCGGCAATACGGTACATCAGGTTCGTGTAATTGTTCGCAAACACCCCCGCAATATGCAACCGCTCGCGGTCATGCTGGTTCGCTTCGTAGATGTGGCTCGTCAGAGTCTGAGCCAACGAATAGATCGCCGCAATGTCGTCTATGTTGCGTCCCGAAATGAAACAAGGGATTCCGCTCCAGTCGTCAATCAGCACATCGCGGCTGAAGCTCTGGAAGAAATACAGGATTCCTGCGTGCGGTTTGTCCTCACCGAAAACGTCTATCGGCATCGTTCCGGAGGTATGCAAATGAAGGGCTTTGGGCGCGTGAATCACACTCACCACTTCCCGCAAAGCCTGATCCGCGATGGCGTAGATATACACATCAAAACCATTTACCATTTGGTCATTTACCATTTGACCATTTACCTTTGGGGCTGTCAGCGGTCTTCCGTGTATGAGTTCGGTCTTGATTCCTTTTAGTTCAAAAGCGTGGTGCAGGTTCGTCCCCACGCTCCCTGCTCCTATGATAGCTATTTTCATGATTTGAGGGATTGAAGGATCATGGCACGAATGAAGGTGTTGAGCGTGAGGTATTGGCGGCGTTGCTCTTTCGCCGAATGATGGTTGTACTGCGGGTCCGTTTTAGGCAGTAACGGAGCCTGCGGATCAGGGGTTGTACGTTGCGCCAAGAAACGCTCTTCGAAAGCCGCCAGTTGCTCACGAAGTTCGAGCTGCTGCGCACGTTCCTCAGCGGGCATTGCGTCCAGTTCGACCTGGGTGTATTTGCCGGAACGGATCAGAAGGGTTGTCAGGCGGCTTGCTTCCGCAAAGGCATTGATATTGCGGAGTTCGGCTCCTTTGGGCGGTTTCTTCTTGTAGTCGCGGGGATTGAGGACTTCGTACGCCTCCTGTGCGCCGGTATTGAGGACTGCTCCATTGGAAGCGCGGTACTTCTTCTGGCGCATGATAGTGCCCTCCCTTCCGGAGAGTTTGCCAGAAATGTTCTGGGCAAGCGGATTTAATGTAACTTTAGCCATAGTTTGGTATAGTTATTGTTGTTAATAATTCGGTTCTTGATCCGCCAAACTTGGCGGATACTGTTCTTGATTCTAATCCGCCAAACTTGGCGGATAGTTCTGTTCTTTTTCCCCTTATCGTGCCGGTGATGTCGTACTAACGACCCACTAATCACCCACTAATCACCCACTAATCACCCACTCATACACCGATTTTAGACCGAAAATCCCCTGACGCGGGCCTGAGGCGAACCAGGCCGGGCTAGGATAAACCAGGTAGAGCTAAGGGAGGGTGATGATATATAACGTCCGCAAGCGACGAGGTTATATAAGTTTGATAAAATCAACAATTTTAATGATCTCTACTTTGGGCCAGGGAATAGTTTTTAATGGATTGAAGTGCTTGTCATTCGTTACAGCAAGCAATTAGTATCAAGAACGATGAACCGCATAGCGATAAGGAGTTCTCATTCGTTCATTCCCCCATTGCTCAATGGTCTGCTCGTTAATCGTACCATTCTCCCAGAGAGCATCAATCTGTCTCTGCGCTTTCTGAGCGAAATAGCGCGCGAGCATATTACGAAATTCGATGTAATCTCCTTCCGTCTGAATGCCCTTGATCAGATTGAGCACGTCTAATTGTGCCATTTGCGTGTAACTCATATTTCTTTCAAATTGATTTTGCGGTGCAAAATTACAACAAATATTTGATATATGCAAGAAAAATCGTCCAAAGGGCGATTTTTCATTGGTAATTGGTAATTGGTAACTGGTAATTGATAATTGGTTATTGGGCGAAGGATTTGTAGAACTCGGAGACGGCGACGATGCCTTTTTGCCAGACTTCGAGGTCCATGGATTCGTTGGGGGAATGGATGGCATTCTGCTCCAAGCCGAAGCCCATGAGGATCGTTTTGCAACCGAGGATCTGTTCAAAGGCGGCTATGATAGGAATAGAGCCACCGCGGCGCGCCGCAAGCGGACGTTTGCCAAAGGCAATCTCGAAACCTTTTTCGGCTGCTTTGTACGCGGGGATGTCGAT
This sequence comes from uncultured Bacteroidales bacterium, assembly GCA_902765485.1. Taxonomy (GTDB): domain Bacteria; phylum Bacteroidota; class Bacteroidia; order Bacteroidales; family Paludibacteraceae; genus Colicola. The sequence goes on from CACWZZ010000004.1 coordinate 45,305, forward strand.
TGGGCAGACATAGCCCTGACCGCCGTGCATCGGGGTGACAGTCAATCGAACTCCGTTCGGTTTGATGGTTTGAAGATAGTTTATAAACGCTTGAGAGATTTTCTCGTGATCCTGGTTCGCCACCAGACGGCAGGAGACTTTGGCAAAAGCCTTGGACGGCAGAACCGTTTTGGAGCCCTCGCCGGTATAACCGCCCCAGATGCCGCAGATGTCAAAAGAGGGTCTGCAGGAGTTGCGTTCGAGGGTCGAATAACCCTTTTCTCCGAAGACATCATCGACATCAATCGCGGTGTTGTATTTTTCCTGCGAGAAAGGAATCTGCGCTATCATCGCACGCTCTTCTTCGGGGATCGGCAGGACATCGTCGTAGAAGCCGGGAATCGTTATTCTACCGTCCTTATCGACGATCTGCGCAAGCATTTCACAGAGTGCATTGACGGGATTTTTGACCGCTCCGCCAAAATGTCCGGAATGGAGGTCTCTGTTCGGTCCGTCCACTTCGATCTGCCAATACGCGAGACCGCGGAGTCCGGTGGTGATCGAAGGCGTCTCTTTGCCGATCATGGAGGTGTCGGAAACGAGGATGATGTCGGCTTTGAGCAGCTCTTTGTGTTCCTCCAAGAAGGCTTCAAGCGAAGGCGAACCGATCTCTTCTTCGCCCTCAAAAATGAACTTGACGTTGCAACGGAGTTGACCGGTTTTGACCATGTATTCAAAGGCTTTGGCTTGAATCATCGCCTGGCCTTTGTCATCATCCGCTCCGCGGGCATAGAGTCGTCCGTCGCGGATAGACGGTTCCCAAGGGTCGGAGAGCCACTGGTCGAGCGGTTCGACGGGCATGACGTCGTAGTGGGCGTAAACCAAAACCGTGGGTAATTGAGAATTGAGAGTTGAGAATTGAGAATTGAGAGTTGAGAATTGAGAATTATATTCGGCATAAACGAAGGGATTGCCGGCGGAAGGGAGAACTTCCGCTTTCTGGCAGCCGGCTTCGAGGAGGAGTTCACGCCAACGCTCGGCACAACGAACCATGTCCGCTTTGTGCTCCGCCTGGCAACTGACCGAAGGGATGCGAATGAGCGACGCCCATTCGTCCATAAACCGCTCACGATGAGCGTCTATGTAATTTTCACATTTTTCCATTTTACTATTTTCACATTTAATTTTTGTGCAAAGATACACTTTTTTTTGCATATATCAAAATATTTTTGTATCTTTGCGCCCGATTTTATTTTGCGGTATTGTGCACATACGCGTACGCAGGCATATGATAGTGCTGCTGATGGCTATTATTTGGATGGCATCGCAAGCGGCGGAACCGACAGACAGTCTGGCGGTAGATAGTATTCAGCCGTCAGCTGTCAGCCGTCAGCCGTCAGACAGTATTCAGCCGTCAGCTGTCAGCCGTCAGCCGGCAGATAGTATTCAGCCGTCAGCTGTCAGCCATCAGCCGGCAGATAGTATTCAGCCCAAGAAAGAGAGCGAACTCAAAGCGCCGGTGCACTACCAATCGAAGGACTCGATGATTATGATGGGCAACGGAACGGCTTATCTGCACGGACAGGGTGAGTTGAAATACGAATCGATGGAACTGACGTCCGATTTCATCCGCATGAACATCGACTCCAGCCTTATTTACGCGCACGGCGTGTATGATACGCTTTACGAAGAATGGCGCGGCAAGCCGGTTTTCAAAGACGGCAAAGAGAGTTACGAAACGAACGAGATCACCTATAATATCAAGACGCAGAAGGGTTACATCCGGCATGTGGTGACCCAGCAGGGCGAAGGCTATATTATTGCGGACAAGACCAAGAAAATGAATGGCAACGAGATGATGTTGGGCGGCGGACAATACACCACTTGCGACAATCATGACCATCCGCATTTCTACATGAAGCTGACGAAAGCGAAAGTGAAACCGGGTGAGTACATTGCTGCGGGTCCGTCTTATCTGGTGGTGGGCGATGTGCCGTTGCCGATCGCGCTACCGTTCGGTTTCTTCCCCTTCACGAACAGCTATTCGAGCGGTCTGATCATGCCGAACTTCGGCGACGACTACTCGCGCGGCTTGTATCTGCAAGGTCTGGGATACTATTTCGCGATATGCGACTACCTCGATCTGGAGGTGAAAGGCGATATCTACAGCCGCGGCACATGGGCGGTTTCGGCGACGAGCAGATACCTGTGGAGGTACCATTTCTCGGGTAGTTTGAGTATCAATTACCGCAACGATGTGACGAGCGAACAAGGCATGCCGGACTATTCGGCGTCAAGGAACTTCAGCGTGCAATGGAACCACAGCCAGGACTCGAAAGCGAATCCGTACAGCACTTTTTCGGCGAGCGTCAATTTCTCGACGAGCGGTTACGACCGGAGTAACATCAACAGTTATTACAACCCGAATCTCTATTCGACGAACACGAAGAGCAGTACGATCAACTACACCCAGCGTTTTCCGGACAGCCCGTGGACGCTGAGCATGAGCGCGAGTCTGACGCAACGGACGAGCGACTCGACGATCAGTCTGACCGCTCCGCAGTTCACGGTCAACATGAGCAGCCAATACCCCTTCAAACTTTGGCGGCAGGCGACGCTCAAACGCAAAGGCAAGGTGGCAGGCAAAGAGAAATGGTACGAGAAAATCAGCATGAGCTACTCGATGAACGGAAAAATCCAAGGCAACAGCATCAAAGAGAAAGAGTTTTTCCACTCCAATTTCTTCCGCGACTGGCAGACGGGCATCAACCATTCGCTGCCGATCAAAGCGAGCTTTATGTTGTTCAAATACTTGTCCGTTTCGCCGCATATCAACCTGCGCGACAGGATGTATTTCACCCGTGTGGACCAACGATGGGACGACGAGGCGCAAGCGGTGGCAAGGGACACGACCAACGGATTTTTCAATGTGTTTGATTTCGACGTGGGACTCAGCCTGAGCACGAAGTTATACGGATTCTACACGCCGCTGAAGAGACTTTTCCCGCACAGCAAAGTGGAGAAATTCCGCCATGTGGTGACCCCCACTCTCTCTATCTCGTACCACCCTGATTTCGGAACATCGTTCTGGGGTTACCACGGCAGTTACGAAGAGCCGATCTATGCGGGCGTGGACTCGATCACGGGGCGTAAGATACAGAAAGTGGACGACATGGGCAATCCGATTTTCCAGCACAGGGTGTATTCGGCTTATTCGCAAGGCAACGCTCCGCGAGGAATGGCAGCGACGCTCAATTTCGGCGTGGCAAACAACCTGGAGGTCAAAGTGGTGAACACCAAAGACACGACGGGCAAACAGCCGTACAAAGTGATCAGTCTGATTGATAATTTCTCGGTCAACGGCGGCTATAACTTCGCGGCGGACAGTATGAACTGGAGCAATTTCTCGGTGAACCTGCGATTGAAATTCCCGAAGCTAAACAACTACTCGCTCAACCTGAACACTTCGCTGGATCCGTATATGTACCAGTTGAACGCCGCCGGTAACCCGGTGCGCACCAACAAACAGTACTGGCACAACGGGCGCTTCCCGCACTGGAGCGGTTTCAGTTGGAACTTCAGCTACACCTTCAACAACCAGACGCTCAAGAAATGGAAAGCGGCGATAGACAAACGGAGGGGTGAAAGAGAAGTACCAAGTGACCAAGTACCAAGTGACCAAGGGGAGACGCTGGAGCCCATTGAGAAAGGCAGCGACGGCATGGACAAAGGTGCCAAACGGGAGAGCAAGAAAGAGTCCGAAGTGGACGACGGCTATGTGCGGACCGAGTTCCCATGGAGCCTGTCGATCAACTATTCGCTGGCATATGCCCCCGGAAGCGAGTTCGATTACGAGAAGATGTATTACAAGATGAAATGGCGTAACTCATTGAGCCTCAGCGGCAACATCGGACTCGGCAAGGGGTGGAAAGTGAGCGCCAACATGACGTATAATTTCGACTACATGAAGGTGACGAGTTGTACCTTCAATATCAGCCGAGACCTGCATTGCTGGAACATGACCGCCAGCATCAACCCGATCGGACCATTCAAGAGTTATACGTTCCATATCGGCGTGAATGCGTCGATCTTGAGCGACCTGAAATATGACAAAAATAGTAATCAATCAACCAATAGTAGAGTAACATGGTGGTAGAAAAATTAAAAGTAGTGACCGCGACGTATGAGCTGTATATCAACGGCGAAGGCGGTAAAGAAGAGTTAATGGAAAAAGCGACGGAGGAGACTCCGCTAGTGTGGTGCCACGGAGAAGGAATGATGCTGCCGGCTTTCGAAGCCCGGATGGAGGGCAAAGCGGAAGGCGAGAGTTTCGATTTCGTGCTGGAATCCAAAGACGCCTATGGCGAGTATATTCAGGAAGGTCTGATGGATCTGCCGAAGAATATGTTCTTCAACGGCGACGGCGAGTTTGACTCCGAGCGCGTGTATGTGGGTGCGATCGTGCCGATGAACACCACGGACGGACAAGTGGTCAAAGCGCAGGTATGCGAGATCACAGACGACCAAGTGACGATCGACCTGAACCATCCTTATGCCGGAGAGGATCTGCATTTCAAGGGCAAGATCATTTCTATCCGCGACGTGACGGAAGGTGAGTTGCAAGCCATCCGCCATCCGCGTCATGGTTGCGGAGGTTGCGGCGGCGGATGCCATAAAGGCAAAGACGGCGATTGCGAAGGATGCGGAGAAGGCGGTTGCGGAGGATGCGAATAACAAACAGGAATCCCGACGAGGTCTCGACGAGGTCTCGTGATTAAGAAATATAAAACAACATAATAAACTATGGCAAATATTGTAGCGATAGTGGGTCGTCCCAATGTCGGGAAATCGACCCTGTTTAACCGCTTGACGGGTACCCGTCGGGCGATAGTGATGAATACAGCCGGTACGACTCGTGACCGCCAGTACGGCAAAGCCGAATGGTGCGGACGGGAGTTCAGCGTGATCGACACCGGAGGATGGGTGGTCAACAGCGATGACACCTTCGAGAGCGAGATCAACCGACAAGTGGACCTTGCTATCCGCGAAGCGGACGTAGTGCTGCTGGTGGTCGATGTGAACGAAGGTGTGACCGAGTTTGACATGGAGGTGGCGCACCTGCTGCGGCAGGCGAAGAAACCGACCATTCTGGCGGTCAACAAAGTGGACACGTTTGAGAACCAATACGGAGCGGCGGAGTTCTACAAACTCGGTCTCGGTGAACCGTTTATCGTCAGCGCAGAGAACGGTCTGGGAACCGGTGATCTGCTGGACGAAGTAGTAGGACGTTTCCGCAAGGAAGACGACTCGGACGAGGAGCTCGAAGAGTTACCGCGTTTCGCCATCGTGGGACGACCCAATGCCGGCAAATCGAGTATCCTGAATGCCTTCATCGGCGAGGATCGGACGATCGTAACCGATATTCCCGGCACAACGCGCGACTCGATCTACACGCGGTACAACAAGTTCGGCAAGGACTTCTACCTCGTGGACACCGCCGGTATTCGCAAGAAAGCGAAAGTGACGGAAGACCAAGAGTATTACTCGGTCGTTCGTTCGATCCGCGCGATAGAAAACAGCGACGTGTGTATCCTCATGATCGACGCGACGCGAGGTATCGAGGCACAAGATCTGAATATCTATTCGCTCATTCAAAAAAACAAAAAAGGGCTGGTCGTTTGTATCAACAAATGGGACTTGGTGGAGAGCAAGACGAACGCAGATATCAAGGCGTACGAGAGTGCCATCCGCGAACGCATTGCGCCGTTTACCGACTTCCCGATCATCTTCACATCGGCACTCACCAAACAACGGATCTTCAAGGTGATCGAGACGGCGATCCATGTGTATGAAAACAAGAATAAGAAAGTGCCAACTGCGCAGCTGAACGAGAAATTCCTGCCGCTCATCGAGAACTATCCGCCGCCCGCATGGAAAGGCAAATATATCAAGATCAAATATTGTACCCAGCTGCCGAACACCCAAATTCCGACATTCGTGTTCTTCGCGAACCTGCCGCAGTACGTCAAAGAACCGTATCGCCGGTTCCTGGAGAACAAACTGCGCGAATGGTGGGACTTTACGGGCACACCGGTGCAGCTGTTTATCAGGGCGAAATAGTCGTCAGATATCAGCCGTCAGCCATCAGCCGTCAGATATCAGCCGTCAGCCATCAGCCGTCAGCCGTCAGAGGTCAGATATTAAGAAAAAGTTTAACTTTTTACTTAATTTCTTGCATATATAAAAAAAAAGTAGTAATTTTGCCGCGCATTTTGTGGTGCTATGAAGATTATAGGTTTTGTATATGACGAAAGAGAGCCCCGGATGGTGCTCAAAGGCGACAGTTGTCTGCTGAACGGTCGCAAGCCATTCTTCATGCCCGAAGGTGCGACGGAGATAGGAGCGACCGAATGTGTCATTCTGCGCGTCAGCCGTCTGGGCAAAGAGATTGCCCCGCGGTTCGCAGAGCGGTACTATGACGCAGTAGCACCCGGAGTGGATTTCGTTGACCTGAGCGCCTTGCGAGCTGCCCGAGCGTCAGGCAAGCCTTGGACACAAGCCATCGCCTTTGACTACTCGCTGGCGATAGGAGAGATGGTGGAAAGCCGTCAGTTATCAGCCGTCAGCCATCAAATGTCAGAATATGTTCTTTCGCCGGAAGAGGCGATTGCAGAGGCGAGCAAGACGATGACGATTCGGCAAGGCGACCTGATTTATATCCAGAAGAAGCAAGCCCCGCGAACGGTACAAAAAGAAGAAGTGATCCGAGTCGAGATAGACGGCGAAGAAAAACTATACTGTAAGATCAAATGAGAAAACTATTCACCATATTGCTTTTGGCGCTATGTCTGCCTATGATCGCAGGCATCCATACGTATGTCAACACCTCTGTGCTGAACGATGGTCATTGGGTGAAGATACGCGTGAGCGAAAGCGGTGTGTGCCGCATGAGTTTCGATGAACTGCGCGGAGCAGGCATCGACCCGGAGAAGGTGCAAGTCTTCGGTTACGGCGGTGCGCAGAAAGAGCAGGATTTTACCCAGCCGAACATAGACGATCTGCCGCATGTGCCGATTTACAAGGGTGCGAACTATATTCTCTTCTATGCCCAAGGTCCGATCAGCTGGAAGTACAACGCTTCGCTCAACCGTTTCACCCACACCCGGAACACCTATTCCAACTACGGCTACTATTTCCTGACGGACAGCTATGAGCCGTCATCCGTCAGCCATCAGCCGTCAGCCATCAGCGGGACGCCGACAGACATCACTCGCTATCCGTTCTATCAGGTGCATGACAGAGACACGGTTAACCTCATTGACCGCACGGGAGTCTCCGGCGGCGGCAGGACATTCTACGGCGAGCAGTTCAATGCCGGACAAAAACAGACTTTCAGTTTCACGACTCCCAATGCCGTTGAGGGGCAAAGCTGCAACGTGTATATAGACCTGGCGGCAAATGCGCCGACCACTTCCTCTTTCATGGCTACCGTCAATAATGTTTCTTCCAAGTCGGTCTCTGTTCCCGCGCTGCGCGACCACTACGATTTCGGCAGAGAGGGAACGATCAGCATGACCTGTACACAAGCGGCGGACAAACAGCAGATCCAGTTGCAATTCAATAGTGCCAACTCCGCAGCCCTGGGATGGCTCAATTATATTGAGATCACCACCCTCTCGTCGCTCGTCATGACCGGCGACTACATGCCTGTGCGCACTACGAGCAATTATAAGTCTTCCACGCCTGTGCGTTTCCATTTAGCCAATGCCCCCGATGCAACCCAAGTATGGGATGTGACGGATCTCGGCGGTATTTATCCGGTGGAAGTGACATACGCCAACGGCGAAGCGATCTGGACCGGTTCACAAGCAGACGGGGTGCATGAGTATATTGCGTTCAATCCCAATGGTTCGCGTTTCATCTCGGCGCAAGTAATAGGCGAAGTGGCGCACCAGAACCTGCACGGACTGAGCGATATTGACTATGTGATTATTTGCCCGGAGGGCTATGAGGCGGTGTCAGAAGACTTAGCCAAGGCTCACGAGGCGAAAGAAGGCATCACTTGGGCGGTAGTAACCGACCAACAGGTCTATAATGAGTTCTCCTCCGGCACGCCGGACGCTTCTGCCTATCGATGGCTGATGAAGATGCTGTACGACCGCGCTAACAGCGGCGTCGGACAAAAACCGCGCTGGCTGCTGCTCATGGGACACGGCTCTTTCGACAACAGAAACATACTGAAAAAGACTTCCGGTACCAAGCTGCTGCTGACCTATCAGGCGCGCAACTCGCTCAATGAGGTGAACGCCTTTGCCTCCGATGATTATTTCGGATGGCTGGATGACAGCGACGGCATTGACAGTTATGGCAACTGGTCCGACCGTCTTGCCCGCATGGACATCGGCGTGGGGCGTCTGCCTTTCGAGTCGGTTGCGGAGGCACGCACAACGGTGGACAAACTGATCCGCTATATCCGCAACGAGCAGACCGGCAAATGGAAGAACCAGTTGGTTTATCTGGCGGATGACGGCGAGAACGGCACTCACACCCGCACATCGGAAGAGAGCGCCGAACGAGTGCGGATCAAAAATCCCGATTTCGTCGTGCATAAGATATTCCTCGACGCTTATCCGCAAGAGGTGAACGCTTCCGGCGAGAGTTACCCGTTGGCGAAGAACCGCGTGCTGAACTTGCTCAAGAGCGGAGCACTCTTCTTCGACTACTCCGGCCACGGCGGCTATAATGCCATTACCAACGAGTCCATCCTCAACCAGAAGGATATCGAACAGATGTCCAATAAGAACCATGCATTCTGGTTCTTCGCGACCTGCAATTTCGGGCAATGCGACGGCGGTAAACGCTGCGCGTCCGAGACCGCTTTACTGAATCCCACCGGCGGCGCGATCGGTGTTCTCGCCGCAACACGTACGGTCTATGCAGACCGGAATATCAAACTCAACCGCTCAGTCTGCGATACACTCTTCGGTCACGCCAATATCTTCCGGTATGAGATGACGCTGGGCGAAGCAATCGCTATCGGCAAGAACACTTGCGAAGCCACAGACGAGAACCGCTTGGCGTATGTTCTGCTGGGCGATCCCGCTATGCGGCTCAACTACCCCACTACTTATCAGGTTCAGACCACCACATCGGTGGACACCCTCAATGCACTCAGCGTGCAACATATCGAAGGTCAGATCATAGACGAAGACAGCCTTACGGTCACCGATTTCAACGGCAAAGTGGATATCACCATTTACGACAAGATGCAGTCTATCCCGACGAGGGACAACGATAATGTGGGCGGCGATCCGGAAGTGGTGGCATATAATGACTATCCCAATACGATCTTCTCCGGCGTGACGGATGTCAAGAACGGGTTATTCAACTATACCTTCATGGTGCCCAAAGACATCCGCTATAACTATGGCAACGGACGTATTGTTTATTACGCCCGCACGACCGATTCGCTGGAGACGATGGAGGCTGTGGGACATTTCCATGACTTCGTCATCGGAGGAACGGGTTCTATTCTGGCAACAGACACCACGGGACCCGAAATGACGATCTATCTCAACACTCCTGTCTTCCGCGATGGTGACAAGACCTACGCTACGCCTCGGTTCTTTGCCGAACTGGAAGACGAGCATGGCATCAACACCGCCGGAGCAGGTATCGGGCATGACCTCATGCTCATCATCGATAATAATCCCAAGCAGATCTATAGCCTGAATGAGTATTTCACAGCAGCAAATAACAGTTACCAGAAGGGGCAAGTCTCCTATCTGATGGAGGCATTGCCGGACGGACAGCATAGTTTGACTTTCCGCGCATGGGATCTGCTGAACAACAGCACGACCAAGAGCCTCAATTTCATTGTGGATGCGTCTCTTGATCCGTCGATCTGCTCCGTGACCACCTATCCCAACCCTGTAAACGCAGAGGGTATCGTCAATCTGGTGGTCAACTACGACCAGCCGGATGAGCTGATCCAAACGGAGCTATACCTATATAATATCAACGGACGGCTGGTTTATTCCCACACCCAAGACAATCCGGATGCAGTATCCATCAACCTGCCCTCCCTCGGTTTGCAACCGGGCATCTATGTATATCAAATACGTATTAAATCCGCCTCGAGCCGCTATAGCGCAAACTCGGGCAAAATCATCGTAACTAAATAATTGATAATAGATAATTGAATTGCCTATGAAGCATATCGCAAAATGATTTGAATGAAGTAAGAAAAAATTATAAAACAACAAATACAAACAATGAAAAAAATCTTAGTTTCTTTTGCAGCCTTGTGCTGCGTATTAACAATGCGAGCAGAGGCTCCGGCAGCCGATGTTATGAACCCGCTAATCACCTCCATGCCGTCGCTGTCTATTGCGCCGGACGCGCGTGCAGCCGGTCTCGGTGACATCGGTGTGGCAACTGAAGCAGACTTCAACTCCCAGTACTGGAACCCGGCTAAGTACGCCTATATGTACTCCAAGGGTGGTATCACCGCCAACTACACGCCGTGGTTGCGTAAACTGGTGGGCGATATTGATCTTGCTTACCTCGCCGGATTCTATAACTTCGGTGACCTCGGTGGCGGTATCGGTGCTTCGTTCACTTATTTCTCTATGGGTGATGTAACCCTGACGGGCGACGGCGGTTCTACACTGGGTACCGTTCGTCCGAACGAATGGGCACTCGACCTCAGCTACTTCCGCAAACTGCATGAGTATGTATCCATGTCTGTAGCCGTTCGTTTCCTCTATTCCGACCTCAATAATGGTCAGAATGTGTCCATGTCCGGCGGCTCTGAACTTCATCCGGCTTGGACGATGGCAGCAGACATTGCTCTTTACTATCGTCAGCCGATTGAGTTGCCGATGGGCGAGAGCCATTTCTCCCTCGGTTTTAGTCTGAAGAACCTCGGTGGTAAGATGACGTATGACTCTATTACCTCCAATTTTATCCCGGCTTCGATGAATATCGGTGTGGGTTATGAGTTGCCACTCAACAAGTACAACTTCCTGACCTTCAACGTAGAGGCAAACAAGATGTTGGTACCGAGCCGCTACTCTAAGTTCGCAGACCAGTCGGACGGACGTTATAGCCAGCAGGCATACTCCGACCTCACTTCTCCGAAGGGTTGGTTCCAGTCCTTTGCAGACGCTCCGGGCGGCGCGAGAGAGGAGTTCCAGGAGGTACGCTGGGGCGCAGGTATCGAGTATTCGTACGACAAGAAATTCTTTGCCCGCGTGGGTTACAGTTATGAGAACTATTACAAAGGTAACCGTAACTATGTCACCTTCGGTGCCGGATTCCACCTCTCGATCGTATCGCTGGACGTAGCATACTGCGTTGGTCTTGCACCGTCTAACCCGCTCGACCAGACCATGCGTTTCACCCTCGGCTTCGACCTCTACGGTATCAAAGACCTGGTGAATAACAAGAAATAATCCTCCATGCGAATTGGTTTTGGATATGATGTACATCAATTTTCCCCTGACCGCAAACTGTGGTTAGGGGGAATTGAGGTACCGTCCGACAAAGGACTGCTCGGTCATTCGGATGCCGATGTGGTCATCCATGCGCTATGCGATGCACTTCTCGGAGCCGCCGCTATGCGCGATATAGGATATCATTTCCCGGATACGAAAGGCAATGAGTACGAAGGGATCGATTCGAAGATTCTGCTCCGGCGTGTGATGGCAATGCTCCGCGAAGCGGGATACGAGTTCGGCAACTGCGACATCACCATTGCTGCGCAAGCACCCAAACTGAATCCGTATATTGATGCGATGCAGGCTTGTCTGGCGGAAGTGATGGGCGTAGAGCCTAATCAAGTGAGCCTCAAGGCTACCACCACAGAGCATTTGGGTTTTGTAGGACGCGAAGAAGGCATTGCCGCTTATGCGGTAGCTCTGATTAATTGAGAATTGAGAATGGAGAATTGAGAATTGAGAATAGAGAATGGAGAATTGAAAGATGAAAGGATTATTACTGACCATATCGCTTTCGTTGCTGACCGACCTTTTCCAGCTCGGCGGTGCTCCTCATGTGGAGTATCAGGACAGCGTCTATGAGCGCATCGCGCTGACAGACAGTACTTCGCTGGAGGTGTATCGCTGCCAGGACTCCACCCTTGTCGTCTTCACTGCCTGCGCGCCCCAGTGTTCCTCGTGCGCGCGTGTATATAATAAGGAGTGGCAGCTTATTCGTACTGTCACCCCTCCATTCACATCTATCTTTCCCCTTGCCACCATTGAGAATGGCAAGATCATCTGGAAGAATAATGATTCCTGGGAATACTAATCCCTAAACACTCATCCCTCACTCAAGGCTAAAGCATACAGCTTCAGCTGTTTGAGCATGGCAGCAACGCCGTTCGAGCGCGTCGGGCTCAGGTGCTCACGCAGACCGATACGGTCAATGAAATAGAGGTCTGCCTTAGCAATCTCCTCCGGTGTATGACCGCTCAACACATGAATGAGCATGGCTACCATACCGCGCACCAAGAGTGCATCGGATTCGCCGTTGATGATCATCTTGCCGTCCTCCATCCGCGCAGTGAACCACACTTGGGACTGGCACCCGTCGATTAAGTTCTGCGGCGTCTTGTCCTCTTCCGGGAAAGGATTTTTCTTCAGCTCTTGGGCATAATCTGCGATCATCTGGTATCGATCCATCCAGTCGTCAAATGCCTCAAACTCCTCAATGATTTCGTCTTGTATTTCGTTGATACTCATTTCTTTATAAACTCATATAGTTCTTCTGCGATGCGTTCGTCCGAGTGCTCGTCGCATATATCCACATCCAATATATGATTCGCTCGCGCGTAGAACGGTTCGCGGGCTTCCAACTGCGGTGCGATAAAGGACAGCAACTCTTCTTCCGTCCGTCCTTGTAACACAGGACGTTCGCTTAAGTCCGTCAAACTCAACCGTTTCGCCAGATGTTCGGGTTTCCAGCGGATATAAATGCTGGTGCCTAACTCGCGCAGGCACTCCATGTTGTCTTCCCAGCACGGATAGCCGCCGCCCGTGGCGTAGATGATTTTGTCGAACGGCACTTGATCCGCCAGATCTTCCACAACGTATTTCTCCTTTTTGCGGAAATCCTCTATTCCGTACGTACGGATATAGTCGGCGGTAGAGAGACCGTGAATCTCTTTGAACGCTTCGTCCAAATCCACAAAATGCCAGCCGAGTTTCTCAGCCAGCATCCGTCCGGCGGTCGTTTTGCCCGCTCCCATGTACCCCACTAAATAAATCGGAAGTTCCATCACTCTTTGATCATTCCTTCGGCGAAGTAGAGTTTTCGTCCTACGTATTGCTCAGGCCAATGCACATTATGCGTACTCATCAGCACGGTAATTCCTGCTTGCGAGATCGCGTAGAGCAGATCCATGATTTCCCGTCCGGTCTCGGAGTCCAAGTTTCCCGTCGGTTCGTCCGCCAAGATCATCTCCGGCGAATTGAGTAGCGCGCGGGCAATGACCACACGCTGTTGCTCTCCACCCGATAGTTCGTACGGTTTCTTATACGCTTTGGTCTCCATGCCCACTTGCTCCAGAACTTCGCGCACATGATTTTTCATCAGCGTCTTGTCTTTCCATCCCGTAGCGCCCAGCACAAAGAGCAGGTTTTCTTCAACAGACCGGTCGGTCAGCAGTTTGTAGTCCTGGAAGATGATGCCTAATCGCCGACGGAGATACGGCAGTTTACGGCGTTTGATAGTGCGCATGTCGTAGTCCAACACGCGCGCTTCGCCGGCGCTAATAGGCAGCGCGCCGTAGATCGTCTTCATCAGACTCGACTTGCCGCTACCCACTTTGCCCAACAGGTAAATCATCTCGCCGCTGCGGACGCTCAGGTTCACGTCGTGCAGCACGATCTGGTCCGCCTGACGAATCTCTACGCCTTTGTATGCCAATAACTCATCCATTATTCTCCGCGTCCATTTGTTGCTCGATCTCGGCTAAGCGTGCTTTGAGTTCCTCGATTTTCTTGCGCATGTCGTCCACGATCTTGTTGGCGCCTTTGCTCTTGGCGGTAAAGAAGAGGATGTTATTCTCCGCCGTCTTGATCTCTTGCACCAGTTTGTCGCGCAACTTACGCAGGTTTCCACCACCGGCAGTGATACGCTCTATGCGCTGTTTGCGGCGCTCTTCGCGCGCTTGCTCACGAGCCGCCTGACGCTCCAAGTATTCTTTGTGACGCTGTTCGCGGATCTTACGCTGTTCGCGCAGTTCACGGAAGAACTCTTTCTTGGTTTGGTAGAAACGGTCACACTCAGCGCGGAAAGCATCGTAGATAGATTGATTTTGCTTCTTTGGAGCAAAACCGATCTTGCGCCATTCGGCTTGCAATTCCTGCACTTTCGCCGTTGCCTCTTCCCATTCTTTGACGCTCATCGGCACGCCGTTCACGATAGGCTCCATGATCTCCTTCATGCGGTCTATGATCGCTTGCTTTTTCTCGAGGTTCTCCTGCTCTTTGCGGTGCAACTCGTCGAAATAAGCCTGATGCTTCTTGTTGATGATGGTGGAGGCAGCTTTGAACCGCTCCCAGAGTCCCTCGCGCAGCTCACGCGCCACAGGACCTATCTCCGCCCATTCGTCGTGCAGTTGCTGCAACATGCGGCTGGCTTCCACGATATTCTCGTTCTGCTGCAGTTTCTCCGCAGCCTCACAGAGAAGGGTCTTCAACTCCAGATTCTTCTTGAAATCCAGATCCCGCAACTCGATGTTGATTTTCACGAGGTCATAGAATTGCTCCTGCAACTGCTGATAAGCCTTGCGGATCTCTTGCAGTTTGTCGGCAGCCACAGCTCCGGTAGCTTTCCATTCAGCCTGCAGCTCCTTCATCCGCTGGATGTTGGGCATGACGCCGTCCGCCGTAGCAGCATCTACCAACTGCTTCATCTCGTCCAAGATAGCCTGTTTCTTCTTCAGGTTCTCCGCCTGCTCTTTCGCCTGCGCAGCAGCTACCTCAGCCTTACGGGCTTTGTACTCGGCTAACAGAGCTTTGAATTGCTCCTCGTCTTTTCCCGTCTCCGGTAACTCGGCGCCGGCTTCCGCATCTGTCTCCGTTACTTCCTCCGCAGCTACCGAATAAAACTGCGTTTTCAGGTGATCCACTTGATCTTTTATTGCAGCCACATCCTCTGTTTCGAGCAGATGCCGCAACTCCTCAATAATTTCTTGTCTTGTGCTTGCCATAGATGTTATACATTATTTGCGCCTGCAAAGTTACTGCTTTTTTCTGGAATATGCAAGTATTTAATAATTTTTTACTAAATTAATCGTTCGAGCGAAGCGAGATAAGACGTATTTGCGTCATTTTACCCCCAAAATTTATGCAAGAATAGTATGTGCACTCTGTATCAAAATTTGCAAAAATCATAAATTCTTTCTGATATATTTGTATATATCAAAATTTATTACTAATTTTGCAAGCCAAAAGAAAAACACAATGCCGATAACCAAACAAAAACTCATACGACATTATGCTTTAGACCGCTGTTTGAGAAATCAGACACGGCGGTATTATATTGAGGATCTGCTATTGGAGTGTAACAAGGCATTAGAGGCAAAAGATTGCCCCTCCATCAGTTTGCGGACCATCAAAAATGACCTGAATGAGTTTGAAACACTGTACAATACGGTTATCGCCCATAATCCCGATAGTCACGGGCGTGTCTATTACCGCTACGAAGATCCGAAATTCAGTTTGCAACAATCGGTTTTATCGGACGATGAGGTAGCCAAACTGAAAGATACGCTTCTGATGCTTAGTCGCTTCAAGGGCCTTCCGCAATTTGAGTGGATGACCGAGCTGGTAACGAAGATTGAAGCAAAACTGAATCTCAATGCGCATACCGAATCGGTTATTGGTTTTGAGGCGAACGAGTATCTGCAAGGCTTGGAATATCTCGAACCGCTATTTGACTATATCAGTAATCAGCAGACAATAGATATTTCTTATCATCCGTACGACAAACCTGCTTTCGTTTGTACGATTCATCCGTATTATATCAAACAACACAACTCGCGGTGGTTCTTGCTTGCGATGAACAACCAAACGCAGAAGATCATGCTTCTGGCGTTAGACCGGATACAGGAGATACACCTTTCTACTATCGCGTACGTACCCACGGAAATAGATTTCGCTGAGTATTTTGATGATGTAATCGGAGTGACTATTCCGCAGGACACAGAACCGGAACATATACAGCTTCGTTTCTCACCTCATCGTCTGCCTTATGTGCTCTCAAAGCCTTTGCATCACTCGCAGAAGATCAAAGACAAAGAGCAAGGCATTATTGAGATAACCGTCATTCCAAACCGCGAATTGGAAGCGCAACTTCTTTGGTTCGGAGATGATGTCGAAGTGCTGCAACCGGAAACACTCCGCCAGCAAATAGCCGAAAAGATAGCAAAAATGCATGATTTATACAAATAAAGTACCTTAAAATATCCATAATTATATGGCAGATATAGAGAAAATATCATCTTCTTTCCTTCCACAGGAATACCCTCATTGGCGCGACGAAATCATTTCCCTTATAGAACGTTCCAAACTGCAAGCCGTTCTCAATGTCAATAAAGAGATGCTTGCGCTCTATTGGAAGATCGGAAGTGACATTCTGCTCAAGCAAAAAGAGTTGGGATGGGGAGCACAAGTCATTAAGCAATTATCAAATGACTTACACCATCGTTTCCCAAATGATGACGGATACTCAGAGCGAAATCTGAAATACATGCGTCAATTTGCAGCAGAATATCCCGATTTCCCATTTGTGCAAGTCCCGCTTGCACAATTAGAAGGGGACGAATTTTGGCAAGTCGCGCTTGCCGAAAATGAAAACACACCAATTTTGCAAGTGCCGCTTGCAAAATTAGAGAAAGATGGTGAAATATTTGTGCAAGTGCCGCTTGCACAAATTACTTGGTATCATCATATATCGTTACTGCCTAAGGTCAAATCGCTCCCTGAACGCGCGTTTTATATAATGGAAACAGCTGCCCAGGGATGGAGTCGCGATGTGATGTTGGCTAATGTGGCTGCCGGCTACAAGAATGCTAAAGGCAAAGCGATAACCAATTTCTGCGGCACGCTGCCTCCTGTTGATTCCGATTTTGCGCGATACGCGTTCAAAGATCCATATTCTTTTGGGTTCTTGGGCACACAAGAGTTAAAGAACGAGCGTGCTATCGAGGACAAACTGACAGAACATGTGGTTGAATTCCTAATGGAAATGGGACGCGGTTTTGCGTTTGTAGGAAGACAATATCGCATTATGGTAGATGGCGATGAATATAAGATGGATTTGTTGATGTATCATCTCAAAATGCATAGATATGTAGTTATTGAATTAAAAGCGGTAGAGTTTATTCCCGAGTTCGTTAGTAAACTGAATTTCTATATCTCTGCCGTAGATGAATATATCAAAACACCGCAAGACAATCCCACTATTGGTTTGCTGCTTTGTCCGACCAAAAGCAATGAGAAAGTACGGTTCTCGCTCCGTGGCTTTAGCCAACCGATGGGTGTCGCGGAATATGAGATTAAGCAACTTATTGAAGAGGTCCAATCCGCCCTTCCTTCGATAGAAGATAAAGACTAAATGCACGATTTATATTCGTAGTGCAAATAGGTTGCACCACAACGCAGTAGTTTGTAGCCAAATAATCCAGAAAAATGTATCAAAATTCATAAATCTGCATTCAAAGTGCAGATTTTTTTTGTATGAAGATCCTCTGCCCGTCTCTCTATCAAAATTTGCAAAAATCATAAATTCTTTCTGATATATTTGCATATATCAAAATTTATTACTAATTTTGCAGCGCAAAATCATTATGACACAGAATAACAACATAGTAGAGCAAATCAAAACCCTTGGAAAGCAGGTTCTTCCTAAGGGCAGCCATTTGTTGTTATATGGTTCCCGCGCGCGAGGCGATAACCGCCCCGATTCTGACTGGGATTTGTTGGTATTGCTGAACCGTCAACAGAATGTAAATGCAGATTTCGCCAACATTTCTTACCCGCTGATGGAACTTGGTTTTGATTTAGGGCAGTACTTTAGTGTTCATACCTATTCACAAGAAGAATGGAATAGCATGAACTTTATGCCGTTTTATAAGAATGTCGAACACGATAAAATTCAATTAGTATGAGTCTAACACGGCTCCACGCATTGAACAAACGAAGCAATTTATAGATAAGATATTGGGTCTTATACAATAGTCCCCGTCACTTACTGACGTGAAACAGGAGTGCTGACACTGACAGCGTAAAAAAGCGGTGACATAAACAAGATATAAACAATGTAGTACTTTTGTAAATAATCCGGAAAGTGTATCAAAATTTATAAATCTGCATTCAATGTGCAGATTTTTTTGTCTATTGTCTTACTACTTTTGTCTAAAAATCTTTGATTATATTTGCATATGTCAGAAAAAAGTTGTACCTTTGCACGCAAATGGCAAAAGAGATAGGTTTTAAGATTCTAAACTTTTAGCATCGGTCATGCAATTATCCAAATTTTGTTTACATATTTTTGTTTTGGGTATTATATTGATGAGTAATAGCCTATTTGCCTTTTCTGAATCCAGAGCACTACTAGTTGGTATTTCGCAGTATTCAAAATATAAAAATAGTCAATGGAATGATATCAATGGAGCTAACGATATTCGGATTCTCAAAACGATTATGCAATCAAAGGGGTTTTCTATTGACACGCTTGTTAATGCAACTGCGACAGCGGCTAATATTCGTCAAGCATTTGAAACGTTAACCATGACTTGCAAGCCTAATGATACTATTTATATCCATTTATCAGGTCATGGACAACCGTATGAAGATATAAATGGAGACGAACAAGACGGATGGGATGAGTCCTTTGTTCCTATTGATGCTTCGATGTACTATCGCAAAGGTATTTACGAAGGAGACAAACACATTTTAGATGATGAGTTAAATGCATTCTTTAACAAGATAAGAGAGAAAATCGGACAAAAAGGCATGTTATTGGTTGTGATAGATGCTTGTCATTCGGGAACAATGTCGCGGGAAGAAAATGATGCACCTTTTGATGATGATGCACCTGTGCGAGGAACTTATATTGGATTTTCAGAAGACAAGATCTTCCGTCCTATCCGAGAACAAGAAACATCATACCATTATGTGTTGCAATCAAACAAAAACATGTCTCCGATTATCGTTCTCGAAGCCTGTCAAGCGTGGCAACAAAACACAGAAGTGCAGATTGATGGAATATATTATGGTCCATTGAGTTATGCATTATATAAGGAACTCAAAAATAAGTCTTTCAAACAAGTGATACAAAATATCAATGCGGTGGGAGAAACCATGCAACGTGTATTACCTAATTGGAGAAAGCAACATATTGTAGTAGAAACAAGCATAAAATGAAACTTAATTCAATCCATAGTATAACATCTTCCGAGCTTAATGCTTTCTTTGAAGAAAATAGACAACGGACATTATGCTATCTTGAATCACGTTTCCCTGTATTGCAGGAAGATGATATTGAGGATATATTTCAGGATTCCTCAATAGCCCTTTTTCTCAAAATACAGAATAACGAATTATTGGATTTGACCAGTTCATTATATACTTTTTTCCTCTCAATCTGTATCAATCAAGCACGCAATAAAGTAAATCGTACTCATCCGACCTATTTGTTATCGGATAATATAACCGATTCGGACTTTGAGCCTATTCGAAACGACAAACTGGAAGAGTTGGAAAATTTAGTTGGTTATGATATAGCGGAAGAACAAACAAATCAAGAATATCTTAATTGGATAGAACAACAAGTCCGGGAAGGAGTGCGACAGATGAAACCTCCTTGCAATCAAATCCTTTGGAGTTTCTATTGGGATGGTTTAAGCCATCGGACTATAGCGGATATGTTTGGTATGAAGAGCGAAGATGTAAGCAAAACACAAGCCAATAGATGCAAACATAAGTTTAGTGATTTTATAAAGAAAGTGATAGCGTCCTATGAAAGATAATAACATATATAATGAGCAAATAGACCGATTTCTCAAGGGACAGATGTCCACAGAGGAAGAACAGCAGTTCAAGACGGAGATAGGACAGAATCCGGAATTGAAGCAGCAAGTGCGTGAGCATTTGTATCTTATTCGTGGTATCAAGCAAGTTAAGAGTCAAGAAGAGAAGAGTCTTATTCAAAACAACCAACATGCTCAAAAAATCATTCCACTTAGACGAAATTGGATTAGAATTACCGGTATTGCCGCATCTATAGCTGTTATAATGGTTCTTACCGGCATTGAAGGAAGTCGTCTCTATTACCAACACGAGATACGTCAATTTGCTTATAACGCATCGGTTGGTGTAATGACTGATTTTGCAGCAGCATCACGCGGTACAATGGACGAAGAAACAAAGGCTCGTCTTACCGATTTATTTACAAATGCCCAAGAAGGAAAAGATTTGCCGGAAACTATTGCAGAATTATCCCAATTATATGCTTTGACGAAGAATGACTATGTAGAAATAGAGGATGATTATGCATATCAAATAGGTTGGTTTCTCGCTGTAGCATACATAAACAATAGAGATTATGAAAAATCCTTAGATATAATTAGAACTTTAGACAGTGAATATCCTGATAATGAAGATATTAAAAGCATTCAAAAACAACTAGTTAAATTTTTGAAATAAGCAATAAACTAGTGAAAATTTTTGTATTTTTTTTGTATCTGAAAATTTCCATATATAAATAAAAAGTTGTAATTTTGCACCGTTTTTTATTTTTCAAAAACTCAAAATTAAAATAAGTATGATTACAAAAATTTATTTCGAATATATCGGGACATCACATTACGATGTTAATGGTGTTTTAATAAATACAACATATCATTTTGTTGCCTATCCAGCAGAGCAGACTGATGGTATCATTGGGAATAACTTAAATATGCGCCTTTCTAATCAAGAAGGAACTAAGACCAAAAAAATGATTGAAAACCAGATTACGTGGGCTTTTGAAGATTATGGTAGAAAAGTGCAATCTATAACTTTTGATGACAAATATAAAGGTTGTGAGTATAATACCTTAATCCATTCCGACTTTACTTGTATAATAGACTATACATACTAAAAATACCAATAAGAAGAATATTTCTATTGCTACTTTACTGCGCATTACCATTTTCATGGCTATGTGCTAATTCTTTGTCTCATTATAAAAAAATAATTGAACAATCAGAAAGATTATATGGAGAGGGCGATATTTATTCTTGCTTAAGAATATCAGAAAATGCGCTTTCTGAGTTAAGAAAATCTGCCGACACCATATCTAATACATACGTGCGCTTACTGCACAACAGTTCTATTTGTCACTATAAGTTAAAGCAATACGAATTTGCTTTAAATGAAATACAACGTTGCAATTCCATTAGGCAACTCATTTTAAAGCCGACCGATGAAAGATATATACATAGTTTATTGGTAGAAGCAGAGATTTTATCAAGAATAAATAGAATTAACCAACGTGATAGCCTATTAAATTTAATTTTAGAAAGGACTTACAATATTCCTCGACTTTATTATTGGATTAAGGCAAAACAAGTGTATTTGTTATATAAGAACAACGAATTTGGAGAAGCAATATTCTATGGTGTAGAGGCAATTCTTAATTATCAAAAGCAAATATCATTAGCCAAATCTAAAAATGAGGTTAAAAAATATTCTGAAATACTATCAGATGATATATTGGATATAAATATTACTATAGCTAATAGTTACGATAAAATAGGGGATTTTACAAATGCAATTAAATGGACTAATCAAGTTGTGGAATATAAACAAAATACTCTTCATATGTCGGATGTTGATTGTCTAACGGAATATCACAATCTTGCACAATTTTATAATTCTATAGGCAATTGTGAGATTGCCAAAAATTATGGAGCGTATGTCATTAGCGAGAGACAAAAGCGAAGAAATGCTGAATACGCAAGAACTTCTCATGTATTAGCATCTATATATGCTCATTGTGGAAAAATGGATACTGCAATATACTATGCTCAATCCTCTTTGAACGTAAAGGAAAAAGTAATTGGCAAAGATACATATAGTTATACGCAGACATTAAGCAATCTTGCTATATATTATGCAGCAATCGGAGATTATAGCAAGGCATTAACTCATTCTAAAGAAGCATACTCATACTTGAAAAATAATAAATTTCAATATGCAGTAGAGCTACAACATATTGCATCAATTTATAACAGATTAGACTGCGATTCCGCAGTTTTTTATAGAAAGATGTGTGCAAATGCGTTTCGTGTAGAGACCTTTAAAGCATTACATAATTTAACATATAAGCAACGTCAAACATATATAATGAATTTGCAACCAAGAATAAGAACATTGATTTGGTATCCACAAAATGAGTATATAAACAGCAAAGAATATAATAGGACTTCATATGACATTGCTATACTATTAAATAGTGCATGTGTCGGTATAGAAAATAAATTAGCAGAATTTATCAAACATAACAAAGATTCTGCCCAATTAGCAAAATACAACAAATGGAAAACTATGCAACAATTATCATCTTCCCCCGTTGATGAATATAGGATTGATTTATTTGAGCACGAATTACTTAATTTGCTTCAACAAGAGAAAAACGATCATCTCACTTATATAAATATAACACATGAACTAGTTAAACATAATTTGAAACAAGATGAAATAGGAGTTGAAATTACATATGGCGATATTGATACTACATACATCGCTCTCATTCTCCGCAAGGACTGGGATGCTCCGAAATGTGTGATCTTAGGTAGCGAAGCAGAGTTAGACTCTATGTCATACCCCAAATTACAGCAAGCCGTTTGGCAGGCTATTATTGATTCGGCTCAAATTAAAGAAGGAGAGAATATTTATTTTTCTCCGGATGGTATCTTCTATAATATGCCTATTGAGTATCTACCAACGGCTGACGGACGAAACATGTCAGACAAATACAATATGTTCCGCGTATCATCCACGCGTGAGTTATGTTATCGGGACACGGCAAATACATATTCTACAGCTGTATTGTATGGTGGTCTTAAATATGATGCAACACCACAAAAACTAATAGCACAAAATTCTTCAACAAGAGGATGGGAAGAGAGTATCCATGAATCTGTTTTATCCCAATGGCGCGCAGATGATAGAGCCAAATACAATTATTTGCCCTATACACTCATGGAAGTGGATTCTATTTCGCAGACTATTGGAAATGCTATACAAGTCACGACTTATACGGACAAAGAAGGAAGTGAAGAATCTTTCAAATCACTATCAGGTCATTCTCCATCTATCTTGCACATAGCTACTCATGGCTACTACATCACTCCGACTAAAGCAGAAATGATGTCAAAGGAAAATTTGTATCGTTATGGTCTAACCGCTATGGATGATAGACCAAGCGTCATAGATTATTCCATGGAGCGGACAGGTTTGCTTATGGCAGGAGCACAACACACATTGCGGGGCGACTCTATTTTACAAGCAGCAGAAGATGGTATCTTGTCTGCCAAAGAAATCAGTCATTTAGATTTGAGCAATACTGATTTGGTGGTTTTGTCTGCATGCCAAACGGCACTTGGTGATATAACGAATGACGGCGTTGCCGGATTGCAACGTGGTTTCAAGATTGCCGGAGTCAAGTCTGTTTTGATGAGCCTTTGGAAAGTGGATGATGCCGCTACCTATTTATTGATGAAACAATTCTATAAATCGTTATTTGCTGGAAAAAACAAACAGCAAGCATTGAGAGATGCGCAGAATTATCTACGTTCATACATGGTCGGTAATGAACGTCCATATAACGATATTCATTATTGGGGCGCATTTATATTATTAGACGCCATAGAAAATTAGCACTGTAAATCAATGGATTATAGGCAAAAGAAGAGAAAATAAAAAAATCTCTTCTTTTTTTTGTTTACCTTTATGGTTGTAATGTTATAGAAGAGTGTAAGGCTCCAAAAACTTACGCAACAAATAGTGTATAACATTAAAATCATAATCCGTATGGAAACAGCAACTATTAAAAAACTCAATGAAGAACAACAAGTAGCATTTGATCTTGTTCGGGATACAAACCGCAGTTTCTTCCTTACAGGAAAAGCCGGAACTGGTAAGACTACTTTTGTCAAGTATATTCAGGAGACTCTGACAGACAAACGTTTTGTAATAGTAGCTCCAACCGGTTTGGCTGCTATTACCGCCGGAGGACAGACTATCCATTCTTTCTTTGGATTGCCTCTTGATCCTATTGCGCCCGATGCAGAATTTGAAATGTTTAATATCAATTATGAGAAGCAATGCCTTCTTCAGAAAGTAGATACTATCATTATGGATGAGGTATCAATGGTTAAATGTGATATTGTAGATGCTATCGATTCTATTTTGCGGCATGTTATGAAGAACTCAATGCCTTTCGGCGGAAAACAAGTCATCTTTATTGGTGACTTGTACCAATTGGATCCTATTGTAGATACTAATGATGAAGGGTTGAGAAAATTTTACCATCACTATTACAATACAACCATTCCTTATTTCTTTAAAGCCAGGGTATTTCAATCATATTTATTGCCGTCTATTGAGTTTTCCAAGGTTTATCGTCAGAAAGACAAGGAATTTCTGCAAATGCTTGAGCATATACGCATCGGGAAATATGTAAAGGAAGAAATTGATAAAATAAATATATCAAGTATGGGAAATTTATTAATAGAAGGTCTCGATACAAAAGAAAATAAAGATTTGGTACTCACTCCGTTTAACAAGAAAGCCGACAATATCAATTACATTGAGTTGGAAAAAATCCCGAATCAGTCATACACGTATATTGGAAAACTTGAAGGGGATTTTAACCGAAAGAATTTCCCGGCTCCTTATGAACTGACATTGAAAGAAGGCGCACAGGTGATGTTCTGTCGTAATGATGCAAACCATCAATGGGTAAATGGGACATTAGGTGTTGTCTCTTCGTTGTCCGAAAATTCTGTATCAGTCATGGTAGATGGAGAGGATATTGAAGTGGCAAAAGAAACATGGGAGGCTGTAAAGTATGTCTTTAATGAGGAAACGCAAAAATTGGATAAAGAAGTTATAGGTACATATACCCAATACCCCTTGAAACTGGCTTGGGCTATTACTATTCATAAAAGCCAAGGTCTGACATTTGACCATGTGACATTGGATCCTAATGGAATATTTTCACCGGGTCAGTTATATGTGGCGTTGAGTAGAGTTCGTTCATTGGAAGGGTTAACACTTGTTAACCGTGTTTACCGGAATTATATTTATGTGAAACAAGACATAAATACATTTATGATGCAATACAGCAATTTGAGTGCTATTCAAAATGACATTATTCTGCAAAAGTCTGTTACCGAGGCAATTACAAAGTACGATTATGATGCAGCGGCTTCTTATCTGTTGAGACAAGTTCTTTCGGCGGTCAATGATAGCAACATTGATAAAGCATGGCATGGCGCTTGTCAGATGATGTCCGTGTTGTACAATCTTGATACTTTCTCAATGCAGGAAACTACAGAATGGTTGTCCGGAGATGATGAGAAAACGTTATTTCTCAATACTATTATAGCCATCTGCAATCGGAAATATGACTTTGCTATTGCGCTGGCGGAAAGAGGTTGCAATCTTAATATTAACTCTGATTTTGATTATCTTAAATGTATCGCTTTGTTTATGAATAGCAACTATGATGAAGCTGAACTTGCATTGACAGAGTGGAAGAATAAACTGAAAGAACACAACAGAGTATTGGATGACAGATACTATTATCTATTAGCTTGGATCAATAAGAAACAGGGAAAACCATACATATCTGCTACTCAGCATGTAATCCGTCATACTCCTCGTTATATAGCACCTCTGCTTTTCTTGAAGGAAAGCATGAATGAAGCCGGGCTTATACTGGAAACTGGAGATGATAACTCACGTTTGGTCGATGCGTTTAATCAATCAGCCACAAGTCAAGAGTTCCAAAACGCATGGAAAGATGCTACTTCCGAAGAACGTGCAACTCTAATTCTTGCTGTTTTAGATTATCCTTATGAACAATAAAACAAATCAACATAATTAACAATTTAATTCTTATCATTATGAAACCTATTATTAAAAACATCTTAGCTGGTTTTGCCGGCTCGTTAGTATCTATTGCCCTTTTTATTGGTGTCATATGGTGTATTGACAAATTTCAAGAACACCAAGAAGAAAAAGACAAACTACCTCTCAATGAAAAGGTGCTTGCATATCTGGATAAACATAATATTCCATATGAAGAGGTGGACACATTTACATACGTATTCACCTATAATGACGATAAATATTTTTACTTATATGATCCCGAGGATCCAGAGTATATGTTGATAATGTCATCATGGGCTATAGAGAATACTAATTATCATGCATTACTTGAAACCGCTAATGAATTACAATGGAAGAAAAAGTTCATTAAGATAAGAGTAGATGATAATCGTATAGTATTTACGATAGAGCAATTGGTGAACGCTCAAGCAGAAATAGATGAGGCTCTTACTCGATGGCTAAAGGTATTAAACTCAACAGCCTTGGAATTTGCTATAAGAACGGACATTCAACGTTAGTTTAATTTAAAACAAATTGTTATCATGTATCTCAAATTTTTTATCTTTATATACATTGTATTTTGCATCATCTTCTTTATATGGCTGGAAAATAAGGCTTCTGAGGATGAATCTCCAAATAAATTGACTTGGGGCGATATATTCAAGATTTTACTTCGCACTCTTGTAGTCGGCTTTTTTGCTACGGCTCTAATATCTGCCATTTTATACCCTATATTTGCAGGCGTATTTGGCGTGGATTATTAACAATTCATCTTATTACTGTTAAACATTTTTTGTTCTGACCGTTTTGACCTTTTTGACCGTTTCACCCCCCAAAACGGTCAATCCGGTCAATTCGGTCATGTCATTTTTTTTGCCACTTTTGCCAGTTTTGCCATGTCAAATTTCTTTCTTTGCCGAACGCGACGTTGGTTGTTCTTGTATATTCTTAGTCTTCTGTTATCCATCACCGAACTATTGCCTACCCATCTCGACTCAATGTCGGTTCAATTGCCGCCAAATCTTAAAAATCGGAAACTTTTGAGGGACGAAAAAGGGCGATTTTAGGGCTTCTATCGTCTCGTATCTGTCTCGTAGGTGTTTCGTATGCAAGTCGTATGCAGGTAGTATGGGACAGAATCTTAATAATCGGCAATTAGGCAAGAGGGAACCACAGATTTCGGAACAAACCACAATCTTCGGAAAAAGTGGAAAAACGTCACAAAGGGCATGAAAGATAAGTACAAGTTTTCTTAAAAAAATATTTTGGGAAAAATTATCGCTAAAAAATTTGCGTATATGCAATTTTTGTTGTATCTTTGCACAAAATTTGGGAAACTATGCCCAAAACGGATGCTAAATTGGCATGAGAGACAAGGATAATTAACATTACAAACACTATAAAAAACAATTAATTATGCGTACAACATTCAATCGCCTTCGTGCAGTAAAAGACAGTCTTCCACATGGTACAATGGACGCCATCGCCGCTGAATTGGGATTAACCGGAGATGAGGTAAGAGCTTATTTCAACGGAGAAGGAACCGCAGATTACCACATGGAGGCAGGTCCTGACGGCGGTATTGTTGATTTCACCAACACTCGCATTCTGGAGGTTGCCCTGCGCAAAGCATGGGAGGTTCAGAATGCTTTATAATTGAGGATTGCCAATTGAAAATTGACAATTTCAGAAAGGTGATTGCTCTGGTGTTATGCATCGGAGCATTACCTATTGTATTTAACGCGAGCGCGCACGAGGAGGAAGCCGTCAGCCAGGTCACACCTGCGTCTGCCGTCAGTTATTTATGGGACGAGTACAAGAAACCCGTGAAGCTGACGTACGGCGCACAAGCGAAAATACAAACCACATATCTATGGCGTGGGTTATACGCCGGAGGACCGAACCTGCAAGCCTCGGCTAATGTGGGTTACGGTGGTCTGTACGTCGATTTGTGGTGGAACATAGGCACGTTCGACTGGCGGTTTAACTCCTTCGAGCCGGAGGTGGATCTGACGCTCGGTTTTGACCGATGGGGACTGAATGCGTTTGTGCTCTTTATCCATAATTTCAACTGTCCGTTCTTTGATTTCAGCAATGACCCGTACATAGGCAACAGGCTGGAAGTGGATGTGAGTTACACGCTGAGTCCTAAGATCCCGCTTAAGATATTGTGGGCAAGCCGCGTAGCCGCCGCAGACAGTTATGTCAACGACGCCGGCGACACCATCCGGGCGTTCTCCAGCTATCTGGAACTCAGTTACAACCACCATTTCCCGTACGGAATCAGCCTCTACGGCGCGGTGGGAATGACACCATGGAAGAGTGTTTATACCAACTATGTCCACAATGCCGGAGTGGTGAACGTCGAAGTGCGGTTGCGCAAAGACTGGTCGCTGAGCGAACGATGCGGTATGATGCTGCAAGGGCAGGTCACCATCAACCCCACTATGCTCGCAGCCGACCACCAAAGCGCACAGTGGCAACCCTATACGCCGTATGCACAGACGGTGAACGCCAATCTCACCGTGGGAGTGTATTTGAAGTAATTGAGAATTGAGAATTGATAATTGATAATTGATAATTAATAATTAAAAGAAAATGAAAAAGGTATTGGTATTGGCAGCCGCAATAGTGGCTGTAGTGATGTCTGCGAAAGCAGAAGTAGAGTTCGCTTACGACGCAGGAGCTGAGGTTGTGAGCAGTTATATCTGGCGTGGCCAGTACAACGGCGGTCTGAGTCTTCAGCCGGAAGCGTTGGTCGGTTTTAACGCCGCGGACGAGAAAGTTCAGTTCCGTATCGGCGCATGGGGAAGTATCGGTGCTTCCGATTGGAAATTCCGCAAAGGTCTGCCTAATCCCGACGCAAACGACATGAACCCGAACACGTATTTCGTGCCGGAAGTGGATCTCGAGGCAAGCCTGCAGTTATGGGGTCTGACCTTGGGTGCAACCCATTATTACTATTTCGGCGGCACGCCGTTCTTCAGCGGTCTGGAGGACGATGGAGGAAGCCAGACAGAGGTTCAGATCGGTTACAACTTCGGCGAACTGACCAAAGCCGGTCTCTATTTCAACTGGTACTCGATGGTAGCCGGAAACGACTGCTATTATGTGACCGACGCCAACACCGGCGACGAAGTAGCCCGCCGCGCATGGAGTTCGTATTTCGAGATTGGTTATGACTACACTTTCGAATCCATCGATCTGACGATCGGCGCTGTGGTTGGTATGACCCCGTGGAAGAGTCTCTACACCGATTATGAGGGCGGTTTTGCAGTCAACAACATCGCGCTGCGAATCGGTAAGACATGGAATGTCAACGATGTATGTGACATCGAGTTGTTCGGTCTGGGCAGCGTCAACACGTACGGCATCAACAAAGACAATTGCTTCGTCAGCGAAGCCGGTGATTACAAACTTGGCGGCGTACAGAAGCTGAATGGTACAATTGGTCTCGGCTTCTGGTTTTGAAAGGTGAAAGGTGAAAGGTGAAAGTTGAAAGGCGACATATTATCAGTGCACTGCTGGGCGTCGGCCTGGCAGCGCTGCTGATTTGGGGAGTCGGAGAGAAGGACGGAAGTGAAAGGACGGAGGCTTATTACCGCAACGAGGGTAAGATCTTCGGGACCTATTACAACATCCGTTACGAGGCAGAGGCAGACCTGCATGACAGCATCAAAGCGGCACTTCAGGCGTTTGACAACAGCTTGAGTATGTTCAATCCCCACTCCGTTCTCTCCGCTATCAACGCGAACCGCGACACCACGACAGACGCGCTTTTCGAAACGATGTGGGCAGAAGCAACCGAGGTCTATGCGCTCTCCGGAGGCGCTTTTGACATCACCGTAGCACCGCTGGTAAAAGCCTTTGGCTTTGGTCGCAAAAGCGATCAGCTGTCAGCCATCAGCCCTCAGACGATAGACAGTATCCGTCAATTCGTCGGGTTCGACAAAGTGGAGTTGGTGGATCACCATGTCTATAAATCCGACCGACGCGTGCAGATCGACGGCGGAGCCGTAGCCAAAGGACAAGCCTGCGACGTGATTGCAGGGCTGCTATACGAACACGGATGCACCAATTATCTGGTGGACATAGGCGGCGAAGTAGTAGCGCGAGGGGTGAACGACAAAGGCGAGGCTTGGCGAATAGGCATCACCAAACCCAACCTCAATAACGAAGGTGCACAAGAGGAATTGCAAGAGATTCTGGCGGTAAGCGACATCCACATGGCTACCTCCGGCAATTATCGCAATTTCTACTATGCCGGCGAAGAGCGCCGCAGCCACACGATCGATCCGCGCACGGGTTACCCTGTACAACACTCGTTATTGAGCGCAACGGTCGTCAGTTCATCCTGCATGAGAGCTGACGCACTTGCTACCGCTTGTATGGTACTCGGCGACGAAGAAGCACTCGACATGATCGAACGGGCGCAAGACGCTGCATGCTACCTGATCGTCGCAAAAAAAGACAGTTTGACGGTCATTACTTCCTCAAAATGGGAGAAAATGATAGCAAAATAAAGATTTCTCTTGCATAATTCAAAAAAATGTCGTACCTTTGCGGGCTAAATTTGGCGGAATGCGCGAAAAAGGATTGATCATATTGCTTGTTATGGTGGTGCTCACGAGTTGCGGCGAGTACCAGAAACTGCTGAAATCCCGCGACCCGGAGGAGAAATACCAAGCGGCGCTACGGTATTTCAACAACAAGCAGTATGTCAAATCCCAAACGCTGCTGGACGACGTGTCGGCATACTACAAAGGAACCGAGCGGTCGGAAGATATTCTGGCATACCTTGCGCGCAGTTATATGGGTCAGAAAGCCTATGAGTCTGCAACGGATTACTACCAGGCTTACGTCCGCAACTACCCGAAGGGTAAATATGCCACAGAGGCGTATTTTCAGGTCGGTCACTGCCAGTATCTGGATTCGCCGGACGCCCGTCTGGATCAAGCTATCACCCGCAAAGCGATAGATGCGTTCACGCTCTTTGTGGAGCTTTATCCGGAGAGTCCCTATGCGGAACAAGCCTACCGCGAGATGAGCGAGTTATACGACAAATTGGCGCTCAAGGAACTAAAGAGTGCGCAACTGTATTACAACCTCGGAACCTATTTAGGCAACAATTATCTGAGTTGCGAGATCGTAGCAAAGAATGCATTGAAGGACTATCCCAGCAATGCCTATCAGGAGGATTTCAGTTGGCTCATTCTGCAAGCCAAATACCAGCAGATGGTGAACTCTTTTGAGGACAAGAAGTTGGAACGCGCCAGAGACGCACAAGATGAATACTACAATTTCATCACCGAGTATCCCAACTCCAAGCACCGCAAAGACGCCGACAAGATGCTCGTACAAATCAAGAAAACAACGAAAGAATAAAGATATGGACTACAAGAATTCAAAAGCTCCGAGAAACACGGTCACTCGGGACATCAACCTGCTCATGGAGCCGGTGGGAAACATCTATGAGACCGTAGCTATTATTGCCAAACGTGCTAATCAGATCAGCATGGGCATCAAACGCGAGTTGGACTCCAAACTGCAGGATTTCTCGATTCCGCAGGACAACTTGGAGGAGACGTTTGAGAACCGTGAGCAAATCGAGATCAGCCGCCAGTACGAGCGCCTGCCGAAGCCGACTTTGATGGCTACCCAGGAGTTCATCGACGGCGAACTGGTTTATCGTTCCGGCAACCGCGATGAGGCTTTGCGGTAAGCACATATTAGTTGGCATCAGCGGCGGCATCGCGGCATATAAGATCCCTGAACTGATCCGTTCGCTGGTCAAAGCCGGAGCGGAAGTGCGGGTGGCGACGACCCGGAATGCCCTGCAATTTGTAACAGAATTAACCCTGCAGACCGTTTCCGGCAGCAGGGTTTATTCGGATGTCTTTGCCGCCATCAACGAACACTCCACCGAGCATATTTCCCTGCCGGATTGGTGCGACGCGATGATCGTTGCGCCCGCTACCGCCAATGTGATCGGAAAGATGGCAGCCGGTATAGCCGACGATGCACTCACCACGACCATCTGTTCTTGCGTCGCACGCAAACCCATCTTGGTTGCGCCTGCAATGAACGACAAGATGTGGGAGAGTCCCGCCACCCGACAAGCGATCGCAACGATCCGCGGATGGGAGAAAGTGCGGGTGATCGAACCGGCAGAAGGTCCGCTGGCTTGCGGAACGAGCGGCAAAGGACGCATGCCTGAGATAGAGGAACTGCAAGAAGCACTCGAATACATCCTTGCGCCGCAAGACATGGCGGGAAAGAAAATCCTCATCACCGCCGGCGGTACACAAGAGAAGATCGACCCCGTCCGGTTTATCAGCAATTACTCCACCGGCAAGATGGGAATGGCTCTGGCGCACGAGTGTGCGCGGAGAGGAGCTGAAGTGACGCTCGTGTGCGGCGATGTATCCGCTCCGCTATACAATCCGTTCGGAGCCATCCGAAGGATCGATGCCCTCTCGGCAGAAGCGATGCACCAAGCCTGCATGGCTGAATGGGATCACATGGACGGTGCGATACTTTGCGCCGCTGTAGCAGATTTCACTCCGGCTACTCCGGCAACGGAGAAAATCAAGAAACAACCCGGACAGACGGAAATGCATCTGGAGCTGCGCACTACTCCGGACATTGCCCGCGCATTAGGCGAGAGCAAGCACGCCGGACAAAAACTAATTGGCTTTGCGCTGGAAACCGAGCATGAAAAAGAAAATGCGCTCCGCAAATTGGAGCGCAAAAAGATGGATGGTATTGTCCTCAACTCGCTGCGCGATGCAGGAGCCGGATTTGGAACAGACACCAACCGCGTAACCATCATAAACAGCGACAACAAAGAAGCCGAACTGCCATTGCTCAGCAAAGCGGATGTCGCCGCTCACATCATCGACACCTTTTTTACTTAAAGATTCCGAAAAAACCTTTGCGTTTGGGCTCTTCTCCCTCGGCTTCCGGTTCTGCAGTCTCTTCCGGTGTGTACTCCGGACGGGCTTCGATCTCGCCCAACTGGCTCTGCACGTATGCGATCACATCCTGCAGACCTTCGGTAAAGTGAGCAAAGTCTTCCTTGTAGAGGAAAAGTTTATGTTTCTCGAAAGAAGGCACTTCTTCTCCTTCTGCCTGACGGCGCTTACTCTCCGTAATAGAGAGGTAGAGGTCGTTGTTACGCGCCTTGCGTACATCTAAGTAGTAGATACGTTTTCCGGCTTTGATTGAACGGCTGTAAACTATCTCCTGTTCACGTCTTTCTTCTTGATTTTTCTCCATTTTCTCCTTATTTGTTAGAAAAACTGCGGCAAAGGTACGATTTTTTTTGCACATGTGCAAATTTTTTTGTAACTTTGCGCAAAATTTTTGGGTATGATTAATAGAACTATGGTGCGAACACGAGTTGTCCAGACGTTGTTCGCGTATTACAAGGACACAGACAAGACGCTACTTACTGCCCGCAAAGAGCTGAATAAAAGTTTTGCGGACACGTATGATTTATACTTTACGCTGCTGGATTTCGCGAACGAATTGACGGCATACGCGCAGCGTGAGTTGGAGGGGCAGATTGCGCGCGCACGCGCTACGCACTCTTCATGGGCGCCCAACAGACGGTTCGTACAAAACAGACTGGCGCAACAACTATTTGATAATCGCGCGCTGCGCAGGCGCATGCAGGAGCAGCAACTGAGTTGGGACAGCGGCATGCCGGCTGTGGCGGACATCTATCGCAAACTGACCGAGAGCGATTTCTACCGCCAATACATGGCTGCAGAGACTTGCAGTTATGCGGATGACAAGCGCCTCTGGAGGCAGATTTACCAATATCTGATGACCGAAAACGATGTGCTCTACGACGCGCTGGAGGAGATGGAGTTAGTGCTGGACAAAACCAACTGGGCGGTGGACGCCGACGTTGTGATCAGTTATATTATCAAGACCATCAAGCGTTTCAATGAATCCAGCACGCCCGACACGCCGCTGCTGGAGATGTTTGACAGCGAGGATGAAGTGAAGTTCGCCTCTACCCTGCTGGAGAAAGCTATTAAGGGTCATGAGCAGTTTGAGCAGTTGATCAATTCGCACCTCAAAGGATGGGACGCAGACCGCATCGCGTACATGGATCGCATCATTATTGAGACCGCTCTGGCGGAGATTACGGAATTTGAGGATATCGCGCTGACCGTCTCCTTGAACGAATATATCGAGTTGGCAAAGTACTACTCGGGCGACAAAAACTATATGTTTATCAACGGCATCTTGACCGAGATTCTGCGCGACATGAAAAATGACGGATCGCTATTCAAAGCGCTCGGCGTCAAATGAGAGAATTATTAACAAAAAAATAACAAATAAGTATGTTGAATTTAATTTTCCTGCAGGCCGTTGAAGGCGCTGCAACCCAAGGTAGCCAATGGAGTTTCTGGATCATGATGATCCTGATTTTCGTCGTATTCTATTTCTTTATGATTCGTCCGCAGACGAAGAAGCAGAAAGAGTTGCAAGCACAACGCGAGGCGATGAAAAAAGGCGATAAGGTAGTAACCGCCGGTGGTATTTACGGCGAGATCAAAGAGGTACAAGACACCACTTTTATCATCACCATCGCGAAAGACGTTACCATCAAAGTAAGCAAAGACAGCGTCTTCGCCGACGCTACGGACGCTGCGCAGGCTGTAGCCAAAGACGAGAAGAAATAAAGAGCCTGAATCGAGGTGAAGAGGGATATACTCACATTTCTTTTGTTTGTCGTATTGGCGGCAGTGATCTGGTATGGTCATGCCATGCAATCGGTGCGCAACACCCGCGTACCGGTGAAGATCCAATACACCGGCAAGCCGGGAAATATAGGTTTGGGAGATCCCGGACTGCCGGACACCGTGATGATCGAAGTGCGCGACGCGGGTGCGCGGCTGAACACATACCATCGTGAGCCGCTGCATCTGACCATTGACCTGAGGCAGTATATACATGGCGAGAAAGGTACGATACATGTGCCTTCGGACGCGTTGCGACGCAGCATCAGCGATATTTTGCAAGGAACCAGCCGCCTCATTGACACCAAGCCGGAGGAGATCAGTTGCCCCTATTTCACGGAGCAGGAGAAGACCGTGGTAGTAGCGATGGCAGGTGAGATTCACCCTGCGCAGGAATTTCAGATGGTGGGCAAACCGATACTGAGCCGCAAGACCGTCAAAATCTACGGAAGTGACAAAACAATCGCCCATATCGACACCATCTACACCCAAACACAACAATTAACGGATGTGACCGACACGCTGGACGTACGTCTGGCGCTGGACATACCCAAGGGCGTGCGCGCAGAGACCGACAGCATTGATATGCGTGTTATCACCGAGCGGTTCACCGAGAAGAAATTCATCATTCCTCTGCACGTTATCGGCGTGCCGGAAGGCGTACACCTGCGGCTTTTCCCGAACGAAGTGGAAGTGAGTGTGCGCGTGGGGATGAGCCATTTCGCCCAAGTGCAGGCTTCGGATATCAAGGCGGTTTGCCACTACAGCAAAGAAAGGACAGACAAACTGGATGTTGATTTGCGGTATTCCAACCCTCTTATTACATCCGCATGGGCATACCCGGGCGTGGTGGAATTTATGGTAGAGCAATAATGAAAAACGAGAAAAAAATTCAAATGGTTGATCTCCATACGCAGTATTTGCGCATCAAAGAAGAGATCGACGCAGGCATACAAGAGGTGATTGAAACCACCGCTTTTGTCAAAGGTCAGAAAGTGACAGATTTTCAGAACCATCTGGAGCAGTACACCGGAGCAAAACATGTTATCCCTGTGGGTAACGGGACGGATGCATTGCAAATTGCTCTCATGGGTCTGGGGCTGAAGCCGGGCGACGAAGTGATCACTCCGACTTTCACATTCATTGCAACCGCAGAGGTCGTCGCTCTATTGGGTCTCACGCCGGTAGTGGTGGATGTAGAATGGGAGACGATGAACATGGCCATTGAGTCCGTTCGCCGCGCCATCACTCCGCGCACCAAAGCGATCGTACCCGTTCATCTGTTCGGTCAGTGCGCCGACATGGAGCCGCTCATGGCGCTTGCCAAAGAGCATCAGCTCTTCGTGGTAGAAGATGCATGTCAGGCGATCGGAGCGAAATACACGTTCTCTAACGGCGAGACCAAGCAGGCAGGTACAATAGGCAACATCGGTTGCACCTCTTTCTTCCCTTCCAAGAACCTCGGCTGCTACGGCGACGGAGGCGCGATCTTCACCAACGACGATGAGTTGGCTGCCAAGATGCGCGCTATTGCGAACCATGGTATGGTCGTTCGTTACCACCATGACATGATCGGCGTCAACAGCCGTCTGGATAGTATTCAGGCTGCCGTGCTGGATGCCAAGTTACCCCATCTGGATGAGTATATCGCGGCTCGTCAGCGCGCAGCGGCTTATTATGACCGCGCTTTTGCCGGCTGCGAGCAGTTGCTCATCCCGGGACGTCAACCCCACTCTACGCATGTCTTCCACCAATACACGCTACGCGTAGTGGGCGCAGACAGAGACGCCTTGCGCGAAGGACTCGCAGAACGCGGTATTCCGGCAATGATCTATTATCCTGTTCCTTTGCATCAACAGAAAGCGTACCTCAACCCGCGATACAAAGACGGAGATTTCCCTGTCGCTGAGAAATTAGCCTCCTGCGTGCTCTCGCTG
The DNA here is from genome assembly GCA_902765485.1 of uncultured Bacteroidales bacterium. Taxonomy (GTDB): domain Bacteria; phylum Bacteroidota; class Bacteroidia; order Bacteroidales; family Paludibacteraceae; genus Colicola. Next base: position 82,154 of record CACWZZ010000004.1, read on the forward strand.
CCAATGCATACCGAGCTGGACGAGGAGCAATTGGAATATATCACCTCTGCTGTATTAGAATTATGCAAAAAGTAGGTCTTCAACAAACATTAACCCAAACGACCAAGTTGTCTCCCACGCAGATCCAAGTGATCCGCATGTTGGAGTTGCCGTCTATTGAGTTGGTGCAACGGATCAATGAAGAGTTGCAGGAAAACCCGGCATTGGAGGAAGGGCGCGATGAGACAGAGAGACAAGAAGGAGCAGATAACTACGAGGAATTCGACGAGAGTTATATGCCCGAAGACGGCTATGAAGAAGGCCGTGAGCGCGACCCGCTGCAAAACGATGAGTTCAACTACGAGCAGTATGTATCCGACGACGAGACGCCGAGTTATATGTTGCAACCCCAATACGGACCTGCGGACGATGACAAACGGGAGGTGCCTATCATCGGCGGAAGCAGTCTGATTGAGGAACTGAAATCGCAGATTTACCTGACCCAAATGACCAAGCCGCAGCGCCACATCGCCAAATGGGTGTTGGGCAATATAGACGACGACGGATACCTGCGTCGCACGACAGAGCAGTTGGTGGACGATATTATGTTCCAAGAGCAGATCTCCGTCACGGACGCAGAGATGGAGGACATCGTGCGCCAGATCAAGCAGTTTGACCCTCCCGGCATTGCCTCGGCGAACTTGCAGGAGTGTCTGTTGCGGCAGTTGGAGGTCAAGCGCGAAGAGGCTCCCTCGGAGAGTATAGATCTGGCATACCGGATTCTCAGCCAGCATTTCGAGAGTTTCTCCAAGCACCATTTCGATAAGATCATCCAGCGGCTGGAGTGCACCGAAGAAGCCTTCCAAGCTGCGGTGCAGGAGATCGTTCATCTGAACCAAAAACCCGCCAATGCCTTCACCGGCAATGTCTATGAGACCCAGCGGGAGACCATCATACCCGATTTCACGATCGAGGAGCGCGATGAAGAGCTGTACGTAGTGCTCAACACCGGCGATATACCGGAGTTGCACGTCAGCCGCGAATACTCCAATATGCTGGAGGAATACAGCAAAATGCCCAATACCAAAGAGACGCGTCAGGCTACTTCGTTCATTCGCCAGCGGCTGAACTCCGCGCAGTGGTTTATCGATGCCATCAAGCAGCGCAACGAGACGCTGATGAAGACCATGACCGCTATCCTGAAGGCGCAATATGAGTTCTTCCTGGACGGCGAAGAGACCAGCCTCAAGCCTATGGTGCTACAGGACATTGCGGACAAAACGGGTTATGACGTGTCCACGATCTCGCGCGTAAGTAACAGCAAGTATGTGCAGACGCGGTTCGGGATCTATCCGCTCAAATATTTCTTCTCCGAATCCATGACGAATGCTGAGGGAGACGAGGTCTCCACTCGCGAGATCAAGAAGATCCTGCAAGAGTTAGTGGACGGGGAGAACAAACAAAAGCCGTTGACCGACGAGCAGTTAGTCACAGCTATGGAAGAACATGGCTACCCTATCGCGCGACGCACGATCGCCAAATACAGAGACCAACTGGGTATTCCTGTAGCCCGGCTGAGAAAGAGTATTCTATGAATCGTTTCCTCGACATAGTAGCTAAAGCATTGAGTATCATACTCTACCCGCTCTTTGTCCCCACGTACGGCATGGGACTTTTCTGCTATGCGCACGGCATTCATGTAGCGCCGCTCAACGGAATTTGGATAGCAGTAGCTATCTTGGGGACATTTGTCTTCACCTGTGCGCTCCCCATCACCGCTATATGGGTGATGATGAAGCGGGGGATCGTCAAAGACCTGCAAATAGAGAACCCGAACGAGCGCACCATGCCTTACATCTATTCGGCATTGGGGTTTGCTTTCTGGAGCTATTTTCTGGTATCGATCCTGCATGCACCGTTATTCCTCTCGTTCATTGCGATTGGCGCCACAGCAGCAATTGCGATAGTAGCGCTGATCAATCGCAGATGGAAGATCAGCGCGCATCTCACCGGTTTTGGAGGTCTGGTGGGCGGTATATTCGCCTATTGCCTCGGTATTGGCGCTATTCCCACATGGGGCACAATAGGTATATGGGCAGGACTTTCCTTATTATTGATGTGGGCGCGCCTGCGCTTGAACGCACACACGCCCGCACAGGTGTCCGCAGGATGGCTGATGGGGCTGTTCTGGACCGCTGTTCCTTATTGCATCTATTCGTATGTGGCATAATTTCCGGACATCTATCCTATTCTTTTGCTTGGTTTTAAGCCTTGGCATCCAAGCACAGACGCTGAGTCCCGAAGCGCAAATCTCGCTGCTGACCTGTGCGCCGGGGAAAGAGCTGTACGCGCGCTACGGACATACCGCCATTCGCGTGCTGGACGAACCGAACGAAATAGACATCGTCTTCAACTATGGTATCTTTGATTTCAACACCGACCATTTCTATTGGAAGTTCGTTCGCGGCGAGACATGGTACGAGTTGGGCGCAACGCCTTACTATTGGTTTATGCGCGAGTACAAGCGGGAGAAACGCCCGGTCTATGAACAAGTGCTGAATCTCAGCCCGGAACAACAGAACCTCTTATGGGACAAACTCGTGGAGAACTACGAGCCGGAGAACCGCAAATACCTCTATAATTTCGTCTTCGACAACTGCGCTACACGCCCATACCAACTTATAATAAGTGTATTAGGAGATTCTATCGTCTCGGATTATGACGGCTATACCTGTCAGACATACCGTGATTTTATTAGTCACTATACAGGACAACACACATGGGCAAATGCAGGAATCAACCTGTTGTTTGGTCCCAAAGCCGACCGGCCTATGACAAACGGACAGCGGCTTTTCCTCCCCGAAGAACTAATGTATTATATTCAGTATGCTCACTCTTTGGACGGCATCCGCTTGATAAAACATAGTGACATTGGTCCCTTCAAGGTTATCCACACGCCGTGGTATGCCACTTGGGAACTCGGTCTGGTGCTATATTTCCTTGCTGTGTTGGCAATGAGTATAATAGACCGGATTCGCGGAAAATGGAGTTGGTGGGTGGAGCTTGCCGCAGGTATTCCCTACCTTGTATTACTATTGATTGTAACATTTCTTACATTCTTTTCCTGCCATCCTTTGGTAGGTTTTGGGTGGAGACTGTTTATTATTCCTTTGACACATTTATGCGCAAGATTTATCTATATATTACGTTGATCTTCAGTCTGTTTGCTTCATTTACCTTCGCGGCGCCGCGTCTGACGGTGGTGGCGGTAGTAGATGGTATGACGGCGGAGAACCTCACGCTGCTGCGTCCTTACTGGCAGCAAGGCGGATTGCGGACGCTGAGCGAAGAAGCGTTTCAGACCACAGTGACCTATCCGCATCTTGTCTATGGCGGCGACGAGACGACCGCTACCCTAATGACGGGTGTTACGCCGGACAGACATGGTTATTCGATGGACACCTATTTTCTCAGGCGCGACCGGAACACGCATCCTATGCTGGAAGACGCGACGACGCACGGTATAGGGACACCGCTGCATCTCTCCCCGCGTGCCCTCCTCGCACAGACGATCACAGACCGAATGAGACTCAACTATCCGAACGCCAAAATATACGCCGTGGGGATCACACCGCAGACCAGTATCTTACTTGCCGGACATACCGCCAATGCCTGCTGCTGGATAGAGCCGGAGAGCCAGCAATGGGTGGCGACGGCGGCGTATAGCGAAGGACTGACCACAGCTGCTTTTGAGCAAAACAAATCGAACCGCATTGCTACGCTCGCAGCGCGCCAATGGACGCCTCGCATGGATATACTGACGTACTCTGCGCCGACTCCGCAAGAGAAAAAGAAAGGATTCGCCTATACCGTCAGCGATGTACTGCTGCGTTCGCCGGAAGCCAATACGCTGGTAATCGAACTGACACTGGCGATCCAACAGACGGAGAAACTGGGAACGGACGCTACGCCGGACTTGATCATGCTGCAACTCAACACCCTCTCCCCCGAGGCGGAGACAGACCAGATCGCCAGCGCAGAACAAGAAGATATGTACCTGCGGCTGAACCAAGATCTGGGATTCCTGATGGAGCAGTTGAACCGCCGTATTGGCAGAGAGAACTACCAGATTCTCGTGGTGGGCAGACCTGTTTTAGGCACTTCCGCCCAGACGCTGAGCGACATTCACATGCCGGTTCAGCTCTTTAATGCCGACCGCGCGGCGGCTCTTACGGGCACGTACCTCATGGCACTATACGGTCACGAGCGATGGGTGGACGGCGCTTACGGGCAATCCATCTATCTGAACCGCACGCTCATTGAGCAAAAGCGGCTCTCGCTGGAGACCATCCAGCGGCAAGTAGCCAATTTCCTGATGGATTTTGAGGGCGTGCAGATTGCTATGCCGGGACACGAAGCGTTCCATTACCCCGTATTGGGCGCCACGCTCAACAAGCGGTTTACCGGCGACGTGGTCTTTATGCTGCAGCCCGGATGGAGACTCATGCAGGACGAGAAAAAGGCGGTGGACCATGTGATTGACGACAACCCCGCTTCGCCCTTGCTCTTCTGGACGGGTACCCTGCGTCCTATGCCGCAAGGGCAATTAGACGCTACGGACGTTGCGGATCTTATTTTCAAATGACCAAATTGTAAATGATTAAATTGTAAATGATATGATTTTTCACGAGATTAAAGTTCATTATGACCGCCAGACGGGAGAAGATAATCCCGGTAAGGCAAAAGAAGTTTATTTGATAGAAGGCGCTGTTAGCTTTGCCGATGCGGAAAACTGCCTGATGGAGGAGATCAAGCCGTTCGTCTTCGGCGACTGCGAGGTGCAAAACTGCAAACGCAGCCAGTATTTTGAGGTCTTTCCGAACGAAGGCGGCGAGTTCTGGTACAAAGCGCGCGTTGAAATGATCACCATTGACGGCGATAAAGAGACGCGCAAGAATGTATCGGTGCTTGTACAAGCCAGTACGCTGGACGACGCTGTTTTTGCGCTCAAACAGGCGCTCCAGTCCTATGACTGCGAGCTCATCTCGATCGCCAAAACGCCTATTATGGACATCCTTCACGCCGTGCACTAATGCCGCTGCAGTTTGACATACGGGCTATACTCAGGAGCAAAGCGCCCAAAGCGCACGTGCCGGATTTTCTGGTCCGCTACTTGGAGCGTATTGTGCATGTGGACCAGATGAATGCCTTCCTGCGCAAACACCAGACCGAGCGGAACTACGATTTCATCCGTCTCGTTTTGGACGAAGAGTTGTGCTGCTCGGCTTCCATTGACGGAACAGAGAACATCCCTTCGGACGGCAAGCCGGTCATTTTCGTCTCCAACCACCCTCTCGGCGGGCTGGACGGAATGATCATTGCCCAAATGATCCATGAGAGCCGTTCCGAAAAGCGGGAGTTGAAAGTGATCGTCAACGAACTGCTCATGTACATGAAGCCTCTGGCGGGCTTATGGGCGCCCGTCAGCAAAACAGGCATGCTCAGCAAAGAGCAAGTTGTCCGCCAGAAAGAAATGTGGGAGAGCGAGACCGATGTGCTCACCTTCCCTGCCGGAGCTTGCAGCCGTCTCCAACGCATTGACGGCAAATGGCAGATCCGGGATCTGGAATGGCAGAAGAACTTCGTCCAATGCGCGCGCGAATATAAACGGAATATAGTACCTATCTATTTCGAGGGGCAGAACAGCCGGTTCTTCTATGTCCTGGCGCTCCTGCGCAAGATCCTGCATATTAAACTGAATATAGAGATGTTATACCTCGTGGACGAGATGTATGGCGCGCATGGCAAGCATTTCAAAGTGCATGTCCTGCCGCCTATCCCCTACTCCACCTTTGACTCATCCAAAACGCCCAAACAATGGGCACAATATGTTAAATCAATTGTCTATGCAACCAATAATCCCACCCGTTGAAACCGCTCTTTTGGAGAAAGAGCTGAAGGGGCATCTACTTCGTCCGTCTAACAAAGCGGACAACTTGATTTATGACATCACGGCGCACGAGTGCCCGAACGTGATGCGCGAGATAGCACGCCTGCGCGAGATCAGTTATCGCGACGGCGGAGGAGCTACCGGCTTGGAGATGGACATGGATGATATGGACACTATGCCCAAACCCTATCACCAACTCATCGTCTGGGACCCTGCGAACCGCCAGATCATTGGCGGCTACCGCTATCTCATGGGACGCGACGTCGTGATGAAGGCGAACGAGAAAGGTGAATTGCAACCCTATATCACCTCCGCCCACCTCTTCCACTATTCCGAGCGGTTCATCCGCGAATATCTGCCTAATACGATTGAGTTCGGACGAGCTTTCGTGCAGCCGATGTACCAGAAACGCGAGATGGGCGTGAAAGCGCTCTTTGCACTGGATAACATCTGGGACGGCATCGGAGCGGTCATGCATAATAACCCCGATATACGGTGGATGATAGGCAAAGTGACGATCTACCCGGATTACAATGAGACCGCGCGCGAACTGATCTATAACTACCTCCAGCGCTTCCACAAGGGCGAAGAAGGACTGATTGCGCCGTATAAATCCGTAGCTATCCGGACGCTCGAAAACACACCGTTTACCGGTACAGACCCGCAGGAGAACTACCATATTCTCCAGCACGCCGTGCGCGAACAAGGAACGGTCATTCCGCCTATGTTCTCCGCCTACCTCAACATCACGAACGACCTGCAGTTCTTCGGCAATGCCATCAACGACGAGCTCGCAAACGTGTATGAGACCGGCATCATGGTCGATCTGAATGCCGTGTACGAGGAGAAGAAAGAACGATATATCACCCCTTACGTAAACTGGCTGAACGCACAATGAGTATAGCAGAAAATATAAGGAACGTGCGCGCGCATATACCCGCGGGCGTCACGCTCGTGTGCGTGAGTAAGTTTCAGCCGGTGGAGTCCATTCGCGAAGCATACAATGCCGGCGAACGGCATTTCGGCGAAAGCCGCGTGCAGGAACTGAAGGTCAAACTCCCCCAACTGCCGGCGGACATTCACTGGCATTTCATCGGACACCTGCAGACCAATAAAGTGCGGGAACTACTTCGCCTTTTTTACACCGAAGGACAAACCTCTACCCGGCAACTGCTCATCCACTCCGTGGATTCGCTCAAACTGCTGCAGGCGATCGACGCTGAAGCCGCCAAACTCGGCATTACCCAAGATGTCCTGCTCGAAGTGCACATAGCCCGCGAAGAGAGTAAAACGGGGTTTTTGCCTGATACTATCGGGTCAGTTCTAGACAATACAGCTGCAACCTTGCGCCATGTACGCCTCTGCGGCTTAATGACCATGGCGACAAATACCGAGGACGAAACAGAGATTCGCCGCTGCTTTACCGAGGTGCACCGGCTTTGGAAAGACATGCCGATCTATAGCGCCGGAATGAGCGATGATTTCGAGATAGCAATCGCCTGCGGCGCGAACATGGTACGCATCGGATCCTCTATCTTCGGCGAACGCCCTGCGCTCTCGCTGAATGCTAAATGGCCTAAGCGTCCTATGCCGAAAGCGGTCTTCTTCGACCAAGACGGTATTCTCTATAACTCCATGCCTTTCCACGCAGAAGCCTGGGTATGGGCGATGAACAAACACGGGCTTCCTTATTCACCCGAAGAATGTTATCGCAACGAAGGACGAACCGGCACAGGAGTCATCAAAGAATACTATCAGCGCATCTATGGCAAGGAAGCCACGCCGGAACTTGTCCAAACTATTTATACAGACAAAACCGCCCATTTCACGGAAATGACAGGAGGTTTTCCGGGTACTATCCCGGGCGTGAGCGAAGTGCTCCGTTACCTCCGTTCGCAGGGCGTGGAATGTTGGGTAGTGACCGGCTCCGGTCAGCGAAACCTCATCGGGCATCTCAATGACACGTTTGACCATGCCTTCACAGGGATCATTTCCTCTTTTGATGTCCAGCACGGCAAGCCGGATCCCGAGCCATACCTCAAGGCATGGACCCGCTCCGGGTTCAAGAAAGAAGAATGTATGGTGGTGGAGAATGCGCCTCTCGGTGTACGCGCAGCAAAAGCCGCAGAACTGTTCACTTGTGCGGTCAACACCGGTCCGCTGCCGGACTCGGATCTGGCGGCAGAAGGAGCAGACCGAATCTTCCCGGATATGCAGGCACTACTGGAATGGCTTATTTCGCTTTCGGATACGAATGGTAATGATAGATAGCGCTCGGTCCCATCTCTACCGTCATATAGGACTGACCTTGCTCTTTATCTTTCGTCGCATCCAGCACCAGATAGTTTACCCCCTTGAAAAGCACCGACTGGCGCGCGTGCTGGTGTCCGCACCAGACGAACTCTACGCCGTATTGGGAGAAGAGCGAAGCTAATTCGTAGGTCTCTTCGATCCCCCAGTTGGAGGTGTGTCCCTGCGAACCGTCTAATTTCCAGAAATGCGTGTGGGTGAAGACGATAATACGGCGGTAGCCGGCATTGGCTTTTTTCGCCAAGAGGTCTCGCAACCACTGCATCTGCTTTGTTCCTAAGGTTCCATCCGCGCTGTCCAGACAGATGAAAAGCTCCAGTTTCTTTCCTCCGTTGTTGGTGTCAAACCAATACGTGCCGGTATTATAATAGGAGCGGTAAATAGACCATTGTTTGAAATACAGGTCATGGTTGCCCGGCGCGATATAGAGCGGTCCGTTTGCCAGCGAGAGAATACTGTCGGCACAAGGATAATTCTTCTGCGCATCAATCAGGTCTCCCAGATGCAATGCAATCTTCGGAGCCGCAGCACTATTGTACTGGTCGATGAAATAATCCAGATTCCGGTGCGCCTTGCGCGTGACATGACTGTCCGAACAAACATAGATCGTATATTCGTCCGATCCCATGTCTTCGTGCATCTCTCCTATTTCGTCATTATAAGCGATGGACTGCTCAAAACGAGTGTTCACCACTTCGCCGTTGGGCGAGAACATACCCGCCATGTCGAGCGTAGCGTCTTCATTCTTGCATGCCATTAAAACACATGCCGCGATGCCTATATAGAGTAATTGTTTTTTCATCTTTTATCCTCCTTTTTCGTACTAAAACCTATATGTGAATCCTGTGCGGAAGGTAGCTCCGTAGAACTCTGCGTTCAGATGGAACATACCTGTGGGTTTGCATTGCGCGCCGAAATTGAGCCGCCAGTGCTCATTGACGTCGTACCATGCGCCGACGTGGAACAGCAACTGCCACATTCGCTCCATCTGGTAGTCGTCCACATTGGAGATCATAAAGGACAAGTTCCAGTTATTATTCTGCGGACGGCAGAAGACCTCCACGCGGTAGAGCATATTAAAGGGCTCGACCATATAACTGTCGTTCGAATGCCAGTCGCGGTTCCAGTCATTCAGCACACGGCCGAAGACGCCCAGCGTGACGGAGACATAGTCCATCCGGTAGCCGACTCCCAGAGCCGCAGTTATATCGCTCATCCGGTTTCGGGCGATCGCGCGGTAATAAATATCCGTCTCAATGAACATCTCTCCTACCGGCAGTTCGAATTTGGGTCGGAACTGCAACACGCCGGAATAGACATTCGCCGTAGAGAGTTGCACCTTCGCCTCCATCTCGAAATGGGGATTGAACGGCAGTAACGCCTGCATGTCTAAATTGCCGTGGTGTCCCCAGACGGTATTATAACTATACTCGCCCATAGCGGTCAGGCTGTAGCGTCTGTCGCCGAAACCCGGCTGGTTAGCGCCCCAAGCCAGCAAGGGGCACATAATGAACAATAGAACAATAATTTTCTTCATTCCTATTTTAACTATTAAATCCCTTCTCCCTTCCCCCTCCTTCCCCCTCCCTACGGGGGAGGGTCGGGGTGGGGCTACAACTTTACTACGGTCAGTCCTGCTCCGCCGTGGTTCACATCTCCGTCGTCGAACTCAATAGGCACTTGTCCCCGTTTGCGACGCCGGCGGTTCAGGTCGCCCAGGTAATCGCGTGTGAGCTGTTTGAGCGCACCTGTTCCGGTACCATGAAGGATGGTCACTTCTCCTGCTCCCACCATCAGCGCATCGTCCATATAGGCGATCAAGGCTTCGGTCGCTTCGTCCACCCGCATTCCGCGCAAGTCCAGCGTGCGCTCGAACTTCACCTTGCGGGCATGCGCAATTGAGACGCTGGACGAAGCAGCGGGAGTAGCGCTTGCCTCGGGCATTTCGCCTTTCAGCACACGCAGGTCACGCAGGTCTCGCAGCACTTTGGGCGTCTTGGTTGCCGGAGCTGCCGGTTCACCTTTGGGGGCCTTCGGGCTCTTCGTCTTGGGAGCCGCCACTTGCGTCTTCATCTTCTCCACCCTCGCGCGAGCCGCCTTGGTCTTCTCTTTCTCCGCCTTGGCTTCTTTGATCTCGCGGATCGTCCGCTCTATGGTCGCATTGGATTGCTGTAACAAGGCTTCGGCTTGTTGCCGCGCTTCCTCCAAGATCTCTTTCTTCTGCTGCTTGACGCCCGCCAGCCGCTCTTCGTATTCCGCTATCTTCGCTTCCAACTCTTTCTCGCGCTGGCGAATCTGCTGCCGCTTGCGCTCCCAATAACGCTTGTCGCGCGCTATGTCCTGCAACTGGCGGTCGTAATCGATGTGCTCTTCGCCCACCAAGTCTGTTGCGTATTGGATAATATCCTCGCCTAATCCGGTCTGCCGTGCAATCTCGATAGCAAAACTGCTACCGGCTTGTCCGATGGATAGTTGGAAGAGCGGACGCATGGCTCCGCGGTCGTATAACATCGCGCCGTTCACCACACCCGGGGTCTCTTCGGCGAAATGCTTGAGGTTGGTGTAGTGGGTGGTGATCACTCCGAAGACATGGCGGCTGACCAACTCGCGCAAGATAGCTTCCGCTATCGCGCCGCCGATCAGCGGCTCGGTGCCGGTTCCCATCTCGTCTATCAGCAACAGAGTGCGGTCGTCGGCGTTGCGCAGGAAATGCTTCATGTTTCGCAAATGCGACGAATAGGTGGACAGCTCGTCCTGGATTGATTGCTCGTCGCCGATGTCTATCATCAGCCGGTCAAAGACCCCTGCCCTGCTCTGCTCCGCCACCGGCACCAAGAGACCGCATTGCAGCATATATTGCAGCAAAGCGACGGTCTTGAGGCAGACCGATTTACCGCCGGCGTTCGGTCCGCTGATGACCAGCACATGGTTCTCGCTTGCCTGCAAACGGATCGAGAGCGGCACAACGGTCTTGCCTTGCGGCGTATAATGGAGCCACAGCACAGGATGGCGCGCTTCCGACCAATCCAGCAGCGGTTCGTTCAACACCTCCGGACGGATGGCTTTCAGGCTCTCCGCCAGCGAAGCTTTGGCATTTAGGAAATCGACCTCCGCCAACATCTGCTGGGAAGCCAGAATGAGATGGGTATTGGGTCGCAACTCATCGGTCACGGCTTGCAGTATGCGAATCCGTTCGCGCCGCTCCGCACTCTCCAATTCGCGGATATGATTGTTGGCGTCCACCACTTGTTGCGGCTCTATATAGACCGTTTTGCCGGTAGCCGATTCGTCGTGCACAATACCGCCGATCTTGCGTTTGTAGCCCGGCGAGACAGGGATCACCAGTCGCCCCTCGCGGATCGTCGGAGCCGCGTCGGCTTCCACGAACCCGTCCGCTTTGGCTTGCCGCAGGATGGACTGCAATGTTCGTCCCACGGACCCTTGCAGGTTGGTGATCTCGCGCCGGATACGTGCCAGCTCGGGCGAAGCGCTGTCCGCCAACCGACCATAGCGGTCCAAGACGCGGTTGATCGTCTTCACCAGCGAGCCCAGGATTCCCTGCGCTTCGCTAGTGCCTAATGATCTCAAGAGCGAATAGCGCTGCTCGTCCAGCGAAGCAAAGAAAGTCTCCAGTTCGGCTGCGTACGAGACCGAATGGCGCAGGGCGTCCAGTTCGGCTTCGTCGAGGAAGAGTCCCTCGATTCGGATTCGGGCTATGCCCTCGCGCACATCGTGGATCTCTCCGCGCGGGAAAGTCAACATCGGGTCTGCGTGCGCCGCACGCATCTGGTCGGTCAGCAATAAAAGACGGCTTACCGTCTCGTACTCCGTCTCCATCTGCATCGCCTCCACGCGCTCGCGTCCCAGCGGCGAACTGCATCGCTGCATCAACTCCGCGCGGATGACCGTAAAATCTATTTTCTGCTCTATGTTATTCGGATAAATCATCCCAAAATTCTGCAATCTTTTATTACCTCCGCTCCGACGGCTTCGTTCAGCTTGCGAACCAGTTCGAACCGGTTCTCAAACAGCTGCGTCTTGAGTGCCGCCGAGTTGACGCGCACGATCAGCATACCGTCTTTGACCTCTACGGAGCGGGTCAGTTTGGTTACTATATCCCCCATCACTTGGGGCCACACCTCCTCCACCTGCACTTCCAGCACAGATTGCTCCAGTCCGCTCTCGCGCAAATAAGCCACCAGCGCGTCCGTCAACGATGAAGAACTTTCACTTTTCACCTTTCACCTTATTCAGGTAGATCTGCTGGCGTGTACGAAAGACGCGCAGCTCCGGCGCAAAGCCGTTCAGTTTCTGCACTTGCGCCATCTGGATTCCCTCGCGCTGGCAAATCATCCAAAGGCTCTCTCCCGGGTGGACCCACATGATACTTTTCTCTTGGGGTACCCGTTTCTTCTTGGCGCTCATAAAAACGCGGTCACCGACCGCCAACTCTCGCCCCAGCGCGTCGTTCCATTCGCGCAAGGCGCGTTCGCGCACGTTCAGGCGAAAAGCAATGTTCGCGTACGTGTCGCCTTCGCGCGCGGTCACGTACGACACGCCGTTGCATTTATGGGAAGGGTGCTGGAGCAGAAACAGTTTCTTCTCGTTCCGTGCGCTAAGCGGCTCCTCGTACGGCGGCTCCGGGTCATGCGTGATAATAGCGATCGGAGCTGTGCCATGGATGACCGTGGCTTTCGTCTTTCCACTTTCGCCTTTGTGCGGCTCCGTCGCGGGCTTTCTATCATCTGCTTTTTCCGGCTCTGCCGCGGTCTTTTGCCCTTCCAGATCGTAGAGTTGGTAATCCTCGATCAGCTTGATCAGCTTCGGGGCGTAGTTCTTGTCCGTAGCATAGCCGCAGGCTTTGAGGCGGTGTGCCCAGCCTTCGTAGTCCTCTATTGCTATCTCGAAGCAGGTAGCGTACCGCGGACGTTGCAGGAACAGCGCGTGGTCTTTGAAACTCTCCGCCGCGTCACCGTACTGACGGAAACACTCGCCTTTGCTGTCGTCGTCATGGTAATACACCCCTCCGAGCCATTCGTTGGTGCATTTGATGCCGAAATGGTTATTGGCGTTCACCGCCAGTTCGCTACTACCCGCAGAGGACTCCAGCAGGGCTTGCGCCATGATGATTGAAGCCGGAATGCCGTACTCCGCTTGGTTCTGGAGCGCAGTAGCTTTCCATTGCTCGATATACGCCAAATAAGCCGGGTTCAGTTTCTGTGCCGCCATGCTCAAAGAGAGCAGGATTGCAGTCAAAATAAGTGTTGCTTTCTTCATCGTTTTTATCTATAAACCTTTGCGCCTGCAAAGGTACTGCTTTTTTTTGAGATATGCAAAAAAAATCGCCCCGAAGGACGATTTTTCCAATTTTGCGATTAGCCGTTGTGGGCGGCATCGTACTCCTGACCGCAGATGAGCCAGAGGTACTCACGCATGGTCTTGGCACCGCCTGCGGTGTCTTTCTGCGCAAGGAAGGCTTGCTGGTCGGCAACGATCTTGGTCAGATCGGCGCGGCGTGCGGTGACCATCGCTGCCACTCCGGCGAAACGCTCACGCGCTTTCAGCTCCTTGGTGGACGGCTGGGTGCTGCGCTCGCCGTGGACGGACGTGTACTTCAGTCCGGTGGCTTTCATGTAATTGTAAATCGTGCGAAATTTCTTCGCAATCTTGCCCGAGATGTGGTCAATCGGGTCCAAAAATACTACTTTTCCCATAGTTAAAATTTTGTTTAATTTGTGTAATTTGTGAACTAATAATTTTCTTTCAAAGATCAGAGCTTCTTGGAGGCATCGTAGGTCTCGACCGTTTTGCTTTGGATGACGACAGACGTGTCGCCTTTCTGCCATGCCTCGCTTCGGGTCGTGATCGTCCGCGTCACGTTGCAGGAACTCAGTCCCAGCGAAGCCGCAAGTGCCGTCAGTGCCGCTATCAGAACCGAAACGATTACTTTAAGGATTTGCCTTTTCGTTATAACTTATCCTCCGAACTCCGGTTTTACGTACTTCTGCGCAACGGTGTACGCAAAGAGAGAGGTGTATTTCTTCTGCGCCTTAAAGGCGGTTTCCAGC